>JAUNTP010000207.1 GCA_030538585.1 Mobilicoccus sp.
TCAATGGTAGAGCCCCAGTCTTCCAAACTGGCTACGCGGGTTCGATTCCCGTCACCCGCTCCGATCCGTCACGTTGCAGGAGGACCACCGCGCGGTCGTCCAGGTCTCCGGACGCTGCCACAGCGCACAACTGTCGGCCCCCGCCCTCCACTCCTTGAGCCGCGAGAACACCCGCGTGGTCGAGCAGATCGACGATGCCCTCGTCCAGTGCGTGGCCGGTGCGTTCGACCAGGCCGTCGGAGTACAACAAGATGAGGTCGTGCTCGCCGAGCACCCCCTCCTCGCTGCGGTACACGGGGTTCTCCACGAGGCCGAGCGCCGGGCCGACCCGGTCGTCGAGCACCTGCCAGCCGCCCGCGGCATGGCCGAAGACCGCAGCCGGTGGATGCCCCGCGCGCCACACCTGATAGCGCCCGTCCCTCAGGTGCACCTCGAGGTAGACGGCAGTGGCGTATCCCTCTTCCCATCCTTGCCGCATCACGTAGTCGTTCGCGGCGCCGAGGACCTCCTCGGGGGGTACCGAGCCCATGAGGGCCTCCAGCCCGCCGGACAACTGGACCGAGCGCGACACCGCGAGCAGGCCCTTGCCCGAGACGTCGACGAGCACCACCTCCAGCCGGTGCTGCTGCTCGTCGTAGTGCGACACGATGAAGTCCCCGGAGAACGGGTGGCCGTGTGCGGCGCTGATGCAACCGTCCAGATGCCAGCCGCGCCCGAGCCTCGGCAGGGTGCCGCGCCGCTCCAACGTCGTGCGCAGCTCATCGAGAATCGCCTCACCCTTGGTGCCGGTCACCCCGACACGGGCCCGGGCGATGCTGCGCCACATGGTCACCGTCGCGACCAGGAGGCCCGAGACGAACGACGCCCCCGCGCCGGAGCGGCCATCGAGCACCACGCCCCCGACGAGGATGCACGTGAGCACACACGCGACGACCGTGCTGTGCTCCACAGGCCGGTGCACCACGCCGCTGATGACGAGCAGCGGCAGAAACGCTGCCCAGGGCACCACATCCGGGGCGGTCCGCGCCGCGACGAACAGCGCGCCGGCGATGAGGCAGAGCAGGACCACGCCCATGCGGGAGGAGAGCGCGACGTGCTCGGGCACCGTCGCCCGCCAGGCACGCCCTGCCACCAGATCGGGGCGGCCGCGTAACGCGCGGGCGGAGAGGCTCGGCACCTCTCGGACGCTAACCAGGGGTCAGTCTTCTGACAACCCCTGGCACGAGGGATGGGACGGGCGGTGCCTCCGGCACGCTCAACGGTCACGGCGTCCCCGATGAGGGGAAACTCGCAGGCCACGAACGGTGGCATGTGTCAGGATCGACCCGCCGACGACTGTAAAGGACGCACCATGCCCGGAGAGAACCTGACCCGCGACGAAGCAGCCGAGCGTGCGGGGTTGGTGGAGATCACCGCCCAGCGGGTCGACCTGGACATCTCGGGTGCGTCCGACGCGTCCTCGACATCCTTTCCGGTGACCTCCACCATCCAGTTCGAGTGCCGCCGCCCGGGCGCCTCGACGTTCCTCGACTTCATCGGCGACGTCGAGGAGATCGTCCTCAACGGCGACCGCCTGGACGTGGCAGAGCACGTCGCGGACAGCCGCATCACCCTGCCCGGCCTCGCCGGGACCAACGAGCTCGTCGTCCAGGCCCGAGGACGCTACATGAACACCGGCGAGGGACTGCACCGCCTGTTCGACCCCGTCGACGGCCAGGCGTATCTGTACACGCAGTTCGAGGTGCCCGACGCGCGCCGCGTGTTCCCGGTCTTCGAGCAGCCCGACCTCAAGACCGAGTTCACGTTCGTCGTCACGGCGCCGCAGGACTGGGCAGTGATCTCCTGCCAGCCGACCCCCGATCCCGTCCCGGCCGGCGAGGGCGCCGCCACGTGGCACTTCTCCCCCACCCCGCGCCTGTCGAGCTACGTCACCGCCATCGTGGCCGGGCCCTACGAGCGCGTCGACGACGCCGTCGTCACCGGCGGCCGCACGGTGCCGCTGTCGTTGTACTGCCGCGCCTCCATGCGCCCTCACCTGGACGCCGAGGAGATCTTCGACATCACCAAGCGCGGGTTCGCGTTCTTCGAGTCCGAGTTCGGGCTCGCCTACCCGTTCGAGAAGTACGACCAGATCTTCACGCCCGAGTTCAACGCCGGTGCGATGGAGAACGTCGGCGCGGTCACCTTCCACGAGATGTACGTGTTCCGCGCCAAGGTCACCGACGCGGTCATCGAGCGGCGCGCCGGCACGATCCTGCACGAGCTGGCGCACATGTGGTTCGGCAACCTCGTGACGATGCGCTGGTGGGACGACCTGTGGCTCAACGAGTCGTTCGCCGACTGGGCCGCCACCACCGCGCTCGCCGAGGCCACCCGGTGGAGCGAGGCGTGGACGACGTTCGCCGCCGCCGACAAGAGCTGGGCCTACGCCCAGGACCAGCTCTCCTCCACCCACCCCATCGCGGCCGACATGGTCGATCTCGACGCCGTGGCCCTCAACTTCGACGGCATCACCTACGCCAAGGGCGCTTCGGTGCTCAAGCAGCTCGTCGCGTACGTGGGCCGGGACGCCTTCCGCGACGGCCTGCGCGCTTACTTCCCCAAGCACGCCTACGGCAACACGACGTTGCCAGATCTGCTCACCGAGCTCGAGGCCACCTCGGGCCGTGACCTGTCGGAATGGACGCGGGTGTGGCTGCAGACGGCGGGCGTCACGACGGCGCGGCTCGTCCTCGACACTGGCGACGACGGCGTCATCCGCGCCGCGCACGTCGAGCAGACCGCCTCGGAGGAGCACCCGGCGCTGCGGCCGCACCGCATGGCGATCGGCCTCTACGACATCGACGGCGACCGGCTCGTACGCCGCGAGCGCATCGAGGTCGACGTCGCCGGCGCGCGCACCGACCTCGATGAGCTCGTGGGTCTGCGGCGCGGTGACCTGGCCCTGCTCAACGACGACGACCTCGCCTACACGAAGATCCGCCTCGACGAGACGTCGCTCCAGACCGTGCTGGCGCACCCGGCCGGACTCGAGGGGCTGCCGAGCGCCATCGTCCTCGGCGCCCTGTGGGACATGACCCGGGACGCCGAGATGCGGGCACGCGACCTCGTCGACGTCCTCCTTGCCGTGCTCGACGGACTCGACTCGACATCGCTACGCCTCGCCCTGCGTCGCCTCGACACCGCGGTGCTTCTCTACAGCGACCCGGCGGTGCGTCCCGAGCTGATCGACCGCGCCACGACGGCCCTGCGGGAGGCGGCCCTGGCGGCAGAGCCGGGCAGCGACACCCAACTGCAGCTCGTCACGGCGTTCGCCACCTACGCCCGCGAAACCCGCGACCTCGACCTCCTCGCCGCCTGGCTCGACGGGACCGACGTGCCCGACGGTCTCGCCGTGGACACGGAGATGCGCTGGGCGCTGCTCACCGCCCTCGTGGCGGGAGGACGGGCCGACGAGGAGGATATCGCCGCCGAGGAGGCACGCGACGCCACCTCGACCGGCCGCGAACGCGCCGCTCAGGCCCGCGCCGCCATCCCCACCCCCGAGGCGAAGGACGCTGCCTGGCGCGCCGCCGTCGAGAGCGACAGCCTGCCGAACTCGCAGATCGACGCCACGGCCCACGGGTTCCTGCGCTGCCACGACGTCGACCTGCTGCGCCCCTACGTCGAGCGCTACCACGCGATGCTGCGCCCGATGTGGCGCGACCGCACCCAGGCCATCGGGGAATCCGTCGTCGAGGGGTTCTACCCCATGCCGCTCGCCGACGCCGCCCTCCTGGAGGCCACGGTCGCGTGGCTGGAGGCCAACGACGACGCACCGGCCGGTCTGCTGCGCCTGGTGTCCGAACGCCGCGACGCCGTCTCCCGCGCTCTGAGTGCGCAGGCTCACGACCGAGGTACCACACAGGCACCACACTGAGCCCATGAACGAGACGACACCTGCCCACCCGCCCGCGGGTCGGGTGGCCGCCTGGGCGGCCTGGGACTGGGGCTCGGCGGCCTTCAACGCCGTCATCACCACGTTCGTGTTCTCGGTGTACCTCACGAGCAGCGGCTTCGGTGATCCGGCCTCGACCTCCTCCGCGCTCTCGGTCGGCATGATGATCGCCGGTGTCGTCATCGCTCTGCTGGCCCCGATCACCGGGCAGCGGGCCGACCGTGCGGGGCGACCTGCGTGGTGGTTGGGGATCAACACGGCGCTCGTGGTGCTCGTCTCGGCGCTCATGGTCACGGTGCGCCCCGACCCGGCGTTCCTCTGGTGGGGCATCGCGTTGCTCGGGCTCGGCAACGTGTTCTTCGAGTTCGCCACCGTCAACTACAACGGCATGCTGCACCGGGTCTCGACGCCCGCGACGATCGGCCGCATCTCCGGGCTCGGCTGGGGCGCGGGCTACATCGGCGGCATCGTGCTGCTGCTCATCCTGTTCGTCGGGTTCATCCAGCCCGAGGTCGGCTGGTTCGGGGTCACGTCCGAGAACGGCATGGACATCCGCGTCGCCGTCCTGCTCTCCGCGGTGTGGTTCGGCATCTTCGCGGTGCCGGTGGTCCTCGCCCTGCCCGACCGCAAGGCACACACCCGCGAGCGCGCGCCGACCCTCGGCATCGTCGACTCGTACAAGGCCCTGTGGCGCACGATCGTCGGTCTCTACCGCGAATACCCGCACATGCTGTACTTCCTCCTGGCCTCCGCGGTGTTCCGCGACGGCCTGGCGGGCGTCTTCACCTTCGGCGGGGTCATCGCGCAGGGGACGTTCGGGTTCAGCTCCGGCGACGTCATCATCTTCGGCATCGCCGCCAACGTCGTCGCGGGGCTCGCGACGATCGCGTTCGGGGTGCTGGATGACCGCATCGGGCCCAAGACGCTCATCATCGGGTCGCTGATCTGCATCATCGCCTCCGGGGTCGGGGTGTTCCTGCTCCAGGACGTGGGGCCAATCGTGTTCTGGATCCTCGGTCTGACGATGTGCATCTTCGTCGGGCCGTGCCAGTCGGCGTCGCGGTCGTTGCTGGCGCGCCTCATCCCGCCGGGGCGTGAGGGCGAGATCTTCGGGTTGTACGCCACGACGGGCCGCGCGGTGAGCTTCCTCGCTCCCGGGTTGTTCGGCGCGTTCATCTGGTTCGGCGGACTCGTTCAGGACGAGGATGCGCAGTACTGGGGCATCCTCGGCATCATGACGGTGGTCCTCATGGGCCTGTTGTTGCTGCTACCGGTGAAGCCCCCCGCCGAGACCGGCCGAGCGAAACTCCCCGCCCGCTGACCACCGCAACGTCTAGAGACCATCCCCCGTCGTTGGTCGAGGAGGAGCGCAGCCCCCCGGTTGGTCGAGGAGGAGCGCAGCGACGTCTCGAGACCATGGTGACCTGATCCCGTCAGTCAACCCCATCCCCCGTTGGTCGAGGAGGAGCGCAGCGACGTCTCGAGACCATGGTCACGTCATCGCATCAGCCAGCAATGGTCTCGAGACGCTTCGCTCCTC
>JAUNTP010000208.1 GCA_030538585.1 Mobilicoccus sp.
CTCCAGGCCCGGGTAGGACGCGCGGCCCTCCTCGTTCTCGACCCGGGTGATGTCACGGGCCTCCACCAGGGCGAACAGGCGGCGGTCGCTCGGGTTCTTCTTCGCGACCCCGAGGAAGAGGTACACCTCCTCGGGGGAGGCGAGGCGTTCGAGGTCGAAGTTCTCCAGCCGCCAGATCCCCAGCCGCTCGGCCATCGAGGGGTGCAGGTTGCGGTAGATCGGCATCTCCAGCCACGCCCCGGCACCGTCCTGGGTGAACGACACGTGCTGGGTGCGGGTGTGCTCCTTGCCGGTGCCCGCGCGGCTCGTCACCGTGAGGTCGAAGCGGGCGACCCGTCGACCGACGTCCGCGTGCTGCAGACCCGCGTGCGTGGCGGTGACGAGCTCGTCGAAGGTCTTGACCGGGCTACGGCGCCACGACAGCACCCCGACGACGATGTCGGTCGCCTCCGCCTCGGGCCCCTCGAGGAGACCGACGTCGGCGAGGTGCGCCTGCACCGTGGCGCCCAGCTCGTACACGTCCAACAGAGAGGAGAACGTCGTCACGAGGTGGACTCGGCGCCCGTCGACGTCGTAGTCGGCGAACCCGACCGACACCCCGTCGTAAGTGGCGGTGCCGACGTCGCGCAGGTCGTAGTGGCGGTAGTAACGCTGGACCGCGACGGTGAGCAGCACCTCACGCAGGTCGGTGTCGCCCTCGTCGCTGTCGAACCACGACTGCAGCAGTTGCGCGCGCAGCGGGTGGGGGTAGGCCACGAGCGCGTCGACGGCGGCCGCCTTGTCCTCGTCGCTGACACCCTCGGAGCCCCCGGCCAGCCCGGCGAGGATGTCGAGCATCGGGGCGCGCGCCGCCTCAGCAGCAGCCTCCAGCGTCGGCTCCTCGAAGAGGGTGAACGCGAGATCGCGGGCCAGCGCGGCGACGCCGGGCGCGCGGCCCTCGGCCGACCGGGCCAACCGTTCCAGGCGGGCGCGGGCCCCCGCACCGAGCGCCCCGCGCACCGCCTCCGGGGAGCGCAGGCGGCGTTCGAGGATCGTCGTGATGGCGCCCGACAGGCTCGGCACGCGCGCGAACGACCGGAACATCCACAACGTCGCCTCGTCGAGCTCCGGCCCGGGCGCCAGATCCTGGATGCCGTAGCGGGCGAGCGCCCGCGCGAGGCGCTCCCGGTAGGAGTCGGGCAGCCCAGCGCGATCGGCGTCCATCCACTGCAGGAACGCGAGGAAGTACTCCTGGGTGTCGCCCGTCTCGGCGAGGGTGTCGACCTCGACGTCGTGCCACATGTCGCCCTCCGTGCGGGGGCGGTAGAGGGCGGCGAGGTCGGCGTACACATCGAGCAGGCTGTCCTCGACGGCGAGCAACTCGGCCTCGCCCGAGGCGGACTTCTGCTCCGCGAGGAGGGCGGCCAGCGCGCCGGGGGTGAGGTCGTACCCGAGCAAATAGTCGCGCAACCGGCGGTACACCTCGGCGGCGTCGGGCGACCCGCCGGTCTCGGCGGCCCCCTTCTCCCCGGCGAGCACGCTCAGGTCGACCGCGCTCTCCGCGGTGCGACCACCCGGGGCGGGCCCGGTCGTCTCGCCGCGGACGCGCAGCAGGGTCGCGCCGCGCTCCACCTGCGTGTTCGGCAACACCGCGATCGAGGCGACCACCCCTTCGTGGGGCGAGGTGACCGTCGACAGCATCTTCATCGACTCCAGCGTGGCGAGCGGCTGCCCCACCGCCACGGTGTCCCCCACGGCGACGTGCAGGTCGGCCACGAGCGCGGGTCGCTCGGTGCGCACCGCCATGCCGTCCTCACGCTGCACCGTGTGGGCCAGGCCGTCGATCTCGAGGCGGATCGACGCGCCGCGCTCGGCGGCGACGACGCGGTGCTTGCGCCCGGCGCAGGTGAGGCGCCGCTCGTGCTCTCCGAGCACGTCGACGACGCAGTCGACCTCGACCGTCGTCTCACCGTGGGTGAGGGACACGTGGTAGCGGGTGCTGCTGCGCCGCTCGACGACGCACACGTAGTCGGCGCCCCGGTAGTCGAGCGTGAAGCGGGTCCCGACGTCCTCCGGTCGCTGGGGTCGACCCCGCGCCGCGCTCGCGAGGAAGGTGGCGCGAACCGAGGCGAACTCGGCCTGGTAGGACTCGACCGCGGCGGCGACGAGAGCCACGGGGTCGGGCTCGGCGACGAGATCGGCGGAGGCGACGCGCTCGGCGTACCAGGTCTCGTCGAGGTCGCCGGCCACGAACTCCGGCCGGGAGAGCAGCAGGAGGATCTCCGAGCGGGAGGTGATGGCACCGTCGAGCACGATGGTCGTGCGCTCCACGGCCCGCACGAGCCGTTGCCGCGCCTGGTCGCGGTCGCGACCCCAGGCGCCGATGGTGGTGACGAGCTCGCCGACCCGGTCGCCGACGCGAGCGCTCACATCGGCCCGCACGCCGACCCCGGCCGGCAGGTCGAGCACGCGCACCACGTGGCTGTCGGCGTGGGACAGGTCACGGGCGAGGATGCCGACCGCGATGGCGTGCCCGTCGGCGGCGGGCAGCTCGGTCGGCAGCGGTCGACCGGTGAGCGCGGCGACGCGCATCTGCACGAGCGCGGACGTCAGTGACTCATCCAGGAGGGTCTGCTCGGGGCGGGCGAGGACGTCGACGTCGACGAGCCCGATCGTGCCGTCGCCGGACAGCCGGAACCGGACAGTCGCGCCACCGGTGTAGCCGAGGACGCCGACGAGGCGGTGGACCGCGGCGTCGAGAGCGGCGACGGTCTCGTCGCCCACGCCCGCGGCGGGGTACTCGGACAGGACGAGGTGCTCGCCCTCGACCGCCAGCACGTCCCGCGGCGGCAAGGTGAGGACCGTGCTGCCGTCGGTGACGACGTCGATGTCGAGCAGGCGTGAGCGCGGCGTGGGGCCGTGCGATCGAGGCAGGTCCAGCGACGCCGCCACCTCATCGAGATCACGCAGGCGCCGCAGCGTGGCCGGAAGCGGTCCCGCGACGCGCAGCCCCGCCTCGATGCACGCCTCGACGAACGGGGCGAGATCGGTGTGGCGGGTGACGAGGCGCCCCGGCCAGACGGCGTCGATTCCCGCCGCCACCAGCGCGGCGACGACCCGCTCGGTGAAGTCCTCACCCTCACCCCCGACGGCGGCGCTCAGGTCGAGCAACTCGTCGGCCTCCCGCGCGTACCACGGCGCAGACCCGAGATGGGCCACGACCGAGGTGACCGGGACACCGTCGGCGCGGCCCAGATCAGCCACCGCGGCCACCACCCGCGCGACCGGCTCGCCCTCGTCGAGGACGGCGAGAGTACGAACGAGCGGCCCAGCGGTGTGCGCGGTCATGGACCGACCCTATGAGCAGGTCGGACGTACGGAGAAGTAACTGACCCAACCGACCTGGGCGATTTCCGGCGGGCGCGAACGGCCCGAACGCGAGACGATCGGGACTTCGGCGAGCAGGAGGAACGACGCGTGAGCAATCCGACCCCGATCGAGGACTACGCCTACATCGGCGACCAACGCACCGGTGCTCTCATCAGTCCTGGCGGCTCGATGGACTGGCTGTGTCTGCCCCACTTCGACTCGCCCGCGGTGTTCACGGCGCTGCTCGGCACTCCGGATCACGGTCGCTGGCTCATCGGCCCCGATGAGGACGCGACGACGACGCGGCGCTACCTACCCGACACGCTCGTCCTGGAGACCTTGCACGAGACGGCGTCCGGCACCGTCCGCGTCACCGACGTCATGCCCGCCTCACCCGACCGGGCCGACGTGCTGCGCCGCGTCGAGGGCGTGTCCGGCACGGTGCGGATGCGGCACGAGTGGATCGTGCGCCCCTGGTACGGCAAACGGTGCCCGTGGGTCGACCTCCTCGACGACGACGGTCACGGCCGGCGCCTCTCCGCGACCGCCGGGCCCGCCAAGTTCGTGCTGCGCGCCCCCCACCTGCCGGGCGCGAACTACGACGGGGACACCTTCGACGTCGCCGAGGGTGACGTCCTCGACTTCGACTTCACGTGGCAGCGCTCCCACCTCGACACCTACGACGTCGCGGACCTCGACGACGCGCTGCGCGAGACGATCAGCTCGTGCCAGGCGTGGATCTCACAGTGCGAGTACGACGGTCGTTATCGCGACGCGGTGCGGCAGTCGCTGCTCGTCCTGCGGCATCTCACCGACGCCGAGACCGGCGGCATGGTGGCCGCCGCCACCGCCTCCTTGCCCGAGGACATCGGCGGCGAACGCAACTGGGACTACCGGTTCACGTGGCTGCGCGACGCCGCGCTCACCTTGGAGGCGTTGCTCGCGGCTGGCTACCAGGATAAGGCGGCCCTGTGGCGGGATTGGCTCGTGCGGGCCGTCGCCGGTGACCCCACCCAGATGCAGATCATGTACCGCATCGACGGCGGCCACGACCTGCCCGAACGGGAACTCGACCACCTGCCCGGCTATCGGGACTCCCGGCCGGTGCGCATCGGCAACGGCGCCGTCGACCAGCGCCAGTCCGACGTGCTCGGCGAGGTCATGGTCGCCCTGGAGATGGCGCGCGACCTCGGCCTGGAGGAGAGGGAGCAGACGTGGGCGCTGCAGGCGGCCTTGGTCGACGACCTCGCCGACCACTGGGAGGAGCCCGACAACGGCATCTGGGAGATCCGCGGCCCGCTGCAGCACTTCACCCACTCCCGCGTCATGGTGTGGGCGGCGATGGACCGCGCCATCCGCGCGTGCGAGAAGCACGATCTGCCCGGCAACGTGGAGCGCTGGAAGGAGGTCGCCGAGAAGGTGCACGCCGAGGTCATGGACAAGGGCTGGTGTGAGGAGCGCGGCACGTTCCGACAGCACTTCGAGACCGACGAGGTCGACGCGTCCTTGCTGCTGATCGCGTCTGTCGGGTTCATCGACGCGACCGACGAGAAGTTCGTCGGCACCGTGGAGGCCATCGAGGAAGACCTGCTGCGGGACGGGTTCGTGCTGCGCTACCGCACGGAGTCCGGCGTCGACGGCCTCGAGGGCGATGAGCACCCGTTCGTGCTGTGCACGTTCTGGCTCGTGTCGGCCTACGCCCGGATGGGGCGCATCGACGACGCGACCGAGCTCATGGACCGGCTCGTGTCGCTGCGCAACGAGGTGGGCCTGTACGCCGAGGAGATCGACGGCGAGGGCCGTTTCTACGGCAACATGCCGCAGGCGTTCAGCCACCTGGGCCTCGTCAACGCGGCCCTCGACCTCAAGCAGTTCAGCGACGGCAACGGCAAAGCCGTGGACTCCAGCGACCGCTCGTAACACCCTCCCCTCCGCCGACCCCCGCGTCAGTGAAGCGCCACCCCCGCGATATCGACGTCGGGGGTGGCTGGCCCCGTTGGTCGATTTCGAGACGCTGCGCTCCTCAATCCGGCGAAGGAGGAGCGCAGCGACGTCTCGAGACCACCCCACACCCCCGCGAAAGCCCGGCCGACTCGTAGTCGAACAAAAAGACGAGACAAAGTC
>JAUNTP010000209.1:0-5017 GCA_030538585.1 Mobilicoccus sp.
ACGCTTCGCCCCTCGACCAACGGCGGGGGGGCGGGGCCCACTGCCGCGGCCGTAGAGTCGCCTCATGGACCGGCGCATCTACGGGATCGAGACCGAGTACGGCGTGACTGCCACCGCCGACGGGCGCAAGCGGCTCTCCCCGGACGAGGTGGCCCGGTACATGTTCCGCAGCATCGTCGCGTGGGGGCGGTCCTCCAACGTGTTCCTGTCCAACGGTGCGCGGCTCTACCTCGACGTCGGCAACCATCCTGAGTACGCGACAGCCGAGTGCGACACGCTGCCCGACCTGATCGCTCAGGACCGGGCGGGGGAGCAGATCGTCCAAGCCCTCGCCGACGAGGCGCGCACGCGTCTGCTCGACGAAGGCATCGAGGCGTCCATCTACGTCTTCAAGAACAACCTCGACTCCGCGGGCACCTCCTACGGGTGTCACGAGAACTACCTCGTGGCCCGCAGCACCAACCTGGACGAGCTGGGTGACCGGTTGCTGCCGTTCCTCGTCAGCCGCCAGCTCGTGTGCGGCGCCGGGCATCTCGTCACCTCGCCCGACGGGGTCACCGAGTACGTGTTGAGTCAGCGTGCCGACGTCATGTGGGAGGGCACGAGCAGCGCCACGACCCGCTCGCGCCCGATGATCAACACCCGCGACGAGCCGCACGCCGACGCCGACCTCTACCGCCGCCTGCACGTCATCGTCGGCGACTCCAACGTGCTCGAGTCGACGACGCTGCTCAAGGTCGGCTCGACCGACCTCGTCCTCCGGGCCTTGGAAGCAGGCGCAACCCCGCCCGACCTGGCCGTGGCGCATCCGATCTCCGCCATTCGCGCGGTGAGCCGTGACGTCACCGGCCGAAGGCTCGTCGAGGTGGCGGGGGGCAAGCGGGCGAGCGCTCTGGACATCCAACGGGCCTACTGCGACCTCGCGACCGAGCACCTCGACCGACACGGCCCGAGCCGACCGCTCGATGAGCAGGTGCTCGACCTCTGGCAACGCGCCTTGGCCGCGGTCGAGTCCGGACACCTCGACGACGTAGCCGGCGAGATCGACTGGGTCGCCAAGCAGCGTCTGCTCACGCGCTTTGCCGAGGCGCGCGGCCTCGAGCTCGACGACGCCCGCGTGGCCCACCTCGAGCTCAACTACCACGACATGGACCCGCGGCGCGGCATCGTGGCGCGGCTGCGCGACAAGGGTGCGGCGACGAGTGTCGTCACCGACGAGCAGGTGGCGGCGGCCCGGGAGCATCCTCCGGCGACGACGCGGGCTCACCTGCGCGGGAGCTTCTTGCGGGCCGCACGCCGGCACGGCCGCGACCACACCGTCGACTGGAGCCACCTGCGCCTCAACGACCAGGCGTCGACGACGGTGCTCTGCAAGGACCCGTTCGCCTCCACCGACGAGCGGGTCGACCGCGTCCTTGCCGCCATGGAGCGAAGCGCGCCGGACGCCGCTACCCCGCCCGTGATCTGAGGCTTGCCCGCGTCGCGATTGGTGCTCACCGGTCACCCGGTTATCGTGGAAAGACAGGTCATTCGGCCGGTCACCCCGAACGATGAGGTCTTCGTGTTCTCCTTCCGCATGCGTCTCGCCGCTGCTCTCCTTCCGTGCGCCCTGATCCTCTCGGGGTGCGGCACCGACGAGAACGGGGCGGGTGACGCCCCGCCGCCCACCACCGCCGCGATCGCCGAGTCGGCCGAACTCGAGCCCGTGCATGTGACGGGCGAGCCGGGCGCCAAGCCCGAGGTCACCCTCCCGGAGACGCCGTTCACCGTGAGCGAGCCCGGCCACAAGGTCGTCGCCGACGGTGACGGCGAGGAGCTGACCGAGGACATGAGCATCAGCTCCCACTTCCTGCTCCTCAACGGCAAGGACGGCAGCGAGCTCCAGTCGAGCTTCGGCGACCAGGTCGTCGGCCTCACCCTCGGGGACGACACGTTGCAGCCCGCGATTCGCACCGCGCTCGTCGGTCGCCACGTGGGCGCGCGGGTCCTCATCGCGGTGCCGGCTCGCGAGGCCGTCGGCGACGAAGGCAACGCCGAACTCGGCATCGCCCCCGAGGACACGCTGCTCTACTACTTCGAGGTCACCGACGCCAAGACCCCGCTGACCGAGGCCACGGGCACGCCCGTCGAGCCGCCCGCCGGTCTGCCGACGGTCGAGATGGGCGCCACCCCGGCCGAGCCCGCGGTCATCACGGTGCCCGACGACGCCACGAAGCCCGAGGAGCTCGTCGTGCAGCCGCTCATCGAGGGCGAAGGCCCCGAGGTGCAGGCCGGCCAGACGGTGCGGGTCAGCTACACGGGCGTGAAATGGGACAACCCGGGGGAGCCGTTCGACTACTCCGGGCAGCACCCCGGTGGGGCCGCCCAGTTCCCGGTGGGTCAGGGCGGACTGATTCCGGCCTGGGACGAAGGCATCCCCGGCCACAAGGTCGGTTCGCGCCTGCTCATCATCGCCCCGCCGGATGCCGGGTACGGCGACGCCGGGCAGCCGGACGCCGGGATCGAGGGCGACGACACGCTCATCTTCGTCGTGGACATCCTCGACGCGAGCTGACGCCCACTCGAACGCTTGTGCGGTAGCGTGCGGGGTATGAGGTCCACGCCCATGGCCGCGGCCAAGACCGAGCGCCTCCTCAACCTCGTCATCGCGCTGCTCTCGACGCGGCGAGCGTTGAGCAAGGCCGCGATTCGCGACCGCGTCGCCGCGTACCGGTCGGCCCGATCCGACGAGGCGTTCGAGCGCATGTTCGAGCGAGACAAGGACGAATTGCGCGAGCTCGGCATCCCGCTCGTCACCGAGGCGCTCGATGAGTTCTTCGACGACGAACCGGCCTATCGCATCGACCGCGCCGAGTACGCGTTGCCCGACCTGTCGATGAGCCCGGAGCAGCTCGCCCTGCTGGGCCTGGCGGGCCGCACGTGGGCGCAGGCCTCCCTCGGCGCCGACGCGGCGCGGGCACTGCGCAAGCTGGAGGCCGTCGTCGACCCCGACGAGGTCGAGCGCGCTGCGGTGGTGCCGACAGGCCTGGAACACATCGAGGCGCGGGTGGGCGCGAGCGAGCCCGCGTTCGAGACCGTCCGGTCGGCCGTCGTGACGTCCCGCGAGGTGACCTTCGACTATCGGAGTCGCCGCGCGCCCACGACCAGGCGGCGAGTGCAGCCGTGGGGCATCGCCGCGTGGCACGGCCACTGGTACCTCACCGGCCACGACCTCGACCGGCAGGCGCCGCGCGTGTTCCGGCTCGACCGCATCGAGGGGTCGGTGACGGCCGGCCCGCCGGGTTCCTACGGGGTGCCCGACGATCACGACCCCCGCACCGCGATCATCGAGTCCTTGAGCAGCGGCGCCCCCGTGAGCGCCCGGCTGCGGGTGCGGCCGGGCCGCGGCCACGCCCTGCGCCGTCGCGCCGACTCGCCCGCGGGAGCGCCGTCGGCCGCACCGGAGGGCTGGGATCTCGTCGCCGTCACGGGTCACGACCTCGATTCCTTCGCCGACGAGATCGTCGGCTACGGCGCCGACGTCGTCGTCGACGCACCCCAGGAGCTGCGCCGCGCGGTGGTGGAACGGTTACGCGCGGTGTGGGCCGCGCACGATGGGGAGGTGAGCGCATGAGCCCCGCACGCAAGGGCACCGGGGGAGCCGGTCAGGAATCGGCGACCGCCCGCCTGTCGCGCCTGCTGACGATGGTGCCGTGGCTGCTGCGCCGCCAGGGGGTCGACCTCACCGACGCTGCGGAGCGGTTCGGGGTGAGCGTCGAGCAGGTCGAGTCCGACCTCGAACTGCTCTTCGTGTGCGGTCTGCCGGGCGGCATGCCCGACGACCTCATCGAGGCCGAGTGGGAGTCCGGGCGCGTCTACCTCGGCAACGCCGACACCATCGCGCGGCCCTTGCGCCTGCACGCCGACGAGGCGCTGACGCTGCTCGTCGGCCTGCGCAGCCTCGCCGACGTGCCGGGTCTCGCGGACCCGGACACGGTCGCCGAGACCATCGCGACCCTCGAAGGGGCACTGGACCCCGCCTCCGCGGCACTGGCCGAGGCTGCGGCCCGACGCATCCGGGTCGATGCCGGCACCGAGGCCGAGATCGAGCACGTCCCCGCGGTGCGCACCGCGCTGCAGCATCGGCGACGGTTGCGGCTGCGCTACCTCGTGCCCACCCGCGACGAGGCCACCGACCGCGATGTCGACCCGATGCGGCTCACCCGCCGCGAGGGCCACTGGTACATCGAGGCGTGGTGTCACCGCTCCCGCGCCACCCGACTGTTCCGGCTCGACCGGATCGAGTCCCTGGAGGTGCTCGACGTCGACGGCACGCCGCCACCCGAGGCGACGCCGCGCGACCTCGACGCCGACCTCTACGCCCCGAGCCAGGACGCCGTCGCGGCCGAGGTCCTCCTCGGCGAACAGGCCCACTGGGTGCTCGATTACCACCCGCACGAGGTGCTCTCCTCCGGTGGTGACGCCACCCGCATCCAACTGCGCGCCACCGACCCCGCCTGGATCCGGCGCCTCGTGCTGCGGCTCGGCGGCCACGGCACGGTCCTCGGGCCCGCCTCGTTGCGGGCCGGCGTGCGTGACGAGGTCGAGGCGGCCCTGGACCTGTACGGAGAATCGCCCGTGACGAGAGAGTGAATTCGTCGGTCACCCCGGCGAGGGGAGCGGTCCCGGTGGCCGTTCCTGGTCGGCTGTCCCGAAGCGGAGTCGTAGACTGCGACAAAGCGCCACGCGCGGCACCACGAGTTCGACCCCAGATGCACCCTCAACGGAAGGTCAACGAGATGCCTACCCTGCCCGGCGGCATGGAACTGGTCGTCATCGCGATCCTCATCGTCGTGCTCTTCGGCTGGAAGAAGCTGCCCGACGCGGCACGCAGCCTCGGCCGTTCGATGCGGATCTTCAAGGCCGAGGTCGAGGAGATGAAGGACAAGCCCAGCGCCGCCAGCCGCGACACCGTCTCGGGTGAGGCGCGCCGCGGCGAGACCTACCGCGCCGGCGAGGCCCGCGACCGGCACGACGA
>JAUNTP010000209.1:5027-5384 GCA_030538585.1 Mobilicoccus sp.
CCGCTCGCGTGAGGACCGTTACGACGACCGCCCGCGCGCCGACCGCTACGAGGACCGGTACGACGAGCGTGGCCGCGACGATCACCGTGAGCACCGCTACGACGACCGTCCTCGCGATGAGCACCGCGAGTCTGTGCGGGACGATGCGCCGCGTGAGCAGGACCCGCAGTACCGTCCCCCGATGGCCTGAGTCGCGGACGGATGGCGCTGCGCCGCAAGAAGCGTGACCCCGAGGGGCGGATGACCCTCGGGTCCCACCTTCGTGAACTCCGCAATCGCATCCTCGTGGCGGTGGCCGCCCTGGTCGTGGCGGCCGTGCCCGGCTGGATGCTGTACAAGCCGCTCATCGACGGCCTG
>JAUNTP010000210.1 GCA_030538585.1 Mobilicoccus sp.
GATCTCGGTGAGTCGCTTTTCGGCGGCGAGCTGGACCGTGGGGATCCTTTGGCCCGTGGGGGCGAGGGCGGTGCGCCACGCCTGGTTGATCATGTCCTTGGTCAGGGGCTGACCGAGGCGGGCTTCGAGTTCGTCGCCGGCCTTGGTGCGCCACCGCATGCCGCCGCCGTAGGCCATGAACAGGACGGGGCGCACGACGCCGTCGGCGAGAGCCTCGCCGTAGCCGTAGGTGTAGTCGCTGGCCGAGCGGCGGATCCCGGCCTCGTCGGCGATGTAGCTGACGAAGGGGATGGGGTTGGTGTCGGAGCGAAACGGGGTGCCGGTGAGGGCGAGGCGGCGGGTGGCGGGGTCGAACGCTTCGCGCAGGGCGTCGCCCCAGCTGCGGTTGTCGCCGCCGTGGTGGATCTCGTCGAGGATGACGAGGGTCTTGTGGTTCTCGGTGCGGGCACGGTGCAGCAGCGGTTTGCTCGCGACGCCGGCGTAGGTGAGGGCGACGCCGTCGAAGTCGCGGCTGTGTCCGCCGACGTTGTTGGCGAACTTGGGGTCGAGGCGGATGCCGACCCGGGCGGCGGCGTCGGCCCACTGCGTCTTGAGGTGCTCGGTGGGCGCGACGACGGTGATCTTGTCGACGATGCGGCGTTCGAGCAGCTCAGCGGCCACCCGCAACGCAAACGTCGTCTTACCGGCGCCGGGCGTGGCGACGGCGAGGAAGTCGCGCGGCTGGCGTTCGAGGTAGCTGGTGAGGGCTTCGGCCTGCCACGCACGAAGCGCACCCGCCGTTCCCCAGGCTGCTCGTTCGGGGAAGGCGGGCGACAGGTGCGATGCGGCAGAAGTACTCATG
This sequence comes from Mobilicoccus sp., assembly GCA_030538585.1. Classification (GTDB taxonomy): domain Bacteria; phylum Actinomycetota; class Actinomycetes; order Actinomycetales; family Dermatophilaceae; genus Mobilicoccus. The sequence continues at coordinate 842 of JAUNTP010000210.1, forward strand.
GCGCAGGCGACTCTAACCGAGCCGACCGACATGGCCGTGAACGCTGAAAGACGCCCACCTCACCCGGCGCGGCGGCCCCGGCGCGCCGCCGCGCGCGAGCGAGGTGGCGCCGCTCAGTCGCCGCCGTCCTGCGGTGCGCGCAGGCCTTCGTAGATCTCCTTGCACATGGGGCAGACCGGGAACCGGTTGGGGTCGCGGCCGGGCACCCAGATCTTGCCGCACAGGGCCGTGACCGGCTCACCGGTGACGGCGGACTCGACGATCTTCTCCTTGCGCACGTAATGCGCGAAGCGTTCGTGATCGCCCGAGTCGGTGCGGTAGTCGGTCTCGGCCTCGGTACGTTCGAGCACCGACGTGCTCGTGCCCGTACTGGTCAGCGGCTCCGGTTCCGGCGTGGAGGTCATGTGCGCCATTATGCCGAGACACACCCCACCTCGTCCGCTCACGAGCCCCCGCCGTTGGTCGAGGAGCGAAGCGTCTCGAGACCATCGTCGAGGCTCTCTCATCATCTCACCATGGTCTCGAGACGTCGCTTCGCTCCTCCTCGACCAACGAGGCTCGGCCGGGGCTGTGCACGTCCCGGTTGGACGGGTGTCCGCCGCTCGTAGGAGACTGCTCTTCGCAGGTCGGCGGGTCCGGCCGACAGACAGCAACGCCAGGGGGAAGGTCCGCGATGTCGCTCGTCCACCAGCTCAAGCTCGCCGGGATGCGGGTGCTCGAGAAGGCGCCCGACTCGGTCGGCTCGATCAGTTCGGTCGCCACCGAGCAGCCCGTCATCATCCCGACCTTCGACGACGGGCCCACGCCCGGGCGCACCCACGCGGTCATGTCCGCGCTCGCCGACCACGACGCCACCGCCACGTTCTTCGTCCTCATGACCAGCGTCCGCGCCAACCGCGACCTCCTCGACGAGGTCGTCGCCGCCGGTCACGAGGTCGGCCTGCACGGCATGGACCACCGCCACCTGCCCACCCTGGCCCGCGACGAGGTTCGCGATCTCCTCGCCCGGGGCAAGGCCGAACTCGAGGACGCACTCGGCCGGCACGTGCGCTGGTTCCGTCCGCCGCACGGCGACCAGTCCATCGAGACGTGGCGCCTCATCCGCGAGGCCGACATGGAGTCGGTGATCTGGAGCGGCACGAGCTGGGACTGGAACCCCGACGCCACCCAGGACCAGCGGGTCGAGAAGGCCACCGCCAACCTCGAACGCGGCACGATCCTGCTCTTCCACGACGGCCACGCCGGCCCCGCCGACCTGGGCGACCCGGTGCCCGAGCCCGTCATCGACCGCTACGAACTGCTCGACCGCGTCCTGCGCATCTCCGAAGCCCGCGGCCTGCGCGCCGTCAGCCTCGGCCGCGCCCTGGAGCACGGCACGCCGGTGACGCGCCCTCACTTCAACCTCCACCCCAAGCACCTCGCCGGCGCCCTGCGCCGCTGACGCACGAGTGATTAGTTCATGCGCGGGTCTTCGGGGTAGAACGCGTGCCAGGCCAGCGTGCCGCCCTCGCGTTTGAGCACGAGCTGCCACAACAACTCGGCCACGGGCATGAACGGGTCGCCCGGGCGGGCGTCGACGACATGCCACGAACCGGTCTCGAGCTCGCCCTCGAGTTGGCCCGCGCCCCAGCCCGAGTACCCGGCGAACACCCGGACCGCGCTCACGTGGGGCATGACGATCTCGGGTGGGGCGTCGAGGTCGATGACGGCGATCTCACCGAACAACTGGCGAATCCCCAGTTCGTTACCGGCGTCGGTGTCGTTGAGACGCACCAACCCCAACGCCGTGTCGAGACCCACTGGCCCGCCCTGAAAAAGAGAGCCGGGTGCGACGACGTGCGGCTGCCAGGTGGGCAGCACCGCATCGACGCCCGCGGCGATGGGCTTGTTGAGCACGAGGCCGTGCGCACCCTCGTCGTCGTGGTGCAGGAGCAGCACGACGCTGCGGTGGAACATCTCACCACCGGTCAGCGGTGTCGCCACGAGCAGGCGGCCGGCCAGAAAACTCACGGACCCATTCTGCCAAGCCGCTCCGCGGGCCCTGCGGTCACTGCCCCGTGACGACTCCGCACGCCACGCGCTCGCCCGCGTCACCGGTGCCCAGCGTGTCCTGATCCGGCCCGCCGTCGGCGTACCGGTCGGGGATGTTGGCGAAGTTGTCGGTGCCACCGTGCACGATGACGGCCGTCCCGTCGTCGTCGAGCAGCGTGGCCGCGTCGACGCGATCGGTGACGAAATGCAACTCGGCCGTGCCGTCCTCCATGACGAGCAACGACGGCAGGTCACCGGCGTGCTCGGGGTGATCTCCCTCGCCGAGGTGGCCGCCGGAGGACAGGAAGTCCCCGACGTCGCCCGGGTCGTTGGGGTTCTGGGAGTCGGGTGCGCATGCCCCGACCTCGTGCAGGTGCAACCCGTGGAAGCCCGGCTCCAGGCCCTCAGCGCTCACCCGCACCTGCAGGCCGGCGTCGACGTCACGGAACTCCACCGTGCCGCGCGGCTGACCGTCGGCGGCTTCGAGCTGCGCGGTCGCAAGGGTCGTTCCGTCGTCGGGCGCGACGTTGCCGCCGACGGCGGTCTCCTGGATGTCGGGTGTCGCGGGTGCCTCAGGGGTGTCGGCGGTGCCGTCAGGCTCGTCGGCCCCACAGGCACTCACGGCCAGCGTGGCGCACAGGGCCAGCGTGGTCAGGACAGATCGGCGCATCGGATTCTCCTCATCGTCGTAGCTGTCCCTGCCACCCTGGTTCACCTTGCAGCACAGCGCAATTCGAAAGTTGAGCGAATGTCTTTGGGCTGCCGCTCGCGTGACCACGTCAGGTCTCGATGGTCTCGAGACGTCGCTGCGCTCCTCCTCCGCCGGATCGAGGAGCGAAGCGTCTCGAAATCGACCAACGGCGTTCGACTCTTCCGCTGCACGAGAGCAGGCCCGCCCCGGGCGTGGTGGACACGCCGGGACGGGCCCGCTCGATGCCAGCGATCAGTCGCGGCCGCGACCACCTCGGTAGCCGCCGCCGGATCGACCGCCGCGGTAACCGCCGCCACCACCGGGTCGGCCGCCGCCGCGGTAGCCGCCGCGACGCGGGCGGGGCGGGGGCTCGAGCAGACGACGCAACCGCTCCTCCGGGATGGGATCGGCCTCGGGGCGCAGAGCGCCCGTCAGCTCGTGAAGACGGTCGTCGTTCGGCGCGACGCGCTCCGGCTCCAGGTCGAGACCGGCCTGCTCGGCGATGCGCTTCATCATGCGCTTCTGGTGCGGCAACGCGAGGGTCACGACGGTGCCCTGCTCCCCCGCACGCGCCGTGCGCCCCGCCCGGTGCAGGTAGTCCTTGTGGTCCTGCGGCGGGTCGACCTGCAGCACGACACCGACGTCGTCGACGTGGATGCCGCGAGCAGCGACATCGGTCGCGACGAGCACCGGCAGCGAGCCGTCACGGAACGCCCCGAGAACCCGGTTGCGGGCGCCCTGGCCCAGGCCACCGTGCAGCGCGGCCGCGAACACGCCCTGCTCGCGCAACTGCGCGGCGACGCGGTCGGCGCCGAGCTTGGTGCGGCAGAACACGATCGTGTGGCCGCCGCGGTTGGCGACGTGCGCGGTGACGACCTTCTTGTGCGCGGGCTCGACGAGCAGCACGTGGTGCGCCATCGTCGTCACCGCCGCCTGCGCGTCGTCCGTCGAGTGCGTCACCGGATCGCTCAGGTAGGACTCGACGAGGGTGTCGATGCCGTTGTCGAGCGTCGCCGAGAACAGCAGCCGCTGCCCACCGGCGGGCACGAGGTCCATGATGGCCGTGACCTCGGGCAGGAACCCCATGTCGGCCATGTGGTCGGCCTCGTCGATGACGACGATCTCGACACCGTCCAGCGAGCACGCGCCGCGCTCGATGAGGTCGTTGAGGCGACCCGGCGTCGCGATGAGCACGTCGACGCCACGCTCGAGCGCGTCGAACTGCGGCGGGTACGGCATACCGCCCGCCACGAGCTTGTGCCGCAGACCCAACACGTGCACCAGCGGCTGCAACGAGTCGCTGATCTGCATCGCGAGCTCACGTGTGGGCGACAGCACGATCGCCTTCGGCTTGTGCGGCTCCGACTTCTCCCCCTCGGCGAGGCGCGAGAGCAGCGGCAGACCGAACGCGTAGGTCTTGCCCGAGCCCGTGCGGCCACGGCCGAGGACGTCACGCCCGGCGAGCGCGTCGGGGATCGTCGCCTCCTGGATGGGGAACGGCGAGGTCACCCCGTCCCGAGCGAGCCGGCGCACGACGGCCTCCGGCAGCCCGAGCTGGGCGAAGCCGTTGGTCTCCATGTCGACGGGCTCAGGGGCCGGAGACTCCTTGCGCTGCAACTGCTCCCGACGCGCGGCAGGCGCGTCCGACGGGCCACGGTAGTGGTCGCGGTGGTCGCGCTGTTCACGGCGGTCGCTGTAGGCGCGGTCGTCGCGCGGGCGATCGTCGCGGTCGCGTGCCGGGTAGCGGTCGTCACGGCGCGGGTAGCGCTCTTCCCGGTCCTGGCGCGTGCGGTCGTCGCGGTC
>JAUNTP010000211.1 GCA_030538585.1 Mobilicoccus sp.
GGATGTGCGCGGCCTCGGTGCGGGCGTCGGCGAGCTGCTGCTCGTACTGACGCTTCTTCTCCTCGGCCTCGGCGAGCGCGGCCTCGGCGCGACCCATGTCGCCCTCGATGGCCTCGGTGCGGGCCGCGTACGCGGCCTCCATCTTCGGCCAGACGACCTTCCACACGAACGCGAGGAAGATGAGGAACAGCACCAGACCGAAGATGGCCTCCGAGGGGTGCGGGATGAGCGGCAGGCCGAGGCCGTCGAGGCCACCACCGCCGCCTTCGCCGCCGGCGGCCATCGGAAGCGTCGTCACCGCCGTGTGCATCGTTGTGAGCACGTGTTCTCCTTGGACCGGTCGGGGCGGATACAGCTCTGCACGAGTATCCGCCTACCGACGTTTGGCGGGCGGCGTCAGAGGAAGAGGTTGACGATGAAGAGCACGAAGGCCAGGATCGCCAGCGCCTCGGCGACGGCGAAGCCGAGAATGGCGTAGCCGCGCAGCATGTTGGCAGCCTCGGGCTGACGGGCAGCGCTCTGGATCAGCGAGCTGAAGATCCAGCCGATGGCGAGCGCCGGGCCGAGCGTGGCGATGCCGAAACCGATGAGTTCCATGAGTTCCTCTCTCAGTGTGACCCTCGCGAGATGGCCTCGCGGGGCGGTTCAAGGTATGCGGTTGTGGAAGGAAAGTGCGGTGGCCGGCTCAGTGCGAGTCGGCGAGGGCGTCCCCGATGTACGAGGCGGTGAGCAGGGCGAAGATGTACGCCTGCAGCGACTGGATGAGGATCTCGAACAGCACCACGAGCACACCCATGAGCAGCGAGCCGACACCCGACAGGACGAGGAAGATCTGGCCGGTGGAGATCATGTACTCCCCGCCGAGAACGAACAGGGCCAGCAGCATGTGGCCGGCGAACATCGTGCCGAACAGACGCAGGGTGAGCGTGAGCGGCCGCGTGATGAAGTTCGTGATCAGCTCGAGCAGGAGGATGGCCGGGGTGATCCAGCCGGGCAGACCGGCCGGGACCATGTTCTTGATGTAGCCGACGGGGCCGTGCTTGCGCACACCCACGTAGTGGTAGGTGAGGAAGGCCACCAGCACCAGCGCGAGCGGGAACCCGATCCGGGCGCTCACCGGCATCATGAACGGGGTGATGACACCGGCGAGGTTCGTGAACCAGATGAACAGGAACAGGCTCAGCAGGAGGGGGACGAAGCGCCGGAACTCCTTGGAGCCGATGATGTCCTGGCCGATGCCGTTGCGAACGAAGTCGTAGATGTACTCGAAGACGAACTGTCCCTTGGTGGGGACGGCCGAGGCGTTGCGCGTCATCATCCACAGGACACCCATGAGGATGACGGTGATGATGAGGGCCACACCCATGGGTCGGGTGAACAGGAGCCAGCCCTCGCCCCACATCGGCAGCCAGAAATCGGCCGGGCCCGGCGGGGTGAACCCGTCACCGCTCGCCGCCACGGCCGTTCCCGACAGCAGCGGGGCGCTGGTCAGTAGGCTCACGTCGTCTCCTCGTTCGTCGTTCGTCGGACTGGGGCGGGCTCGCGGCGAGAGGCCGCGGAGCCGACCTGCGCCGTCTCGCGCTCGGCCTGCGGGGCCGGACGGTCATCCACGGCTCCACCGTACCGAAGGTGGATGGCGTAAAGCGCCAAGACCAGGCCCATCATCGCGCCGAGGGCGGTGAGTCGCTCGGTGCCGAGGACGGTGTCCAGGCCGTAGCCGATGGCGGCGAAGCCCAGGGGGCTCGCGATGAGGTAGCCCAGAACGCCCTGGACCGGGGTGACCGGCACGGGCTCTGGCTGCGGCGGCGAGGGGCGGGAGTCGTTCACGCGCGCTCCCCTGCGGGCTCGGCAGAGGGGGTGACATTCACGGTGAGGCGCGCCGACAGCAGGGTCTTGACGAGCACCGCCTGCCACGTGAGCGTGGCGGCCAGCGCCCCCAGACCGAAGGCGATGGCGTCGAAGGCCGGCACGTCGAGGCGGCCCCGCTCGAACGAGAGCCACAGCACGAGCAGCACCGCCACCTGGGTGGAGTACAGCGCCACGGCTGCGGGCAACTGCCACAGCGTGGGCGCGGCCAGCGCGAGGCGCAGACCGACGAAGCCGACCATGAGGAAGATGCCGGCGAGCGCGGCTCCCGCGATCGCGCTGCCGGCCGCGGTCATCCCGAACGGGAGCGCGATCGCCCCGGCCACGACGACGGCCAGACCCACGGCGCACGCCCCGGCCCTCGTGAAGCGGCCCCAGACGTCCACGCTCCCCGTGGCGTCGGTGCGCACGGGGGTGGAGCTGCTCGTGGGGAGCTTCACTGAACTGTTGGTCCTCGTTCGGCCGGGCCGCCGCGGGCGGCGCGTCTGAAAGGGGGCAGGGGACGCACCTGAGACATGACTGAATCACGAAAGTGTCACGAATCGTCGGTGCGGCGTTTGGAAGCTATCACAGCCGGTGACGCGAGAGCCATTCCGGCAATCGGGCCGTGAGCAGGATCGCAGCGAGAACACCGAGCATGATGGCAAGGACGGGCAGCGGCCCGTCGACGAACGCGAACGACGTCACCCCGAACGCGATGATGGCCGCCCACAGGTAGAGCAGGAGCACGGCGCCGCGGTGGGTGTGCCCGAGTTGCAGCATGCGGTGCTGCAGATGCTGGGCGTCGGGGTGCCAGGGGCGCTGACCCCGCCGCGTGCGTCGGACGACGGCCAACGTCATGTCCAGCAGGGGGATCGACATGATCGCGAGCGGCAGGAGGATCGGCATGACGAGCGCGAGGTTGGCGTTGCGGTCGACTTCGACGCTGGGGTCGATGTTGCCGAGCATCGAGATCGTCGCGGCCGCCAGCAGCAGTCCGAGCAGCAGGGCACCGGCGTCGCCCATGAAGAGGCGGGCCGGGTTGACGTTGTGCGGGAGGAACCCCAGACAGCATCCGAGCAGTGCCGCTGTGACGAATGTCGCCGTGGAGAACACGTTGGGCGGGTTGTACTGGAACGACAGCTGGTAGGCGTAGAGGAAGTACGACAGCGACGCGATGGCGACGATCCCGGCCGCGAGCCCGTCGAGGCCGTCGATGAAGTTCACGGCGTTGATGGTGACGAGCACGATGACGATGGTGAGCGCCATGAGCACGGGCGCGGGCAGGATCGTCACCCCGAACAGCGGCAGCGAGAGCAGCTGCACCCCGAAGAACGCCATCGCCCCGGCGGCGATCATCTGCCCGGCGAGCTTGGTGAGCCAGTCGAGCTCGCGCACGTCGTCGATGGCGCCGACGGCCGTCATGAGGATGGCGCCGACGACGATGCCGAGGATCTCGGTCGTCGCGAAGATCTGGGACAGGTGTTGGAGGCGGGCCGCGACGAGCACCGAGGCGAGGAACCCCAGGAGCATCGCCACTCCCCCGAGCCGCGGGATGGGCACGCTGTGCACGTCGCGGGCCCGCACGGCCGTCATCGCGCCGATGCGCACGGCGACCTTACGCACCCACGGCGTGGTGGCGTAGGTCACCGCCGCAGCGACGACGAAGATGAGAAAGTACTCGCGCATCGGGGGCTCAGCGCCCGTCGGGGCGCGGCGATTCCCCCTCTTCCCCACCATCGGCGTCGTCGTCGAGGTCGTCGTCCACACCCCGCGACGGCCGCCCACCGCGCAGCACGGCCATGACGTCTTCCTCGCTGATGGCGCCGGCCCGCAGGATGACGGGTGCATCCCCGGTGCAGTCGACGATGGTGGAGGCCTCCCCGTCGCCACTCGGTCCGGCGTCGAGGTACACCGCGACGCGTGACCCGAGTTGGCTGGCGGCGTCGGCGACGGTGCGGGCGGGGGGTTCGCCGGTGCGGTTGGCGCTGGTGACGGCGAGCGGCCCGGTCTCGGACAGCACGGCGAGCGTCAGGGGCTCGTCGGGCATGCGGACGGCGACGGTGCCGTTGGTGTCGCCGAGGTCCCACATGAGCGACGCCTGCGCCCGCACGACGAGGGTGAGGGCGCCGGGCCAGTACTCGTCGATGAGGTCCCGGGCGTAGAGCGGCACGGAGGAGGCGAGTCCGTCGATGGTGCGAGGACTGGGGACGAGCACGGGCGGCGGCATCTCCCGGCCGCGCCCTTTGGCGTCGAGCAGGTCGGCGACCGCGGCCTCGTCGAAGGCGTCGGCCCCCACGCCGTAGACGGTGTCGGTGGGGACGACGACGAGGTGGCCGGCGCGGACGGCGTCGACGGCAGCGCGGATACCCTGCTCGCGGCCGTCGTCGTCGCGGGTGTCGATGACGGGGCTCATGGTCGGCAGTCTAGGAGGCCGACGAACCCATGACCGCCGCACCGCCGGGGCGGGCGGTGATCACGCCTCACGTCCCTGGGATGCCGGACGCCATCTCTCGACGCGCGCTCACTGCGCGGGGTCGGCCCGTGAGGTCGTCGTGGGCGGTCACCTCCCGCCAGCCGCCCGCTGCGCGCAGGTGCCCCACGAGGGCGTCGGACTGGGTGTCGGCGTGCTCCATGACGACGACTCCCCCGGGCCGAAGGAGTGCTGCAGCGGCGGCGAGGACGCGGCGCGGGATGTCGAGACCGTCATCTCCGCCGCCGTAGAGGGCCTGGTGGGGGTCGTGCTCGGCGACCTCGACGTCGACCGGCACCATGTCGGACGGGATGTAGGGCGGGTTGCTCACGACGACGTCGACCGTCCCGGTGAGCGCGGCCAGCTCGGGCACTGCGGCGAACCGTGCGTCGGTCGCGTCGCCCGCGTGGACGGTGACCTCCAGACCGGTGTGCTCGACGTTGCGCCGGGTCCAGGCGAGGGCGTCCTGGGAAAGTTCGACGGCGTGCACGATCGCCTCGGGCACCTCGTCGGCGAGCGCGAGGGCGATGGCCCCCGAGCCCGTGCACAGGTCCACCGCGATCGGCCTTCGCCCATCGACGAGACGGAGCGCGTCGATGGCCAGCCCTGCGACGACCTCGGTCTCGGGGCGAGGCACGAACACGCCGGGCCCGACGTGCAGCTCCAGGCGGCGGAACGCGGCGAGCCCGGTGAGGTGCTGGAGGGGTTCGCGCGCGCATCGCCGGCTCACCAGCGCGGCGAACGTCGGCGCCACGTCGGCTGGGAGATGACCACCGAGGATGAGGCGCCGGGCCAGCTCGCCGCGATCGACGCCGAGCATGTGGGCGAGCAACACCCTGGCCTCGGCATCTGCCGACGTGATGCCGGCCCGGGTCAGGCGAGTGCGGGTGTGGGCGAGGACGACGTCGAGCGGCGCACTCATGCGACGCCCCATGCCGTTGGTCGAGGAGGAGCGCTAGCGACGTCTCGAGACCATCTCACCATGGTCTCGAGACGCTCGCTTCGCTC
>JAUNTP010000212.1:0-3940 GCA_030538585.1 Mobilicoccus sp.
AACCGTAGGTTTGGGACGGCGGGGGTAACCCCGCCTATGCATGTGCCTGGCCGTCTGGGCTTCTCCGCAAATCGTGGACACGACCCGCTTACGCGGCTTGCTTCACCATGATTGACGTGTCATCTAGATAGTGTTCGTAGGCGACAGGTGAGATGTAGCCGATCGTGGAGTGTCGACGGCGACGGTTGTAGACGACCTCGATCCAGCGTGCGACACCGGTACGGGCTTCGGCGCGGGTGGACCAGGAACGCCGGTCGTAGAACTCGGTCTTGAGCGTGGCCCAGAACGACTCAGCCATGGCGTTGTCGAAGCACACCCCACTGCGGCCCATTGACTGCTCGATGCCCAGTTCCCGACAGGCCAGGTGCAGTTGGGTCGAGGTGTACTGGGTGCCGCGGTCGGCGTGAAAAACGACATCATCGGCAGTCATGCCCCGCAACGTCTTGGCGGTCCGCAGGGCCCGCTCGACCAGGTCAGCGTCCTGGTGGGAGTCCATCGCCCAGCCCAGCACCCGCCGCGAGCAGCCGTCGCGGACCACGCACAGGTACAGCCACCCTTCACCGGTGCGCAGGTAGGTGATGTCCGAGATCCACACCCGGTTCAACTCGCCGGTATCCCAGCAGCGCTGGACGCGGTCAGGAATCTGATGAGTCGGGGTCGCGCCGATAGTGGTGACCGGAGTGAACATCCGCGGCGAGATCCCTTCCAGCCCCTGCCGGCGCATCGAGGCCGCGACGGTCTTGACGTTCACGCTCAGACCGCCCGCACGCAGGTCAGCCGCGATCCTGGGCGCCCCATAGACCCCATCAGAGGCCGCGTGGCTCGCCCGCACCGCCGCGTCGATCTCCTCCCGCCGTGCCGCCTGCGGGCCCGGCCCGCCCTGGGCACGCGTGACCCAGGCGTAATAGCCCTGCCGCGAGACACCCAACAGCCGCGCCATCCGCGAGATCTCGAAGTTCGCCTTCTCCCGGGCCATCAGCTCGAACCGCTCGAGGCGGGTGGCTTCGACGCGAAGAAGGCTGCCGCTTTTCCCAGGAACTCGTTGTCCTTACGCAACTCGGCCACCTCACGGCGCAACCGCCGCAGCTCAGCACGCTCATCAACCCCGAGCTCGCCGACCGGCTCACCCGCCTGCCGATCCCGCTCCTGACGCACCCACCGACCCAGCAACTGCTCACCCAGGCCCAGCTCCCGCGCCACGTGCGCCACCGGCCGATCCGACTCGATCACCAGCCGCGCCGCCTCGCTGCGATACTCCGCCGTAAACGAACGACGCTTCCTGCCCTGCTCTGCCATCAGGCACCCTTCCGCGGACCCACGCCCGCTATCTCAGGTGTCCACGAAGTCAGGGTAGGCCCAACTGTCGCGAGATCGACCAACGGTGGTGGGGGCGTCCTGCGCCTGCCGTTTCGCTCGGCGTCAGTCCTCCGCGTTGACGAGGAAGTGGGCGGCGCGCACCAGGTACTCCCGCAGCATCTCGTCGTGCTCAGGCGCGAGGTCGAGGGTGTCGACAGCGGCGAGCATGTGGTGCAGCCACCGATCCCGCATCGTCGGGGTCACCGCGAACGGGGCGTGCCGGATCCGCAACCTGGGGTGTCCCCGCTGCTCGGAGTAGGTCGTCGGGCCGCCCCAGTACTGTTCGAGGAACATGCGCAGCCGGTCCTCCGCCGGGCCGAGATCCTCCTCCGGGTACATGGCCCGCAGCTCAGGATCACCCGCCACACCGCGATAGAACTCGTGCACCAGAGCGGTGAACGTCTCGTGTCCACCCATCGCCTCGTACGGGGTCACGCTCGCCTCAGTCATCTCGCCATTCCATCACGCACCACCTCACACGACGGGCTGGCCGCCGGTGTTGCCGTTGACGCCCGCGATGAACAACGGCCCCTTGACACCCGCCTTCTCCAGGGCGTTCTTGCCCCGCTCACGGATGGCGCGCTGCGCTGCCCAGTGCTGGTTGGGCGCGCACTTGGCGAACACCCGGATCGTCATCGACCCGGCACTGATCGTCTCGACACCGGCGACGCTCGGCTTCTCCAACAGGATCTTCGACCACGCCGGGTCCTCGTACATCTGCGTCATCTGGTCCTCGAGGATGGCGATGACCTGCTCCGGCGACTCCTTGGGCGACACCGGAATGTCGACGATGCCCGTCGTCCAGCCCTGCGAGCGGTTGGCGATGCGGAGGATCTCCCCGTTGCGGACGTACCAGACGACACCCTCGGGGTCGCGCAGCCGGGTGACCCGCAATGTCACCTCCTCGACGGTGCCGACCACGTCGCCGGTGTCGATGATGTCGCCGACCCCGTACTGGTCCTCGAGGATCATGAACATGCCCGACAGAAAGTCCTTGACGAGGCTCTGGGCTCCGAAACCGAGGGCGACACCACCGACACCGGCCGAGGCGATGAGCGGCGCCATGTTGAGGCCGAGCTCGGCACCGACCATGAGCGCGGCCGTCGTCCACACGACGATGGAGGCGATGCTGCGCAGCACCGACCCCAGTGTCGTCACGCGGGCCTTCTGCCGTTCGGTGGCAACGAGGCCCGATTGGGTGATGACGCGGCTCGCGCGGCGCGTGTAGCGGCGCAGGATCGGCAACTGGGCGGTGGGGACGCTGTCGATCGCGCCGAACGTCGTGGTGTCGGCGCCGGTGTGACGCTCCACGACGGACGCGACGAGCCGGTCGATGGCCCGGTGCAGTAGCCAACGGATGACCCACGCGAACACGATGATCGTGACGATGGTCAGCGGCACACCCAGCAGCCAGGTGAGCGTGGATTCCCACGTCATGGCGCCCAGGGCGTCGAGAACCGACGACGAGGCCTCGGCCACGTCGACTCCGGTGATGGTGAACAACGGCATGGTCGAAGTCTGCCAACACGTGCTGGGTAGCACCTGGCCCTCGACGGGATGCCGCCTCCGAGCCCCACCCCGACCCCACGAGGAGAACGACCGCCGGGCTGGCTCCAGTTTCCCTGGTGGACCCGACAAGACGCGTCACCTTCTGACGCATAGGATCACCGGTGGCCTGCCCTCCGATCGAAGGATCATGGTGACCGACACCTCACTTCCGGCCGACCTCGCCGAGCTGGCGCGCGCGTACGGCGTCGCCACGGACTACTGGGACTGGCAGGGCGAGCACGTCAGTGTCGCGCCCGACACGATCCGGGCGGTCCTCGCCGCCCTCGGAGTCGACACCGACGACGCAGCCGCCGCCCTCACCGATGTCACCGACCGCCGTTGGCGTCGTCGTCTCCCCCCGGTCGTCGTCGCCACCCAGGGGAGCACCGCCCGGGTGCCGGTCCACGTGCCCGACGGCGACCCGGTGAGTGTCTGGGTGGAGCTGGAGGGCGTCGGCGCGCGGCGCGACCTCTCGCAGCTCGACGTGTGGGTCGAGCCGCGCTCGGTCGACGGCGAGCGCCTCGGCGAGGCCACCTTCGAGGTGCCGGACGACGTCCCCCTCGGGTGGCACACGCTGCACGCCGACCACCCCGGCTCCGGCGTGACGACCTCCGCTCTCGTCGTCGCGCCCGCCCGCCTGAACCTGCCCGAGCGGGTGGCGGCGCACGGCGCGAAGGGGCTCATGAACCAGATCTACTCGGTGCGTTCGCAGCACTCATGGGGCGTCGGCGACTTCGGCGACGTCGCGGAGCTGGGCGCCTGGTCGGCCCGCGATCTGGGCGCGGACTTCATGCTCATCAACCCCGTTCACGCCGCAGAGCCGACCGCCCCGATGGAGGCCTCGCCCTACCTGCCGACGAGCCGCCGCTTCGTCAACCCGCTCTACATCCGTGTCGAAGACATTCCCGAGGTCGCCTACCTGCCGGCGTCGACGCGGGCCGAGGTGGCCGAGCTGGCAGAGCGGGCCGCGCGACTCAACGACTCCGACCGCATCGACCGCGACACCGCCTGGGAGATCAAGGAACAGGCGCTGCGC
>JAUNTP010000212.1:3950-5235 GCA_030538585.1 Mobilicoccus sp.
ATCGTGCACGCCCACCCGATGACCACCCGCCGCCGCGCCGCCTACGACGCGTTCTGCGAGCGCGAAGGTCAGGGACTCCTCGACTTCGCGACGTGGTCGGCCCTGTTCAGGGCTCATCGAGACGCCGACGCCTGGCCGGAGGGGCTCGAGCGGGCCGACGCCGCCGGTGTGGCCGAGGCGCGGACCGAGCACGCCGACGAGATCTCCTTCGCCATGTGGCTCCAGTGGATCCTCGACACTCAGCTCGCCACCGCACAGCGTGAGCTGGTCGAGGCGGGGATGTCGCTCGGCGTGGTGCAGGACCTCGCGGTGGGTGTGCACCCGTCGGGGGCCGACACGTGGGCCCTCGGCGACGTGTTCGCCCGCGGCATCACCGTGGGTGCCCCGCCGGACCCCTACAACCAACGCGGCCAGGACTGGAGCCAGCCGCCGCTGCGCCCCGACCGCCTCGAAGAGTTGGCGTACGCCCCGTTCCGCGACATGGTGCGGGCCGCGCTGCGCCACTCCGGCGGCCTGCGCATCGACCACATCATCGGCCTGTTCCGACTGTGGTGGGTTCCCGCCGGGGAGCTGCCGCTGTCGGGCACGTACGTGCGCTACGACCACGACGCGATGATCGGCATTCTCATGCTCGAGGCCGAGCGCGCGGACGCGGTCGTCATCGGGGAAGACCTCGGTACGGTCGAGCCCTGGGTGCGCACCTACCTGGGCGAGCGCGCCGTGTTGGGCACCTCGATCCTCTGGTTCGAGAACGACGACGGCACCCCGCGCGCCCCGGAGGGGTACCGGGAGCTGTGCCTCGCGTCGGTCACCACGCACGACCTGCCGCCGACGGCCGGCTACCTCACCGGCGAGCACATGCGCATCCGTGAGGAACTCGACCTGTTCACCCGCCCCGTCGAGGTCGAGCGCGCCGCCGACGCGCAGGAGCGTGAGCGGATGATGCGGGCTCTGCGGGACCGGGGGGTCCTCGCGCCCCAGGGCGCCACCGGCGGTGACGACCTACAAGAGACCGTGGAGGCGCTGCACGCCTACGTCTCCCAGACCCCGTCGGCGCTCGTCGGTGTCGCCGTCCCGGACCTCGTCGGCGACCGCCGCGCGATGAACCAGCCCGGGACCCACCTGGAGTACCCCAACTGGCGCCTGTCCCTCGCCGGTCCGGGCAAGTCGCCGCTGATGCTGGAGGACATCGTCGAGAGCGCCCAGGCGCGCGAGTTGATGGGTGTGGTTCGTCGGGGCGACGAGCGCTGATTGCACCACCCCCGTTGGTCGAGGAGCCTCCACC
>JAUNTP010000213.1:0-4710 GCA_030538585.1 Mobilicoccus sp.
GACCTGGATCACGGGCGGCATCACGATCATCTACGTCGCTCTCACCGTCGGCCACATCGACTGGGCCGTCGTCGCCGGGCTGCCTCACGGGTCTGTCGGGGCCGTCGTCGGTGCCCTGACCATGGTCATGACCGGCTTTGGCCTCGGCTGGATCAACATCGCCGCCGACTGGTCGCGCTACCAGCACCGGGACGCCTCGAACGCCGCCATCATCGGCTGGAACACCCTCGGCGGCGCGGTCGCCCCCGTCGTTCTCGTGCTCTACGGCCTCTTGCTCGCGGGCTCCGACCCTGATTTGCAGGCTGGTATCGAGCTCGACCCGATCGGCACGCTGGCCACGATCCTGCCGATCTGGGTGTTGATCCCGTTCTGGATCACCGCCGTCCTCGCCCTGGTCTCCGGCGCCGTGCTCGGCATCTACTCATCGGGACTCACGTTGCTCAGCCTCGGCATCCGCATCCCGCGCCCGGCGGCCGCCGCCATCGACGGCATCATCCTCACGATCGGAACGATCTGGGTGGTGTTCTTCGCCGAGAGCTTCCTCGGGCCGTTCCAGAGCTTCCTGCTGATCCTGGGTGTCCCTATGGCCTCGTGGGCGGGCATCCTGATCGCCGACATCCTCAGCCGCCGGCGTCCCTATGACGAACTCGCCCTCTTCGACGCCCGGGGCCGTTACCGGGCCTTCGACTGGGTCTCGATCGCCACCATGGTCGGTGCCACCGCCATCGGCTGGGGTCTGGTCATCAACATGTTCGCGGGCGACGCCGCGTGGGCGAACTGGCAGGGCTACCTTCTTGAGCCGCTGGGCCTCGGAACCCGCTCGATCGTCGACGGCGTCGAGCAGTGGGACGGCGTGTGGCCGTGGGCCAACCTCGGCGTCCTGTTCGCCTTGGTGGGGAGCTTCGCCGTGACCTTCATCGCGCGCCAACCCATGGTCGCGCGCCAGGAGGAGCGCGCGTGACCGGTCCCACCGGCGACGCCTGGCTCGTTGTCATCGACCCCCAGCGGATCTTCGCCGACCCCGACTCCGACTGGAGCTCCCCGATGTGGCCGGACGCACTCCACCGCATCCGCGCTCTGCTGCCGCACTACGCCGGCCGCACCATCCTCACCCGCTGGGTGCCGCCCGCGGCGTCCGAGCGTGTGGGGTCGTGGGCCGCCTACATGGCCGCCTGGCCCTTCGCCGACCGCCCTGCGGATGACTCCGCTTTCGATCTGGTCGATGAACTCGCGGACGTCGACGCCAACGTCGTGGACGCCCCGACCTTCGGTAAGTGGGACGTCCTGGCGCCGATCGTCGGCGAGGCCGCCACCCTCGTCGTCACCGGCGTGGCGACCGACTGCTGCGTCATCTCGACCGTCCTCCCGGCTGCCGACGCTGGCGCCACCCTCACCGTCGTCGCCGACGCCTGCGCCGGTTCCACGCCCGAGAACCACGCGGCGGCACTCACGGTGCTCGGCCTGTACCCGCCGCAGGTGCAGCTCGTCATGACAGGAGACGGGGGCGCACTAGAATCGCGCCCGTGAGCCACAGCAGCGAAACCGCGCACGCACCCGTCCTCGTCGTCGACTTCGGGGCCCAGTACGCCCAACTCATCGCACGGCGAGTGAGGGAGGCGAAGGTCTACTCCGAGATCGTGCCGCACACCGCCTCCGTGGAGTCGATCGCGGCCCGACAGCCCGCTGCCGTGATCCTGTCCGGCGGGCCGCAGTCGGTCTACGCCGAGGGCGCGCCGCAGGTCGACCCGCGCCTGTTCGAGCTGGGCATCCCCGTCTTCGGCATTTGCTACGGATTCCAAGCGATGGCGTCCGCGCTCGGTGGTGAGGTCGCGCAGACCGGGCTGAGTGAGTACGGCCGCACGCCGATCACCGTCGATGAGCGCGGCACCCTGCTGGCGAACCTTCCCGACGGCTTCTCCACGTGGATGAGCCACGGCGACGCAGTCAAACGCGCGCCCGAGGGATTCTCCGCGCTCGCCCGTAGCGCCGGCGCACCCGTCGCCGCATTCGAGGATGCCGAGCGGCGGCTCGCGGGCGTCCAGTGGCACCCCGAAGTGCTGCACAGCCAGCACGGACAGCAGGTCCTGGCCCAGTTCCTCTACGACGTCGCGGGCCTCGACCCGAATTGGACGGCGGCGAGCATCGTCGAGGAGTCGGTGGCCGCGATCCGCGAGCAGGTGGGCGACGCCCAGGTGCTCTGCGCCCTGTCTGGCGGAGTCGACTCCGCCGTCGCGGCAGCGCTCGTGCACCGCGCGGTCGGTGACCAGCTCACCTGCGCGTTCGTCGACCACGGGCTGCTCCGCAAGGGGGAGCGCGAGCAGGTCCGCGAGGACTTCGTGCGCATCACCGGCATCAACCTGGTCGTCGCCGACGCCGAGGAGCAGTTTCTCACCGCGCTGGCCGGGGTCACCGAGCCCGAGACCAAGCGCAAGATCATCGGCCGCGAGTTCATCCGTGTCTTCGAACAGACTGTGCGCGAGATCGACGAGGCGGCCGACATCCAATTCCTGGTGCAGGGCACCCTCTACCCCGACGTCGTCGAGTCCGGCGGTGGTGAGGGCACCGCGAACATCAAGAGCCACCACAATGTGGGCGGGCTGCCCGACGACCTTCAATTCACCCTGATCGAGCCCCTGCGCACCCTGTTCAAGGACGAGGTGCGCGCCGTCGGCGAAGAGCTCGGTCTGCCGCACGAGATGGTGTGGCGTCACCCGTTCCCCGGGCCGGGCTTGGGCATTCGCATCATCGGGGAGGTCACCCGCGAGCGGCTCGACCTGCTGCGCGAGGCCGACGCGATTGCCCGCGAGGAGCTCGCGAACTCCGGTTTGGACAAGGACGTCTGGCAGTTCCCGGTCGTCCTGCTCGCGGACGTGCGCAGCGTGGGCGTCCAGGGTGACGGACGGACCTACGGCCACCCGATCGTGCTCCGCCCGGTGACGAGCGAGGACGCCATGACCGCCGACTGGTCGCGCCTGCCGTACGACCTGCTGGAGAAGATCTCGACCCGCATCACCAACGAGGTGCGCGACATCAACCGCGTGGTGCTCGACGTCACGTCCAAGCCGCCGGGCACCATCGAGTGGGAGTGAGCCGTCGCTCACTGAGGGATCCCTGCCCGCAGACCGGCACGAATGCCTCAGTGAGCCGGCACTCATCCGACCGCGCACAATGGACACCATGACCATTGTTCGCACCGCCCAGCGCAAGCTGGGCGAAACCCTGCGCGCCAAGGTGGCGGGCTCGGACGCCGGCGAGCGCGGCCTGCAGATCTGGGGCAAGCCGGGGGAGCGCTGGTTCGAGCCGACGGACCCGATCTGGCGCGTCCACGAGGATGCAGCCATGTTCTCCGGCGGCATCGCTGCCCTGGTGCTGCAGTCGTTGCACCCTCTGGCCATGGCGGGCGTTGCGGGGCATTCGGGGTACAAGGGTGACCCGTGGGGGCGCCTGCACCGCACGAGCAACTACATCGCGATGGTCACCTATGGCACGATCCCGGACGCCACGGACCTCATCGAGCGCGTGAACGCCGTCCACGAACGGGTGCGTGGCAAGGACGAACGCGGACGCCCCTACCGCGCGTCAGATCCGCACCTGCTGACCTGGATCCACGTCGCGGAGATTGCCGCCTTCCTCTGGACGCATCGCGCCTACGGCCGCTACCCCCTCTCGGACGCCGACGCCGACACCTATGTGGCCCAGACCGGCGTGTCCGCGGCGCTGCTCGGCGTGCCCGAGCCACCGCGCACGGTGGCGGAGCTGGAGGCGACGTTGGCGTCCTTCAGGCCCGAGCTCGAGCTCAGCCCGGCTGCCGCAGAGACGATCGACTTCCTGCTACGGACGCCCCCGCTGCCCTGGGCGGCCCGCCCCGGCTACTGGGCGCTGGCGGCGGGTGCGCTGGCCGTCCTGCCGGATTGGGCGCGCAGCCTGATCGGCACCCGCGTGGCGATCGCGCCGGGACGGGTGATCGGTCGCGCCGCCACAGCGACAGCGCGCTGGGGGCTGGCGGGCGTGGAAAGCGGGCGACGGTCTGCACCGCCGCCCGCTCATCCGTGATGATCGTCAGTGGCTGCTGGAGCCGAACTGGCGCTTGAGGCTGTCGAAGCCCGTGGGGCCGCCGTCCTCGGTGGGGAGGAACAGCCACAGCGCGGCGTACACAGCAATGCCGGCCACATTGGTGACGAGCGCGGCGATCACGAAGACGACACGCAGGATGTTCGCGTCGATGTTGAACTGACGTGCGAGGCCGCCGCACACACCAGCGATCATCTTGTTGGAGGAGCTACGGACGAGGGACGTGGACATGATGTTCCTTTCGTGGGGACGTACAGGGCAAACTCAGGAGCCTCGTGAGGCCAGGATGCCGATGAGCCCGAAGGCCACCAGCAGGACGGGGGCCAGCACGGCGACGGCTGACCAGACGACGGTGCCGAGAGCGGCCCACAGGCCGAGCCCACCGATGGCGAGGGCCAGCAGTCCGATCACCAGGCCGGCGACGTCGGCGGAGCGCTTCATGGGTGCACCCGCAGTTCGCCGAGCCCGACCTCGAGGTCGAGCGTCAGGGTGGGGCCGTCCTGCCCGGTGCGCGACCAGGTGCGCTTGAGGCCGAACCCCTCAGAAGCGCCGTCGGGCAGCTGCAGGTCGCCGAGGTCGACGCTGGCGTTGACCACCACGTTGCCGGTCTCGGGAATCACGACGTCGAGCTCGCCGAGA
>JAUNTP010000213.1:4720-5221 GCA_030538585.1 Mobilicoccus sp.
AAGGGTTTCGTCGCTGGGCTCGCGGACGCTGAGGTCCAGCGTGTGGTCGCCCGGAGCCAGCCGCTCGGCCGGCGACGAGTCGATGGCGGTCGTGAGAGCGGACGTCGGCCTCACCTGAGCGAGGACGATGTGCGGCACGATCGCGAGTGCCAAGATCAGAGAGAGGGGCAGCAGCAGCATCGGACGCCCCCACGGGCCGGAGCCCGGGCGGGCGAGCCACACCAGCGCCACTCCGAGCACGAGCAGGATCGCGGACGCCCACGCCAGACCGTTCACGTGGATGCCGGAGGCCGCGGCGAGGGCCAGCGCCGTCCCAGCGAGGCCGCACCCGACCGCGATGCCAAGCCAAGCGCGAACGGAGTGGCGACGGCGTGCGGGCTCGGGAAGCCCCGAGGGGCTGGGTGCCGCGTCGGCGTCGGAGTACAGGTGGTGCGGGTCGTCGTCCGCGCCCGGCGCCCAGTCGGCGGGGCGCCCGGCGTCGACATTGTCGAGACGCTGCTG
>JAUNTP010000214.1 GCA_030538585.1 Mobilicoccus sp.
GTGTCGTGACTTTCGCGAGGTGGCGGCGTAGGCGCGCGGTGAAGATCTCGTGCGGGACCAGCATCCCGCCCTGCCCGTGGACGCTGCGGTGAGGGTAGGGCGCGATCACGGCCTCGACGATGCCCGCGATCGTCTCTGGTGGCGCTTCCTGGGTGCGGGTCACGATGTGCCACGCCCGCTGCCAGGACACCTCGCCCGCACACAACGCCTCTCGCAGACGAGAGTGACGGACCGGGTCACCGATGCCCAGCTTGACGCGGGCACAGGCCACCGAGTTCGGCAGCCCGGTCGCGAGCGCGATTTCCTCACTGATACCCGACCGCGCTTCAGCCCGAGCCAAGTTCCGCGTCCGCGACGACGCCTCAGGGTCACGCTCCTCCAGATCGCTCAGCGCGCGCTCTTCACGTGAACGGGACAACGCTTCAGCGATCGCCACCCCGCGCCCGGTCAGCCACGCCGTGATCCGCTCGTGCAACTCCAACTCCGACAGCAACACGTCATCGCTGAGATCGGTGAAGACCTCCGGAGAAACCGCTGCGCCGAAACCCCATTCCGCGGGCGGATCCAACAGGGCCGTGGTGGCGGTGATGGTCATCGCACGCCCCTCTCGACGCCGTGGTGAATGATTGCCTCATTCTATCGCCCCCTGGACAGTGAAAGCAATAATCAAAGCACGTCTCTTCCGACTTTTGTTCGGCTGCTCTGAGGGTCATCGGGGTGAGATGTGGTCCGGTTATTCTGTGAGGTCACCATGGTTTCGAGACGTCGCTTCGCTCCTCCTCAACCAACCGGGGGGGGCGGGAGACGTCGCTGCGCTCCTCCTCGACCAACGGCAGGTGGCGGCGGCGGGCCGACCCGTGGTCATGAGCACTCCGAAAAGCAGGTACGATGGTCGCCGCGCCACAGGCACGCCGGTCACCGGGTGTCGTGGGGCGCAGCACGGTGAGAGCCGTGCATGGTGGGTGTAGCTCAGCTGGTAGAGCACCTGGTTGTGGTCCAGGTGGCCGCGGGTTCAAGTCCCGTCACTCACCCCAGATGGGGGAAGGCCCGAGACGATCATCGTCTCGGGCCTTCGTCGACCCTCCCGCGGTATACCCGCCCGGGACTGCTGCTCAGAGTGGTTGCGCGCCCCGGTCGATGGCGCGCTGCAGCGGGGCGAAGTGGGCGATGACCGCCGTGCGGTAAGCCTCGGTGTCGCCGTCCTCGAGCGCGGCGAGCATGTCGCCGTGTGCCTCGACCGTGTCGGCGATGTCGTCGCTACCCGAGATGCCGAGGCGGGGCACCACGTCGGTGTGCACCTGCCAGAACGCCTCGGCGAGCTGCCGCAGCAGCGTGTTCTGCACGGGCGCGAGCAGTTGGGCGTGGAACGCGCGGTCCTCGTCCATGAACGACTGCCCGGCGTGCATCCGGTCGCGCATGGCGGCGACAAGGTCGTGCAGAGCGTCGTTGTCGGTCCCCTGGTACAGCCCCACGAGCTCGTCGGCGACCGAGAGGTCGAGCGCGATCCGCAGCTCCACGACCTCCCGCAATTCGCGGAACGTGGCGTCGGTGTTGAGGACGCTACGAAACACGAGGCCGTTGACGAGCGGCGCGAGCGACAGCCCCCCGACGAACGTGCCGCGACCGTGACGGACCTCGATGATGTCGAGGGAGGCGAGGGTGCGAACGGCCTCGCGGACCGAGGTGCGGGAGACACCGAGTTCGGCGCACAGCTCGGGCTCGGTGGGCAGCAGATCTCCCGGGCGGAGTTCGTGCTGGAGGATGTACGCCTTGAGGCTCTCAGCCGGCGTCGCCTTGGCAGGGCGGATGTCGATCGACATACCCGACATCATAGGACCCTGGACATACGACGTCCTACGTCTTATCGTCGAAGAGGTCGGGTGCGCCCGAACGCCCAGCCGAAAGGACGCGATTCAACGATGAACGCTTTCAACCCCTCCACCTCTCGACGCGGATTCCTGCGCCTCGCGGGCGCCATGGGAGCCGCCGTCGCCGTCTCCTCGGCCATCAGCGCGTGCGCCCCGCAGGACAACGGCGGCCAGACGCCCGCCCCCGGTGGCGAGACCGGCGCCGGCGAGGCCAGCGACTCCGGCACCATCACCGCCGGCATCTCCTACGAGCTCGGCACCAACGGGTACGACCCGATGACGACCACCGCCGCGCTCACCATCGCCGCCAACTGGCACACCCTCGAGGGCCTCACCGAGATCGACCCCGCGAGCCGTGAGACCTACGCCGCGCTCGCCGCCGACCTGCCCCAGGCCGACGGCACCAGCGTCGACGTCACGCTGCGTGACGGCGCCGTCTTCCACGACGGCACGCCCGTCACCGCCGAGGATGTCGTGTTCTCCTTCGAGCGGGTCATGGACCCCGAGAACCAGTCGCTGTACGTCAACTTCATCCCCTTCATCGAGAGCGTCACCGCGAGCGACGAGCAGACCGTCACGTTCACGCTCGCCTACCCGACGGGCGTGTTCGCCGAGCGGCTCTCGGTCGTCAAGATCGTCCCCAAGGCCGCGGTCGAGGCCGGCGCGGACGAGTTCGACGCCAACCCGGTCGGCACCGGCCCGTACCGCATGACCGACAACGGCGCCGCCACCCGCCAGATCGTCTTCGAGCGGTTCGACGAGTACACCGGCCCGCGCCCGGCCCGCGCGGCGCGCATGGAGTGGCAGATCGTCCCCGACCCGGCGACCCGCACCAACGCCCTGCAGTCCGGCAGCGTGCAGGCCATCGATTCGGTGCCGTACCTGTCGATCGATCAGCTCGAGAACACCGCCCAGGTCGAGTCCGTACAGGGCTTCGGGCTGCTGTTCGCGATGTTCAACCACGCGAGCGGCAACGCGTTCGCCGACAAGTCCAACCGGCAGGCGTTCTTCCACGCCCTCGATATGGACCGCATCATCTCCACCGGCATGTCGGGGCAGGCCAGCCCGGCCAAGAGCTTCTTGCAGGAGGATCACCCGGACTTCCGGGAGGCCTCCACCGTGTACACCCACGACGTGGACAAGGCCCGCGAGCTGTTCGGCGAGACCGGCCTCACCTCGATGCGGCTGCTGGCGACCGACCACGACTGGGTCGCCAACGTCACCCCGCTCATTCAGCAGGACCTCGAGGCCGCTGGCGTCACGGTGCAGTTCCAGCAGCTCCAGTCCTCCGACGTGTACAACACGATCGACGGCAACCCGGGCGCCTACGACGTCGTCATCGCCCCCGGTGACCCGTCGGTGTTCGGCAACGACCCCGACCTGCTCATGCGTTGGTGGTACGCCGCCGACACGTGGACCGACCAGCGCATGCACTGGAAGGGCAGCGAGTCCTACACCCGCATGCAGGACCTCCTCGACCAGGGCCTGCGGGCCACCGAGGACTCCGAGCGCGAAGACTCCTGGGGCGAGGCGTTCGACCTGCTCGCCGACGAGCTGCCGCTCTACCCGCTGTTCCACCGCAAGGCACCGACCGGATGGAGCGGCGACACCCTCGTCGACTTCCAGCCGATCTCGCTGACCGGTCTGTCCTTCGTCGGTGTGGGCTCCAGCCAGTGACCGCCTGAGTCCCCGACGCTTCACCGCCGCGGCGCGCCCGCTGCCCTGACCGGGCGCGCCGCGGCCCCTTTCCGCTCCCGCCGCAGGAAGGCAGGACCGTGTCGAACCTCGTCCGTCTCATCGGTCGCCGCCTCGTGGCGTTGCCGATCATGATCCTCGGCGTGACGCTGCTCGTCTTCGTCGTCATGTCGTTCTCACCGGCCGACCCCGCACGTCTGGCCCTGGGCGAGGCGGCCTCCCCCGCCGCCCTTGAGGCCTACCGCGAGGCCAACAACCTCAACGACCCGCTGCATCTGCGGTACTTCACGTTCCTCGGGGGCCTGCTGCAAGGCGACCTCGGGACCACGAGCGGCAACGTCCCGGTCGTCGATATGGTCGCCCGCGCCTTCCCGATCACGCTGCAGCTGACGTTCCTCGGGCTCATCATCGCCGTCGTCGTCGCCCTCGTGCTCGGTGTCCTCGCTGCGTTGTACCGGGACAAGCTCCTCGACCAGGTGATCCGGGTGCTGTCGATCGCGGCGCTCGCCACGCCCTCGTTCTGGCTGGCCATCCTGCTCATCCAATGGCTGGGCACCGTGCCGGGCGCGTGGGGGTTGTTCCCGGCGCTGGTCATGCGGTGGGTGCCGTTCTTCTCCGACCCGCTGGTGTACGTCAACAACATCTTTCTGCCCGCCCTCGCCCTCGCGTTGCCGGTCGCCGGGTCCCTCACGCGCGTCGTGCGCACCGCGATGGTCGAGGAACTCGACCGCGACTACGTGCGCACGGCCATCGGCTCGGGAGTGCCGCGTGCCGAGGTCATCTCCCGCAACGTGCTGCGCAACGCGCTCATCACCCCCATCACGGTGCTCGGCCTGCGGGTCGGCTACCTCATGGGTGGCGCGGTCATCATCGAGATCATCTTCAACATTCAGGCCATGGGCCAGCTCATCCTCGACGGCGTGACCCGCAACGACGTGTTCCTCGTGCAGGGCGTCACCCTCACGGTCGCCATCGCCTTCATCATCGTCAACATCGCGGTCGACATGCTCTACGTGCTCGTCAACCCGCGGATCAGGAGCGTCTAGATGCTGCGCCGCGGACTCACCACCACGCTCGAGAACAGGGCCGGTGCCCGCTTCGCCGGGCTCTCCTCGCTGCCGTTGCCCTCCAAGATCGCCCTCGGGGTGCTCCTCCTCGTGCTCGCGTTGGCCGTGTTCGCGCCGCTCATCGCGACCCACGGGCCCCTGCAGTCGCGCACCCCGGTCGTGCCGCCCGGCGCCGAGCACTGGTTCGGCACCGACGCCATCGGTCGCGACATCTTCGCCCGCGTCGCCTACGGCGCCCGCTCCTCGCTGCTCATCGGGGTCTTCGCCACCCTCATCGCCCTCGCGATCGCCGCCGCCGTCGGCTCGGTCGCCGCGACGAGCAACAAGGTGGTCTCCGAGGTCATCATGCGGATCCTGGACATCATCATGAGTTTTCCGGGCATCGCGCTCGCGGCCGTGTTCGTCGCCGTCTTCGGCAACTCCCTCGTCGTCATCGTGGGCGCGATCGCGTTCCTCTACATCCCGCAGCTCTCCCGCGTCGTGCGCGCCAACGTGCTCGCCCAGTTCGGCGAGGACTACGTGAGCGCCAGCCGCGTCATGGGCGCCCGCA
>JAUNTP010000011.1:0-30836 GCA_030538585.1 Mobilicoccus sp.
GACGACGCTCCGGCCCTCAGAAAATCGTCCCGGCTGACGTCGATGAGTGTCACGGCGTCGAGCAGTGCGGACACTGTTTCGGGGTTGTCGATGCCTCGTCGCCGCGCGGCGCAGTGCAACTCCGTGTAGAGCAGAAGCGCTGCCACGAGCGTGTCGCCACGTTGGGCTCCCGCGCTGAGGTCACGGGCGAGCGCGTCGGACTCAGGTTCGTCGACGATCAGCTTGAGTGCTGCGGCCGTGTCCAGATACCGGATCACCGATCGCCGCGCAGATCGTCGAGAATGGCCCGTGAATCGCCGGCAACGCGCGGCAGCGTCGTGAAATCGGTCAACGGCCGCTTGGGGCGACGCACCTGGCCCGCGCGCTCCAAGCGCTCCAACGTCGGCGTCGACGGCGGCGACAGAATCGCCGCAATCTTCCCGTGATTCGTCACCGCCAGCGACTCCCCGGCGGCAACTCGCGCCAGGACGGCGCTGCTGTTGTTGCGCAGCTCTCTGTGCGGAATCGACTCCATCGCGCCCCCTCTCGAGTCCGTAGCAATCGTAGCAGTCGCCCGGGTGGTGACGGAGTCGACTGCCTCAGCTTGCATCGAGAGTCTCCAGCCAGCTGGCGGTGTCGGTGCGGGTGGCGCGACCTAGGTCTTGGAGGGCGGCATTCTTGGCGAGGACGAGAACGAACGGGCGCCCCTGTCGTCGGGTGGTGTGATCGACGGGAAGGTCGTGACCCTCGATGCGGGCGCACACGTGCCGGCGGAGCTCCGCCTTGAGCGGCCACTCCATCGAGGTCCGCTTCGGGTCGGTGAGAAACTCACTCAGGCGCATGCACAGATCGCAGCTGCACCCCTCAGGAAGGGGAATGGACCAGTCGCCGGGGTCCCGTTCCGGGGTAGCCAGGCGCGCGCTGAGCAGCGTCGTCGCCGCCTGCGTCAACGCGTCGATTCCGGCGCCGTCCCTCATCTTCTTCGACCACGAACGTGCCCGCATCAGCGCCGGAATGACAGCGTCGAGGCGCCCCCTCGTGCACCACGTGACGACCTCGGCCCGCAGCGTCACGTCGCCAACTCTGCCCAGTCCCCACAGCATCGCCTCGGCCGCGTCGGAGAGGAGAGCCATCCGCGCTGCTCGATCGCGCGGTTGTCGCTCTGCATCGGCGTCCTCGACCACACGCGTGACGTGAGCGACGGCAAGTTGCACCACGCGTCGCGCCAGCACCGGCCGGCGCGAGAACGCCCTCACCAGCTCAGGCACTTTCGACACCCACTCCGCGGACCGCCATCCGCGGGGAAACTCGTCTGCCTCTCCCGCCCACCCACCCATGAGGTCGACAACGAGGTCGTCACCGTGCCTGCTCGCCACACCGAGCAACTCACCCGCCGCCGCCGGCCGCAGGTGCTCGATCGAGAACGGTGCCAACAGTCCACGAGCTATGTCGGCATCATCGACGTAGGCAGCGATCGCGGCGCACAGGTAGAGCAGGTCGGCGGCGCTGTCACGGACCTGCCGGCCGCGCATCTGCGCCCTGACGATGCCCGGCCACGACGGCACCAGCTCCCGCAGATCCTCCCGCGCCTTCTCAGACTGCTCGGTCAAGCCCACCATCGCTCGCCGCAACGACGCGCCGGGCGCGGTCTTGGCGCAGTTCGCGAACGCGAGTCGCCGCGGGGCGATGAGCAACGCGCCCCGCCGATACCAGAGCTCACGGGTGTTGCCGTCGTTCCCCATGAAGCCCTGGTAGTGGGAGTCGTACGGCGCCAAGTGCGACGAGGGCGTCGCCGCCGCCACGTCAGATCCCATGAACAGCGACGTCTCGTCCACCTTGCCGTCGTCACCGAGCACGTGCGTGATCGTCACCGCGTCGGTGATGAGGTCGCCCGTGTGGTCCTCATGCCAAGCGGCACGCAGCTCACGCACCTCGGCCAAAGCCAAAGCCACCTCACAGTCCGCCCGCGTCGCCGCGTCGACCAACCGTGCCACCGCCCCTGCATCGCCACCCTTGAGGGTGCGCATCGACAACGTCGCCGGCGTGTATTCGTGATCGAGCAGATACGCCAGCCGGGTCACGGGCTCACCCTCGCGCGACCGGTGCTCCGGCGGAGCCTCGAAGTACTCGCACAGCCGGTGGGCCAGATCGTCCGCGACATCCTCGGGTACGTCTTGCGCGCTCGCGTCGCCGTCGAGCAGCAGGTTGTAGGTGAGGGTGACGCGATGCCCGGTGCGCACCGGCCGCACTTCGTGGCGACGGTCGGCGTAGAAAGCCACCAGCCTCGTCGCGAAGCGTGACGCCTCGTACCGCGCCGCGGTCTCCGGGCCGTACACGATGAGCTCCCCACCGGTCCCTGATGCGGGGAGCATCACCACCAGCGTCGCGACCATCGCCTCATGCTTCTGCGAATCCTGGTGCGGTGCGAAGAACTGGCCTGGCGTGTACACGAGCATCGAATGGAACTCCGCCCGCAACCGCACCTGCGGCGGCAGAGCCAACGTCGCCCGCGCCTCGTCGAGCACCTGGTCGAGCGCGCCGTCCCACTCCACGTTGACCAGGGAGGACGGCACGCGCCACGTGTCGCGCACCCGCGCGTCGACGAGCGTGTCCTCCCCCTTGCCGAACGGCGCCGGCTCGGCCAACGCGACCAAGTCTTCCACCTGCAACGGCAGCAGCGCTCGACGCAACTCGCCTACACCCGCCACGGTCACCCGCGGCCCGTCGCGCCGCTCCGGCAACGACCCACTACTCGGGGACACCAGCCCCTGCGCAGCGAGTCGGGCGATCTCTGTCGTGGGGTCGGGGTGTGGGACAGGCATTGTCACTCCATCAAGAACGTGGGGGGCGGCGGCCCCCAGCTGGGTCATTGCACGCACCCTCCCAGGCGTCACCGACCACGCTGAGTCACACGCCGAACGTCTGTGGAGGGCCTGCCATGCTTGCGTCGGGTGTGGAAAATCGCACCACGGGAAGGAACGCGCATGCCTCAGCGCTTCACCGGGACGTGCACCCTTACCTCGGTAGCGCGCTGGCCGCCCCGACGTCGGCGGTGTCGGCGGCGCGACGGCCGGCATGCCAGCCTTCGGCGTCGAGGCGGCCCGACATGCGGGTGTGCGTCAGGTGGGGGAACAGCCGGGCCCTCGCCTCATCCACCTCCGCGCGACGATCATCGAGGACGCGCACGAGGTCGCGACTCGGCTCGCCGGGCCATCCGGGCCCGAGGGACGCGGCGTTCTCGGCCTCCCATGCGCGGGTCTCGGCCTCGGTGGCCGCCGCGAGACGTTCACCGATGCGATGCGCGAACGACCGGAGGAACGCCGTCCTGAACGACCGTGTGCGCGAGCCGCCGCCGATGTGTCGGCGCGAGCCCTCCTGTGTCATCGCCCGCGTCGACTGCACGAGCAGCGACGTGTACAGGGTGTCCGTGGCCCGCACATCGTCGGGAAAGCCGATGACCGTTGCGAAGCCCGCATAGGTCATCCAGACCGCCTGGCACCGGTTGGCGTTCGCCACCCCCGTGAGGAGCAGCATCTTCTCCTTCTCGTACGGCCGCTCAACGCCGAGCCGGATTGCGTCGGTGTCCTCGCCGCCGTGGGTGTCCGCGAGCATCGCCTGGTCGATGCTGTGCCGCGCCATGAGTTTCTGCGCCGCCTCAGTGAACGTCTCCGCTTCGGCCTCGAACGTCGTCGACTCCGCCTTGGCCAGCATGCGCCGCACCCGCGTCAAGATCTTCTCCTCCACGTGAACCGTCGGCCCGCGCCGCTCGCGGTACTCACCGGGCAGCGCGCCCAACATCTCCAGCCGCGGCAGCTGGGACAGGTGCGCCATGAGCAGCACAAACCCCTCGACCACGGACAGGCGGTCCAGCCCCGCCAGCCTCATACGAGCCGAGACCAGATCGTCCGACGGCTCCCACCACGTCTCGGCGTCGATGACCTGCATCTGGTCACGCCACCGCGGCGGCACCGTGGCCGCGGCGTAGGTGGCGAGCTGCGCGGCCATGGCGTCACGGACGAGCGCCACGCTCACCTCACCGAGTGACCGCTCTGTCACGCGGTGGACGTCGGCCGGCTGCCACCCGGCCTGCCAGAGACCTGTCATGAGAGTGACGAGCATGGCGCTCAACGCCGCGCACACCGGCGCGCCGGGGCGGCACTGGGCCGTGAGCGTCGCGATGGCCTCGTCCGCGGCGGGACGGTGGCCCTCATACACGGCCGCAAGCGCCCGCGAGAGGAGCTCCTGGGGGTCAGGGCCGGGCGGCGCCGAGGTGCCACCCACCCCGAACACCGCGCCCCGCGCTCCGCTGCCCTGCGCCCCGCCACGATGCGCGCCACCGCCACCGCCGCTTCGTCGACCCCGCTGCCCTCGCCTCATTCCGCACCACCCCGTCGTCTCGATCCGTCGTCGCCGAACCTAGCCGCACCCACCGACAACCCTTCGCGACGACGGGCATGAGCCGGTGAGGTCCTCACGCGTGCGGCTTACCCGTGACGGACACAGCCTGTCGCGGCGCCGCATCAGCGAGAGCTGCTCGGCGAACGCGGCGACCCTGGTGAGGCTGACGCGCCTGCGGACGACGGGTGGGTCGCAGCAGCCGCATCGCGTTGGCGATGACGAGGAGGACGGAGAGCTCGTGGACGAGCATCCCGATCGACATCGTCACCCCGCCCGCGAAGACGCCGACCAGCAAGAGCACGACGGTCACGAGGGCGATCGTGATGTTCTGTCGCATCACCGCCACGGTGCGTCGGGCCAGGCCGATCGCGTCAGGCAGCTTGAGCAGGTCGTCGCCCATGAGCGCGATGTCGGCAGTCTCGACGGCGACGGCCGACCCCGCCGCCCCCATCGCCACGCCGATGTCGGCGGTCGCGAGAGCGGGAGCGTCATTGACGCCGTCGCCGACCATCGCGACCGTGTGACCTGCGCGCCGCAGCTCCGCGACCGCGTCGAGCTTGTCCTCCGGTAGCAGGGAGGCGCGGACCTCATCGACTCCCACCGCGCGCCCCACGGCCTCGGCCACACGGCGGGTGTCCCCGGTCAGCATGACGACCCGTTCGACACCCGCCCGGTGCAGCCGCTCGACCATCTCGGGGGCGTCCGTACGGATGCGGTCCGCAACGGCGATGACACCGATCGCGCGATCCTCGAGCGCGACGATCATCGGCGTTGTGCCCGCGCCGGCGAGGTCGTCGGCGAACCTCGCGGCGTCGGAGCTCGCTCCCGTGACGCCGTACTGCGACAGCAGGGCCGCGTTCCCGATCATCACGCGCCGCCCCGCGACCTCGACGACGATGCCCTTTCCCGGCACGGGCGTGGTCTCCGGGACAATCGTCGGCGCCACCCCGGCGACCCGTGCCGCGTCCAGAATCGGGCGGGCCAGGGGGTGCTCGGAGCCGGCCTCTGCGGCGGCGGCCCAGCGCAACACCTCGACGCGGTCCAGATCAGGGGCGAGGACGACGACGTCCGTCAGGTGCGGGCGCCCCTCGGTCAAGGTCCCCGTCTTGTCGACGGCGACCGCGGAGATCTTCGCTGCGCTCTCGAGGAACTCCCCGCCCTTGATGAGGACGCCGGTGCGCGCGGCCCGCCCGATCCCCGACACGATGGCCACCGGGATCGAGATGACCAGGGCGCCCGGGCAGCCGATGACGAGCAACGTCAGCGCCAGGACGACGTCGCCGGTGAGGAGTCCGGCCGTCAGGGCCCCGACGATGACTGCGGGCGTGTACCACCGGGAGAACCGGTCGATGAACGCCTGCGTCTGGGCCTTGGCGTCCTGGGCCTCCTCCACGCGGTGGATGATGCGGGCGAGCGTGGTGTCGGCGCCGACGCCCGTGGCGGTCACCTGCAGCACACCGCCGCGGGACACGGTGCCCGCGAACACCTGGTCGCCGTGGCTCTTCTCGACCGGGATCGACTCGCCGGTGATCGACGCCTCGTCGATGGCGCCACTGCCGGCGACGACCCGGCCGTCGACCGGGACTTTGGCGCCGTTCTTGACGAGCACGACCTCGCCGAGGCGCACCTGACCGGCCGGGATCTCGTGCTGGTCGCCGTCGCGCAGCACCACCGCGGTGGCCGGGGCGACGGCGACGAGCTCGGCCAGGGCCGACCGGGTCTTGTTCAGGGTCGCCGCCTCCAAGGCGTGGCCGACCGCGAACAGAAACGTCACCGCCGCGGCCTCCCAGAAGTTGCCGATGACGATCGCGCCGATCGCCGCCACCGACACCAGCAGGTCGATGCCGATGGTGCCGGTGGCGAGTGCCCGGACGGCCGCGCGGACGATGCGGTAGCCCGCGACCACGGCGCCCGCGAGCATGACGGCGTCCGCCAGGGTGAAGACGGCCTCGGCCTGGACGGCGTGCGCGCCGGCATCGAGCCACCAGCGGGGGCCGAGGACGAGGTCCGCAGCTCCGTTCGCCGCGTGGCGCAGGGCCAGGGACATGAGGATGAGCGCGCCCGAGAGCAGGACCGGCCCGTGGCCCTGCATCCGCGCGGAGAACCTGTTCATCGTGGAGACCTTTCGTGCATCGCGCGGCCGGGGGCCACGTCCGGTGGGTGGAGATCGCCTCATCGTTCAGAAGGGTGACGGCGCCGCCTGGTAGCCGGCCTTGGCGACGGCGGCGACGAGATCGGCGACGGAGACGCGCTCGGCGTCGTGCTCGATCTCGATCCGGGCGGAGGCGAAGTGCACCGTCACCTGCGCGACGCCGGCGACGCGGCCGACCTGGCGCTCGATCTTGGCGACGCAGGAGGGGCACGAGAAGCCCTGGGCGCGCAGGACGGTGTGGGTGAGGGTGGAGGCGTTCATGACGGTGGTCCTTTCGAGTGGTCGTGTTGACGTCTTCACTCTCGGCTTGCGGCGAGCAGAAATCCTTGACCCAGGTCAAGCCGGGTAGCGTGGCGGCATGGGTGAGGACCTGTGCGTCTCGCGGGTGCCGATCTTTCGGGGGCTCGCGCGCGAGGACCAGGAGCGGGTGGCGACGTTCGCGCGTCCCCTCGACGTCGCCGCGGGGGAGATCGTCGGCGGCCCTGCCGCGCGAACGACCCGTCTGCTGGTGATGCATCACGGTCAGCTCAAGGTGAGCCACCTGTCGGTGGACGGGCGAGAGCGGGTGCTGCGCACCGTCGGCGAAGGTGACGTCGTCGGCGAGCGTGCGTTCCTCACCGGACATCCGTCGACCGATCTCGTCGTCGCGCTGACCGACAGCCAGATGTGCGTGTTCGACCACGCCGACCTGTCGCGGTTGCTCCGCGACTATCCGGACGTGTCCCAGCGCATGTTGCGGACCCTCTCCGACCGGCTGCACTCCACCGAACGGCTCCTGGCCGCGATGACATCGAGCGACGTCGGCGCCCGCGTCGCCGCCTACCTGCTGGATCTGCCCGGCCAGGTCCGCGACGGGGTCATCACCGTGCGGCTGCCGATGGCGAAACAGGATGTCGCGGCGTACGTCGGCACCACGCCCGAGACTCTCAGCCGACGCCTCGCCGCGCTGGCCGCCGCTGGGGTCATCGAGCTGCACGGTCGCCGTGACATCACGATCCTCGACATCGATGCGCTGGAAGGTGCGGCC
Organism: Mobilicoccus sp.; assembly: GCA_030538585.1. GTDB lineage: Bacteria > Actinomycetota > Actinomycetes > Actinomycetales > Dermatophilaceae > Mobilicoccus. Next base: position 7,557 of record JAUNTP010000011.1, read on the forward strand.
ACATCGTGAAGGCATGGCTCGTGCGTGACATGTAACCTGAGTTCATGACGGTGAACGAGCGGGTGAGCGAGTACCGGCGCCGAATGCGAGAGCGGGGATATCGGCCGGTCCAGATCTGGGTGCCCGACGTCCGCACCGATGAGTTCGCGGCGGAAGCGCGTCGTCAAGCAACGCTGGTGGCGAATGCCGACGCCGAGAACGACGACCAGGCGTTCATCGAGGCGGTCTCCGTCGACTGGGGTGAGGAGTGAAGCGCGGTGAGGTGTGGACGGTCGCTGGTGGGGTGTACGCCTCCACACCGCGGCCGGCGCTCATTCTCCAAGACGACCACTTCGAGGGCACCGCGTCGGTGACCGTTGCCCCGTTGACCACCGTGGAGCTGGATGCCTCACACCTGCGTGTTCACATCGATGCCGGTGGGTACTCGGGTCTGCGAAGCGACAGCACCGTGATGATCGACAAGATCACCACCGTCCGCCGCACTCATGTGCACCAGCGCGTCGGCCGCCTCACCAGCACACAACTCGTCGAGGTCGAGCGGGCGCTCATGACCTTTCTCGGCCTCGCCCGCTGATCTGCCGCGCCCCGGACGGTGACGCAGTTTCGACGATGTCGATGCAGTGTGGATTCGCTGCTGTGCTGGTCAGAGAGCTGGGGCGCCGGGGAGGGGGCATCGACCACGTCGAAACTGTATTTCGATGTGGCGCTCTCCACGCGAGCGACGCTGGACGGCGTGAGTGAGCGAGCCTCAGCTCCGCGCGGCGTGCTGGGCTGCGAGGTACCCGAACACCAACCCCTGGCCGATGGTGGCGCCGGCGCCGGGGTAGCGGTTGCCGAAGGCGTTGGCGGCGGCGTTGCCGATGGCGTAGAGCCCGTCGATGGGGGATCCGTCTTCGCGCAGGACCCGAGCGTGTTCGTCGGCGCGCAGCCCGCCGCAGGTACCGAGGTCGGAGAGGACGACCTCGACGGCGTACCAGGGTGCCTTCGACAGGGGTCGCAGGTTGGGGTTGGGGCCGTGGGCCGGATCGCCGTAGTAGCGGTCGTAGGCCGACTCGCCGCGGTGAAAGTCCTCGTCGCGTCCGCGCGCGGCCATCTCGTCGAACCGGCTCATCGTCGCGGTGAACGTCTCGACGTCGACGCCGATTTCCGCCGCCAACGCCGCGGGTGAGTCTGCCCGGTGCGCGATGCCCGCCTCGTACCAGGCCTTCGGCAGGGGCGCCCGCGGGAAGGCCGTCGCGCCGAACACGTAGCTGTCGCGGTAGCGCTGGTCGAACACGATCCACATGCGCCCCACCGGGTCGCCGTCGCGTTCGCGGCGCAGCACCTCTTGCCCGAACGACATGTAGTCGATCGATTCGTTGATGAACCGTTGCCCATGCTGATCGATGAGGAACGATCCCGGCAGCGAGCGTTCGGCGAGCATGACCGACGGAGACGCACCACCGACCGGAGCGATCGCCGGGAACCACCACGCCTGATCCATGCCGGCGACATCAGCACCGACGGCGCGACCCAACGTGAGCGCGTCGCCCGTGTTGCCCGTCGCGCCGAGCGGCCACGCCGGGTCGAGAGCATCGGACTGCACCTGCGAACGCAACGTCGCGTTGTGGTCGAAACCACCCGTGGCGAGTACCACCCCGCGCCGCGCCCGCACGGTGACCCGCCGCCCCTCCTGGCTGAGGACGGCGCCCACCACACGACCGTCCTCTGCGAGCAACTCGTCGACGTCGGTGCAGGTCCACACAGGAATGCCTGCGTCGAGCACGGCGCGGTACAACCCCGCACCGAGAGCTTGCCCGGTCGCGACGTACTCGCGCCGCAGCGCCAACCCACCGATGCCTTGAACCGCCCGCGCCACCGTCTTGGGCAGCGCCCGCACGGGGGAGGAGCCCATGAGGTTCATCGCCCGGTAGTCGCCGCTCGTGATCGGCATGGGCACCGGCGCGACCAGCGTCGGCGGGATGAGGCGACGCCGCTCCTCACCGAGGACACGAGCGTCGAACGGACCCGACTCCACACTGCGTCCCGCCGCCGACCCGCCGGGGTACTCCGGGTGGTAGTCGGCGTACCCACGACCCCAGATGAACCGGTTGCCGACGCGCGAGCGCAAGAGATCGACCGCGGCGGGGCCGTGCTCGACGTACGCCTGGTAGCGCTCCCGCGGCGCCGCGTCCCCGACGAGTGCGTCGAGATAGACCCGCGCCGACTCTGTCGTGTCGTGCGAGCCCGCCTCGCGCAGCACCGAGTTGCCGGGGATCCAGAACGCCCCACCGGACAGGGCGGTCGACCCGCCGACGAACGCCGTCTTCTCGACGAGCACCACCGACAGCCCGGCATCGGCCGCGGCCAGCGCAGCGAACATGCCGGTCCCGGAGCCGACGACGAGCATGTCGACGTCCATGTCGCGGGCAGGGACCGGGGGGAGGGGGGCGTGACCCATGAGGAGACCTCTTCACTCGATGTGACCCCAGTGTCCTCGGTCCTCAAGGCCGTGTGGTCCGCCCCCTCTCTACGCACGCGCGGACCCTGACACGTGGTGCGCGCAGGGAGCATCTCAGCACGGGCCGGGGTCAGCTTGCGCGGCGGATCAACTCACGGAGCTGATCGGGGGTGAGCCACGGTCGCCTACGGTGGATCATGCGGTGGCAGTTGGCGCACAGCGTGGCCAGATCTGCGAGTCGCGTCACCGTCTCGCCGGACTCGTGCAGCGGCTGGATGTGGTGGACCTCGATGTACCCCTCGCCCACATCGCCGTAGGTCGCCCCGAAGTCGAACCCGCACGCCTCACAGCACAGCGCGCCGTGGGCGCGAAGCACCGCCTCGATCTTGCGGCGCCGCAGCGTCTGATTGCGTTCGCGCCGTAGGTGGCGGGCCATGACGGTCGCGCCCTCGGGCACCTCGAGATCGTCGAGTTCGCCCGTGTCGAGCGGATCGACGCCGGAGGCCGCCTGCTGCCACTGCCGTCGGATCTCCGCCGCGACGGCCGCCATCGCCTCCGGTGACGTGATGAAGGCGCGCAACACCTCACCGTCGAGGCGGTTCCCGCGGGTGACTTTGCCCGTGTAGTCGGGATGCTGAGTCGCGATGTCTGTGGTCTTGCGGGAGACGCTCCCGACGCTCCGTACGGCGGGGTCGGCTACTTCGTCGGCGAGCCTGGGTTGCTGCCGCAGCAGGGCGCTCAATTCGGCCACGCGCGGGTCGGTGCTCCGCAGCTCGCGCCACCCGTTCTGGCGCACGAGGTCTGCGGCGAGGATGATCTCGTCCCGCGTCCAGTTCGCCACGCCGCCATCGTAGGCGGTTCACGTCCCTGCCAGCGGCTTCATCAGGTGTCGGTGAGGAACGCGGCCAGCGACGTCCCGGTGCGCTCCTCGCTGGCCCACGCCTCCAGGACGTGCCAGGCGTGTGACGTCGTCTCCTCGACCACGCCGACAGCGTCGTCGACCGTCATTCCCGCGGCCCACGCGGTGATGAACAGGCCGGGCAGCGCCTCGAGCGCCACCGCGCCGCGCTGCGCCCACGCCTGAGCGACTGCCCGCGCGGTCATCCGTGGCACCGACTGGTCGTAGGCGACGACCAGTCTCGTGTGGGGGCCGGAGGCCGCGAGCGACTCGATGGTCAACAGCTCATCCACACCTCGAGCGTTGACGACGTCACCCCACGTCAGAGGCGTCCACACCGAGCTGGAGACAAGGCGATACAGGCCCATGATCCCCGGTGCTTGCAACAGCGGTACGCCCAGCAGGCACTCGTCGGGCGCTCCGTCGACACCACCTCGGGGCACCCACAGTTCCACCGCCTCGACGTCCATGGCCGGATTCTCGCAGTTCGCTCCCGCCGTGCGCCGGCCCCACGAGGGCCCCTGTGCACGACGCCTTCGTGCGCCACTCCGCGAGCTGGGCCCCAGGGGCGGGTCACGTGCGCGGAACCCGGAACTGTCGAGTGCGGTTTACGTCACCTCCACCTGCAGGAGATGGGATCGAGTTCCCTTGAGAAGAGGAGCTCCTCGATGTCTCGTGCTCTGCCCCGCGTTGCTGCCGTCAGCGCGGCCGCGATCTGTATGGTCGCCGGTACCGCCCTCGTCGCCCCTGCCAACGCATCCCCAGAACGCCACCGCGGTGCGCCGCAGGTGACCCTCACGCCCTCGGCCACGTACGACAGCGGCATCTTCTTGGAGTCCGCCTCCGAGATCCCCGCCTGGGACCCCAGCACCAAACGGATCTTCGTCGTCAACGCTCAAGCCGGTGCCGTCGACGTCCTCGACGCGTCCGCGCCCGGTGAGCTGACGAAGCTCTTCCAGCTCTCCGCCGTGGGGGTGAAGGCCGCCGACGGCAGCACCATCCCCGACGGTGCCGTCGCCAACTCGGTGTCCATCAAGAACGGCGTGGCCGCCGTCGCGATCGAGCACCCCGACAAGGTGCAGCACGGCTGGGTGGTGTTCGCCCGCACCGACGGCGCTGACCGCGCGAGCACGACGCTCCTCGGTGCGGTGCGCGTCGGCTCACTGCCCGACTCCCTGACCTTCACACCCCAGGGAGACCGCGTGGTCGTCGCCAACGAGGCCGAGCCCAACGAGGCGTACACCCTTGACCCCGAGGGCACCGTCAGCATCATCGACCTGCCCCGCGACATGAAGACGCTCTCGCAGGAGCACGTGCGCACCGTCCGTTTCACCCAGTACGACGAAGGCACGCCGCTGCCGCCCGGCGTCCGCATCTTCGGCCCCGACGTGCCCACCCCCGAGGGTCACGCCGACGCCGGCCGCGTCGCCCGCAACATCGAGCCCGAGTACGTCGTCCCGAGCGCCGACGGCACCAAGGCGTATGTATCGCTACAAGAGGCGAACCCGATCGCGGTCATCGACCTGGAGAAGGGCTCCATCGCCGACCTGTGGACCCTGCCGCTCAAGGACTGGTCGCGGGCCGGCAACGTCCTCGACGCCTCGGACCGCAGCGGCGCCATCACCATGCGCAACTGGCCCATCGTCGGCATCCCTCAGCCCGACGGCATCGACACCTTCGTCCACGACGGCACCGACTACGTCGTCACCGCCAACGAGGGCGACGCCCGCGACTGGGACGGCTGGACCGAGGAGACCCGCCTCGGCAACGACCGCTACCCCCTGTGCGAAGACGTCTTCGGCGGCCCCACCGGCGTCGCGTGGCTGAAGAAGCCGGAGAACCTCGGCCGCCTCACCGTCACCATGGCCGACGGCAAGCGCGCCGGCGAGAACTGCTACGAGAAGATCCACTCCCTCGGCGCCCGCTCGTTCTCCATCTTCAAGGCCGACGGCACCCCGGTCTTCGAGTCCGGAGCCATGTTGGAGAAGGCCGTCCTCGCCGCTATCGAGGCCGGCGAGCTGCCGGAGCACGCCTTCAACGCCAACCACAGCGCCAACCCCTCGATGCAGGCCCGCAGCGACGACAAGGGCGTCGAGCCCGAGGAGGTCACGGTCGGCTATGTCGACGGTCACCGTCTCCTGTTCGTCGGCCTCGAGCGGATCTCCGGCGTCATGACCTTCGACATCGATGACCCCGCCAACCCGCGCTTCCTCCACTTCGCGAACACGCGCAACTGGGACGTCGAGTACGACAGCGACAACCCGCCCACCGAGTTCGTCGGCGACCTCGGCACCGAAGGCATGACCTTCATCCCCGCCGACGAGTCGCCCGACGGCAAGGCCACCCTGGTCACCGCCAACGAGGTCTCCGGCACCACGACGCTGTTCACCGTCGACCTCAGCCGCAGCGGCAAGGGGCACGACAAGGGCAAGGGCTCGGACCGCGGCAACCAGGGCAAGGGCAAGGGCAAGGGACGCGGCTGACCCGGCGCACCCGATCGCACGGCCCCGCTCCTGCGTGAGGAGCGGGGCCGTCGTGGGCCGCCCCTGGTTGCGTCAGTAGCAACGCCGCCGGGCGGATGCCCCCAGGCTGCGCGATCCGGGCGGTCGGCCCAGGCGGCGAGCCAGGTCGGGTCGGACGGTTCGTCGAGCGTGCTCGCCTTATGCGACGCCGAAGCGGGCGGCGTTGCGGGCCCTCGCCTTTTCGGCTTCGACTTCGCGGTTCTTCGGCGGGGCGGAGGTGACCAGCTCGCCGAGGAGACGGTCGACGACCTCGGTGATCTCCTCGACCGCACGGGCGTACGCGGCCTCGTTGGCCTTGCTCGGCGTACCCCCACCGACCTTGCGGACGAACTGCAGCGCGGCGGCGTGGATCTCCTCCGTCGTGGCGGGCGGCTCGAAGTTGTGGAGCTGACGAATGTTCCGGCACATAGCTGTCAGCGTAGGAGCCCACCCAGCGGCGCTCAATGCCTCCGCCGGGTCAGTCCGGCGGCGCCAGGGCCCGCAGGACCGACTTCACCTCGGCAAGGGTGGGACGGTCGGCGGGGTCGAGGGCGACGCAGCCCACCAGCAGAGCCTCCAGCTCGCGGGAGATCCGCTGCGTCACCGGGAAGGGGCGCCGCGGCATCGGCCGTTCGACGAGCGGGATGCGGCGCCGTGATTCCCACGTCGCCTCATCGCCGAACGGCAACTCGCCGGTGAGGCACTCCATCATCGTCACGCCGAGACCCCAGACGTCCGAGGCCGCGGACATCCCCTGGCCGAGCGCCTGCTCCGGCGAGAGGTAGCCGCGCGTGCCGGAGCCCGGACGGCCGTCGCCGGGCGGTCCGGCGAGGGAGAGGTCGATGAGCACCGCACGCGAGTCCTGCACGACGATGTTCGCCGCCTTGACGTCGAGGTGCAGCCAATCGTGCCGGTGCAGATACCCGAGCGCCGAGGCGAGCTGCAGGCCCATCGTCGCCGTGTCGCCCTCGGTGAGCGGTCCGTCGTCGAGCACCGCGTCGAGCGTCGCCCCCGACAGCGCCTCCAACACGAGAGCCGGGGGGTCGTCGAACGCCGCGTACCCGCGCACGAGATGCGGGTGGGCCAGCGCCGTGACGATCCGCCCCTCCTGGCGCACCGCCTCGACGACCCGCTCCTCGTCTCGACGATCCTGGCGCAGCACCTTGACGACGACGCGCACGTCACGATCCAGATCGAGCGCGTCGTAGGTGTCGAGGCGGCGCCCGTGCGCGATGAGCTCGACCACCCGATACCCGGGCAGCACCTCCTCACCGGCGGCGACGGTGCCGGACGGCGTCCGGCCCACCCGGTCGAGCAACGTGGTGAGTGCGGGGATCACGATTCCTCCAGGGCGTCGGATGCTGCGGTGCGGGAGTGCGAGACGTGCCTTCTCTCGCCGAGACCGTCGGTTCGAACCGACGGTCTCGGCGACGTGCCGTGCGTGCGGGTGCGTCGGTGCGTCGGGGTCATGACGCCTCCTGGGCCGTGAGAGTGGGGAGGGTGATGACCCGGTCGACCCACTCGGCGATGAGGGGGTCGTGGGTCATGACGATGACCGTGCGTGCGTCACCGGCGGCGCGCAGCGCGGTGAGGAAACGGCGGGAGGATGCGGCGTCGAGGCCGGTCGTCGGTTCGTCGAGGACAAGAATCGGGCTGTCCCGCAAGAGGGCCCGCGCGAGGGCGAGTCGCTGACGCTGTCCGCCCGACAGCAGCCGACCGCGCTGACCCACGCGAGTGTCGTAGCCGTCGGGCAGGCGCGAGATGAACCCGTGCGCGTCGGCGGCACGGGCCGCCGCCTCGATCTCCTCGCGGGTGGCGCCGGGGCGGGAGAGACCGATGTTGTCGGCGACGCTCGCATCGAGCAGCAGCGTCTCCTGCGGGACGACGGTCACGGCCGTGCGCACGGACCCACCCGTGCAACCGGCCAGGTCCTGCCCGTCGATCTCGACGACCCCCGCTTGCGGCACGAGCACCCGCGACAGCAGCCGCACGAGCGTCGACTTGCCCGACCCGCTCGCGCCCGTCACCGCGACCGTCGAGCCCGGCGCGATGTCGAGGTTGAGCGCGCTGACGGCGGGTGCGTGCGCACCCGGGTAGGTGACGGTCACCCCCCTGAGACGGACATGCCCGCCCGTGACCTGCAGGGGCCGCGCATCACCGCGATCGCTGACGGGCTGCTCATCGAGCACCTCGACGACGCGTTCGATGCCGGCCGTCGCGGCGAAGAGGTCTGGAAGGAGGTCCGACAGTTCACGGATCGGGCGGTAGCACTGGATGAGCAGGGTGAGAAACGCGAGCAGGCCCCCGAGAGTGAGCCGGTCGGTGCCGAGCGCCCACACCCCCAGCGCGATGACGAGCAGGATCGCGACGAGTTCGATGAGGTCCACCAGGGGCAGGAACACCGCGCGCACCTTGCTGCCTGCGAGTTCGGCGTCGGCGATCGCACGGTTCTGCTCTTCATACGCCCGGGCCGCCTGACGTTCGGCACCGTAGAGCTGCACGAGCGAGGCGTTGGCGAGGCTCTCCTCGGTGATGGAGGTGAGCGACCCGCCCCGACGGCGCCGCTCCCGCGACGCGTCCTGGGTGAACCGGGCGAAGTGCCGCGAGACCCACCACAGCGCCGGCGCCGCGATGAGGGACAGGAGCGCCAACTCCCACTGCAGCCAGAACAGTGCCCCGAGCAGGAACGTCAGGCGCACGACCGAGGCGATCGCGTCGGTGAGGTGGGAGACCATGAACCGCTCCACGGTCGCGACGTCCTGGGTGAGGCGGGTGATGACGTCGCCGAGCCGCCGTCGGTCGTGCACGTGCCCCGGCAACGCCAGGACGTGCGCGAACACGTCGGCGCGCAGCCGCACCATGAACCTCTGGCTGATCCACGTGCCGAGGTAGTCGTCGAACCCCGAGAGCACTCCGCTCGCGACGTTGAGGGCGATGTAGGCGAGGGCGAGCCCGAGCAGTGGGTCGACGTCGACCGGGGTGAGCACGTCGTCGACGAGGCGCTGGAACAGCAGGATCTCGGCGACCTCGATCGCCGGCGCGATGGCGACGAACACGAGGCTGAGCGCCAACCACCAGCGCAACGGCCGCACCCGCGGCCAGAACCGCACGAACACCTCGCGCAGGGTGAGGCTTCCCGCCTGCTCGATGAGCGGGTTCCTATCGACGCGCGGCCGCAGCCACGCGGCCAGACGGGCGGCGATGTTCATGAGATCGGACCTCTCAGGCGCAGGGAAGAACGGGTGAGGACGCAAGGTTGTCGGGCGCCGCGACAGGGCAGGCGCCGGAGAGGTCCCGACGCCTGCCCCGGTCACTCAGGTGCTGCGGCGACGCCGACGCACCGCGACGCGACGGCGACGACGCACCCGACGCTTCACCTTGCGGCGACGCGGACGGTCGTCACTGCTGGACGTACCCCGACGTGCCACCCGACGAGCGGGCGCCAACGCGGCGAAAAGACCGGACCTTGCCATGACGGTTCCTCCTCACTGAGGTTGCGCGGCCGAGGGGTCGACCGCAGTTCCACTCTGGAAAGCCGTCGTGGCACAGGCGTGAGGCGAGGGTGAGACCTCACTCATGTGCGGCTCACGAAGAACCTCGCGTGGGGGCATGTCCCCGCTGGCTACCGTGGTGACATGAGCGTTCCCGCGAGAGGTTCGTCCCCGTCCGGTCCCGACGAGGGGCCGCGCGTGCTGCTCGTCGAAGACGACGAGGTGCTGCGCACCACTACCCGCCTCGTGCTGGAACGTCATGGGTTCAGCGTCGACGTCGCCGGTGACGGCATCGAAGCCCTCGACCGGCTCGCCGTCAGCGACCCCGACCTGCTCCTCGTCGACGTGATGATGCCCCGCATGGACGGCATGACGTTCATCCGCCGCGCCCGCGAACGCGTCGACACCCCCGCCGTGCTCCTCACCGCCCGAGACCTCCCCTACGACCAGATCGCCGGATTCGAGGCCGGCGCCGACGACTACGTCACCAAACCCTTCGACGGCGACGTCCTCGCCGCCCGCCTCCGCGCCCTGCTGCGCCGCGGGCGGACCGCCGCCGACGCCGACCCCGACATCCACCTCGGCGACCTGCGCATCGACCGCCCCGGCATGGTCGTCCACCGCGGGGAGGAGAAGGTCAACCTCTCCAGCACCGAGTTCCGGCTCCTCGAAGCGTTCCTCGACCACCCCGGCCGCGTCCTGTCCCGCATCCAACTCCTCGACCTCGTCTGGGGCGACCCCGACTGGGGCGACCCGCACGTCGTCGAGGTCGCCATCCAGCGGCTCCGCTCCAAGATCGGCGCCCACCACATCGCCACCGTGCGCGGCGCCGGTTACAAACTCGTCAAGAGCTGACCGGTGACCCCCTCGCCCCCACCACAGGCACGGATGACCGGATCGTTGGGGTCCACGGGCTCATCGGGCGCGTCCGGTTCGACGTCCGGCCTGCGTTCGATGCCGCTGTGGCAGTCGCTGCGCACCCGTATCGCGGCCGCGATCGCCGTCATCGCGCTCGGCGTCTCGTTCGCCGCAGGGGTCGTCGTCGACCACCAGGCCGCCATCGACGCCCGCGAACGGCTGCGCGAACGCGCCTTGGAACGCCTCGAATCGGGGGTGACGTTCTACGAGAGCCAAGGCCGCGGACGCTTCGGCGCCGTCATGAACGACCCCGAGATTCCCCCCGAGGTCGCCACCGCCGGCGGCCCCGGGCAACGCACCACCTACTTCGACGGCGACACGATGATCGCCGCCCAACACCTCTCGGAGCACGAACTCCTCTCCGTGCGGTTGCCCGCCGACGACCTGCGCACGCAACGCGCCGAACTGCGGTGGGCCTTCGGGCGCGCCGCGCTCGTGTCTGTCGCCGTCGCGACCCTGCTCGGATGGCTGCTCGCCACCTGGTTGTCGAGGCGGCTGCGCGCCGGTGCGCAGGCCGCCACACGTATCGCCGCCGGTGAGACCGACGTGATCGCCTCCCAGCCCGGCCGCGACGAGGTCGCCCTGCTGACCGCCGCCCTCGACCGCATGGCCCGCGCCCTGCAGCACCGCCTCGACCTCGAACGACAGTTCACCGCCGACGTCGCCCACGAACTGCGCTCCCCGGTCACCGGCCTCGTCAGCGCCGCCGAACTGCTGCCCGACGACGAGATCGGTCACCTCGTCCGCGGCCAGACCACCCGCCTGCGCCGCCTCGTCGAAGACCTCCTCGAGATCTCCCGCCTCGACGCCGTCTCGATCGAGATCGACTGGGAGGAATGCGAGCTCGGCGACGTCGTGCGGAGCGCCCTCGACCTGTACGCCGACCGCATCGACATCGACACCGCGGCGGCAGGCACGGCCTACGCCGAACCGCGGCGGATCGAACGCATCGTCACGAACCTCGCCCGCAACGCCCTCACGTACGGCGCGGCCCCCGTCCGGGTCGAGGTCGTCGGCGCAGTCGTCACCGTCACCGACGCCGGATCGGGCTACCCCGACGAACTTCTCGACGCGGGGCCCCGCCGCTTCGCCACGTTCACCAGCGGCAACAAGGGCAGCGGCCTCGGCCTCACCATCGCCACCAAGCACATCGAGGCGATGGATGGGCACCTTGCCTTGTGTAACGCGCAACCACCGGCGACCGGTGCCCGCGCCGTCGCCACCTTCCGCAGCGTCCCCACGACGGTGGAGGGCCGACCGTCAGCTCGGCGGTGACTCGCTTCGCAGGTCGGGCGGGGTGACGCCCTTCTCGGGGAGGGTGAACACCGTCCTCTCGCCCTGACCGTCGCCGGTGTCGACGGTGATGGTGAGGCGCTGGTAGGTGGCCATGTCCGCGTCGACCGTGCGCTGATCGACGACGACCCGCACTGGACTCACCATATCGTTGCCGTCGGCGCAGGTCGGGACACAGTCGTTCGTGACGAGATTGCCCGTCGCCGTCGCCGACTCCTCACCCCACGCCCGCCACTGCAGCTGGCTGAGGATTTCGCTGCCGTCGGCGCACGCCAGCACGTACGATTCCGGGCGTTTGGCCAGGGTGTCCGGGGTGCACTCGGGAATGTAGGTCATCTCGGCGAGCTCGTCGGAGTCCGGGTCGGCGGCGCCCGTCGTGAGGGTGCTCGTGCGGGGTGCGCTGTCGGCGACGCTGCACCCACCCGCGACGAGGGCCACGCCCGCGAGGGCAACCACCCCGCCGACACCCTTCACACAGGAGACTCGACGTCGGCGCGGAGGGTTCACGGGGCCAGGGTCTCACGGGTGAGCAGGTCGATCCGCCGGACCTCCACGAGGCCGTCACCGTCCCGGCCCGTCAGCTCCACCGCGACGACGGCGGCATCGACCTCGACGGGCAGCCGAAGCGTCACCGGGGTGTAGACACCGCTCTCCTCCGCGGTGCGCCGGTCGCGAAGCACGGTGCGTGACGCGTCGACCGGGTGCCTGCCGCCCGCGTCGTCGACGAGCGTGACCTGCAGCGGCGTGCCAGGCCGCCGATCGGCGCGTGAACCGGAGGGGTTGATCGTCACGTCCACCTGACGCACACCCGGGGTGGGTGCGACCGCGAACCGCGCCCCACCGGCGGGGCGCAGACCGACCCGCAGCACCGGTCCGCGCGCCTCGACCACCCCCTCCTCGGGTTCCGCGCACCGGCCGCGATCCTGCGCGGGGTCCATCGGGTCGAGATACCGGCACGCGGCGATGGTGCCGCCGCCGAACGCCTGCACACCGCGCGCACCGGCAGCCGAGTCGTACACCAGCGTTGCGGGGGCGTTCGTCGCAGCGAGCCATTGCACGGCCAGCCCCCCGAGACGCGGCGGTAGCGGCGCGGTGGCCGAGGTCGGGATGTCGTCACCGCTCGCGACCGTGCGCCCCGAGGGGTACGTAGCCGCCAGCCACGCGCTCGCGGTGTTCTGCAGGAACACCTCGTGCTGCCGCGCCGTCGGGCAGTCACCCTCGCACGAACGGCGATCATCCAGCCCGGCTCGGGAGAGGGTGCGGTTGACGGCCGAATGCCCGAGCCCCGGCACCTGCGCCACGAGCAGCGGCGACGTGCGCTTCTCACCCAGGTGCGCCGATGCCCAGTGCGACGGCGTCGAGTACACGTCGGCGTCCGCCGACCCCAGCGTGACGAGGTAGGGGACGTCCGGCGGCGCCGGGTCCTCGGCGTCCGCCGCCGGACCGTAGGCGAGCACCGAGGTCACCGGACTCGTCGACTTCCACGCCTGGACGGCCGTCCCGACGATGTACGCCGACCGTGAATGCACGATGAGGGCGCTGCGGCTGGTGTCGACGCGCCCGCGCAAGGATGTGCCGAACGCGGTCCCGCCACGGTTCGCTGCTGCGACACGGTCGCGGAGCCCGCCGACGATCGTCTGCCACCCGGCGATCTGGTCGTACGGCGCGGAGGTCTCCGCCCCGATCCACAGCGGCGACAGGTCGGGGATCAGCACCGCGTAGCCCTGACGGGCGAGGTCGATGCCGAGATAGGTCATGCCCCGGTCGAGGCGCAGCTCGCGCGTGCCGCGCGGACAGGGGTAGGCCATGACCTCACCCGTGCAGCCGGGCATCCGCAGATGGTTGACCACGACCAAGGGTGCGCCTCGGCCCTTCTCGGGGACGACCAGGACACCCCGCATCGGTGACCGGAACTGGCCCGCGCGTCGCCCGAGGTCGACGTCGCCGAAATCGACGTCGAAGATCTGCACGCCGGGCATCGTCGACACCCTCGGCGCGGGTATCTTCCGCCCCCGCGGGGAGTGCGGCCCCTCCTGATCGGCCACGACCCGAGCCGCACCGGCGGTGGGAGCTGCCTCGGCGATGGGCACCGTCAGCGTGGCAGACGCGACAGCGAGCACCGACGCCGCGGCGAACAAGCGCACCTTCATGGCAGACCCCTCTGACTGGCGGTCACCCCTCCCGGACCGCTCACCACCATGATCGACGCGAGCCCACCCCCCGACCAGGCGTTCAGGACAACCGTGAGGCACCTGTGAGGAAGCCCGCGCCGTGCCGAAGGGGAGCCCCCTCGCTCAAACCGTGTCAGAAACGCACGGTTTGAGCGGAAGGGCGGGTCAGCGGCGGCGCGCTACGCGGGTCTCGTCCCAGACCGGCTCGCTCGACTCGTACACCGACCCGTCCGAGCCGAACACGAGGAACCGGTCGAAGCCGCGGGAGAACCAGCGGTCGTGGGTCACCGCGAGCACTGTTCCTTCGAAGGCGGCCAGCCCCTCCTCCAAGGCCTCGGCGGAGTGCAGGTCGAGGTTGTCGGTCGGCTCGTCCAGCAGCAACAGCGTGGCGCCGGACAACTCCAACATGAGGATCTGGAACCGGGCCTGCTGGCCACCGCTCAGGGAGTCGAAGGTCTGCTCGCTCGCCCTCGCCAACTCGTAGCGGTCGAGGACGCGCGCGGCCTCCTCCCGCGTGCGACCGGCCCGGTGCTCGTCGCCGCGGTGCAGGATCTCCAGCAACGTCCGCCCGGCGTAGGTGTGGTGCTCGTGGGTCTGGGCGAACCAACCGGGCCGCACCCGCGAGCCCAACTTCGCGACCCCCGTGTGCCGCACGTTCGGCGGCCGCACCTCACCCACCGGGCGATGCTCAGTCTCGGGGTCGGAGCCGCCCGCGGCGAGCAGCCGCAGAAAGTGCGACTTGCCCGACCCGTTCGACCCGAGCACGGCCACCCGCTCGCCGTACCAGACCTCCAGGTCGAAGGGGCGCATGAGAGCGTCCCGCTCGCGGGTGGCGGTCTCGTCGTCGGGGGCGAGGAGTTCCAGGCGCTCGCACACCACAGCCCGCTTGGCGGTGCGGCCCCCGGTCAGCCTCATCCGGACCCGTTGCTCGGTCGCGACCTTCTCGGGTGGACCGGCCTCCTCGAACTTCGCCAACCGCGTCTTCGCCGCCTGATACCGGGAGGCGAGACCGTCGTTGTAGGCCGCCTTCTGCTTGTACATGAGGACGAGGCGACGCAGCTTGTCCCGTTCCTCCTCCCAGCGCCGTAGCCGCTCTTCGAGGTCGGCGTTGCGGGCCTCCCGGGCGTCGTGCCAGGAGGCGAACGAGCCGGGGTGCGTCCACGCGCTCGCCCCCGCCGCGCCCGGTTCGAGCGTCACCACACGCGTCGCCGCCTCGCTGAGGAGTTCGCGGTCGTGGCTGACGAGCAGGACCGTCTTGTCCGTGGCCGCGAGGCGGGCCTCCAGCCAGCGTTTGCCCGGCACGTCGAGGTAGTTGTCGGGCTCGTCGAGCAGCAGTACCTCGTCAGGCCCGGCGAGCAGGGCCTCCAGGACGAGCCGCTTCTGCTCACCACCGGACAGGGTCGCCGCGCGGCGGTACTGCGCCTGCTCGAACGGCACCCCGAGAGCGGCCGTGGTCACGGTGTCCCAGACCGTCTCGTAGTCGTACCCGCCGAAGTCGCCCCAGTCGGCGAGGGCTTGGGCGTACGCCATCTGGGCCGGCTCGTCGTCGACCTCCATGATTCGCAGCTCGGCCTCATCGACGGCGCGCGCGGCCGTAGCGATCCGCTGGGGAGCGACGTCGATGAGGAGGTCACGGATGGTCTGCTCGTCACGCACGGACCCGATGAACTGACGCATCACCCCCAGCCCACCCGAGCGGGTCACCGCCCCGGCGTGCGCGTCGAGGTCGCCCGCGATGATGCGCAGCAACGTCGTCTTGCCGGTGCCGTTGGGGCCGACGAGCGCGACAACGGCACCGTCACCGACGCGAAAGCTCACCTCGTCGAGCAGCGGCCGCCCGTCAGGGAGTGCATAGGAGATCTGGTTGAGGTCGATATGGCCCACGCGCCCCACTGTGGCAGACGCAGAGGGCGCTGAGCAGCACGCCCGTTGGTTGAGGAGGAGCGCAGCGACGTCTCGAAACCATGGTGACGTTCGGGGTGATCTCACCATGGTCTCGAGACGCTCGCTGGCGCTCGCTCCTCGACCAACGGGTGGGGGGGCGTCGCTGTCGCTGCCCTGAGCGGGGCCGCACACAGCGGCGAGCGCCTCGAGGTCATCGCGGCCAGTGCCGGATGGTCTCGAGACGCTCGCTTCGCTCGCTCAACCAACGAGGGGGGTCGGTCAGACCCTTGCCTCGTGGTGTTCGGGGGTGGGGATGTGCTTGGTGGAGAGGCGGCGGCGGAACACCCAGTACGTCCAGGCCTGGTAGCCGATGACGATCGGGGTGAAGATGACCGCGACCACCGTCATGATCTGCAGGGTCGTTTCACTGTTGGCGGCGTAGAAGCCGTACTCCGTCGACGTCGTCAGGGTCGCTGCCGGGTCGATGGTGGAGGGCATCACGTCGGGGAACAGCATGAGGAACAGCGAGCCCACAGCGAACACGGTGGTGAGGAACGTGCCGAGGAACGCGTACCCCTCACGGCCCAGGTGGTTCGCGACGAGCGCGCCCACGAGGAGCACGGCGGCGAGCAGCGTGAACACCCAGGCGGCGATCTTGTTGCCGGTGATCATGTTCGTCCAGGTGAGGAACACGACGGCGAGCACCGCGGTGACGACACCGAGCTTGGTGGCGAGGGCCCGGGCGTCGTGGCGGATGGCGCCGTCGGTCTTGAGGGCGATGAAGATCGCGCCGTGCGTGAGGAACAGGAACAGCGTGGTCAGACCGCCCACGAGGGCGTGCGGGTTGAGCAGGGTGAACAGCGTGCCCTGGAACTCGACACCCGAGCCCAGCGTCGTGTCGACCACCGCGAGCGGCGTGCCGCCGACGATGTTGGCGAACGCGACACCCCAGAGGAGGGCCGGGATGAACGAGCCGATGATGATCGCGAGGTCCCAGTTGCGGCGCCACACATCGCTCTCGCCCTTGCCGCGGTACTCGAACCCGAGGGCGCGCACGATGAGCGCGACGAGGATGAGCAGCAGCGCCAGGTAGAACCCGTCGAAGAGGGTGGCGTACCACTC
Source organism: Mobilicoccus sp. (assembly GCA_030538585.1). Classification (GTDB taxonomy): domain Bacteria; phylum Actinomycetota; class Actinomycetes; order Actinomycetales; family Dermatophilaceae; genus Mobilicoccus. The sequence goes on from JAUNTP010000011.1 coordinate 24,275, forward strand.
ACGGAACGCCGCGAACGTCGCACCACCGGCGGTGAGCAGCCACACCTCGTTGCCGTCCCAGTGCGGGCCGATCGTGCCGAGCATGACCCGCTTGCGCTTCTCGGTGTCGGCGGGGGTCTCGCCCTTGCCGAGGATCGGCAGCAGCATGCCGACACCGAAGTCGAACCCTTCGAGGCAGAAGTACCCGATCCAGAGGACCGCGATGAGAATGAACCAGATGACTGCGAGATCCATGACCAGTCCCCTTTCTCAGTAGGTGTAGACGAGCGGTTCGTCGTCGCCGACACCCTGGGTGACGGCCTCGGAGGGGGCGTCGATGTCCTCGGCGCCGAGTCGGATGTACTTGAGCAGCAGCTTCACCTCGACGACGGCGAGTGCGCCGTAGAGCAGCGTGTACACGATCATCGAGATGAGGACCTCGGTCGCGGTGGTGCGCGGGGAGACGCCGTATTCGGTGAGCATGACGCCCATGACGACCCACGGCTGGCGGCCCATCTCGGTGAAGATCCAGCCGAAGCTGTTGGCGAGCAGCGGGAACAGCGGCGCGCTGATGATGGCCCAGTGCCACCACGCCGGCCGCAGGGCGGCGGTCGCGTCGGCCTTCTTGCGGGTGACCCACAGCGCCATCGCGGCGACGGCCATCGTGAGGAACCCGAAGCCCATCATGAGACGGAACGTCCAGTACGTGACGGGCACGTACGGGGTGTAATCGGTGTGCGCGTCCGCAGTGAGGGGGTTGCCGCCGAACTTCTCGGCGTAGTCGGCCTGGATGTCGTTGATGCCGCGGATCTCCGCGTTGACGTCACCGGCGCCGAGCCAGCTGAGCAGGCCGGGGATCTCGATCCAGTGGGTGGCCTCCGTGCCTTCGAGGTTGCCCGTGGCGAACACGGAGAAGGGGGCCTGGGTCTCGTTGTGGTAGAGGCCTTCGGCGGCGGCCATCTTCATCGGCTGCACCTCGGTCATGACCTTGCCCTGCAGGTCACCGCTGATGATGACGCCGAGGGAGGCGACGAGCGCGACGATGGCGCCCATACGGGCCGCGCGCCGGTAGGACTCGAGGTAGGTCGACGGCGCCGTGGTCGCGACGGCGGTCGCGCCACCGGTGTGATCGACGGTCTGCCCGTGCTCGTCGAGGCGCTCACTGGCCGGGCTGACCCCGACCTTGGTGCTGCGCCCACTGCGCAGGTGCCACAGGCACACGGCCATGACGAACGCACCGGCCGTCATGTACGCGGCGGTGATGACGTGCGGGAAGGTGACGAGCTGCACGGGGTTGAGCAGCACGGCGACGAAGTCGGTGAGTTCGGCGCGGCCGTTCTCGGGGTTGATGTGGTAGCCGACCGGGTTCTGCATCCAGCTGTTGGCGGCGAGGATGAAGAACGCCGACATCACGGTGCCGATGTGCACGAGCCACATGGTGGCGGCGTGCAGCTTCTCGGGAATGCGTCCCCACCCGAAGATCCACAGACCGATGAACACCGACTCGAGGAAGAACGTCAGCAGCGCCTCCAACGCCAGCGGCGCACCGAAGATGTCGCCCACCATGCGGGAGTAGTCCGACCAGTTCATGCCGAACTGGAACTCCTGCACGATGCCCGTGACCAGCCCGAGAGCGAAGTTGATGACGAACAGCTTTCCGAAGAAGCGGGTCATGCGGTACATCTGCGGGTCGTGGTTGCGCACCCACGCCGTGTGGAACCCCGCCACGATCGCCGACAGGCCGATCGTGATCGGCACGAACAAGAAGTGGTAGACGGTGGTGATACCGAACTGCCAGCGCGCGAGTTCTAGCGCGTCCATCGAAAATCCTCCCCAACTCAGGCCCCGGACCTCCGTGCCCCACAGGGTGGAACCAGTACCCCCCGGGGTACATGTGGCAGGTGGCGTGAATCAGATCCGGGTCGCCGACGGTGAGCGGATGGTTCCGCCCCCCGTTGGTCAGGATCGACCGTTCACACCCCTGTTCACAGGGACCTAGGTCCCCGAAACGAGGCCCCTGACCTGCGGTTTTGCCAATCTTGTTGCTGGTCAACGATGTTCGCTGTCGAGCAGAAAATCGAGATCACGGTGGTCGGACCCACGTGGATGCGCGAGACTGCCAGACGAGCCTGGACGACGAGCCGAGGAGGACACATGGACGCGACCGAATGGGACCAGCGGTACACCGACGAGGACCTCGTGTGGGGGACCGACGCGAACCGGTGGGTCGTCACCGAACTCGGTGGTCTCATGCCGGGCGTCGCCCTCGACCTCGGCTCGGGGGAGGGTCGCAACACGATCTGGCTCGCCGGTGAGGGCTGGCGGGTGGAGGCCGTCGACTTCTCTGCGGTCGCGATGGAGCGCGCCCAAGGCCTCGCCGAGAAAGCTGCGGCGAAGAGCGGTCGTGACCTCGACATCACGTGGCGCGTCGAGGACGCGAGCACCGCCGAGGTGACGCAGTCGGAGTACGACGCCGTCCTGGTCAGCTACCTGCAACTGCCCGCCTATCAGCGGCGCGGCGTCATGCGCACGGCGGCGCGCGCCCTCAAGCCCGGCGGGGTGCTGCTCATCGTCGCCCACGACCCCACCAACATCACCGAGGGCTACGGCGGACCCCAGGACCCCGAGGTGCTCTACTCGGCCTCCGACGTCGAGGCCGACCTGCAGGACTACATCTCCTCCGGCTCCCTCGTCATCGAACGCTCCGGCCGGGTCGCCCGCGACATCGAGACCGACGAGGGCACCGTCACCGCCTGGGACCTGCTGGTGCGCATGAAGGGCCGCGACATTCACAAGGGCGAGTTCTCGTTCTGACCACCCGCCCCGACGACCCCGGGGTCAGCGGGTGAGCAACGTCCAGACGGCCCGGTGATCCGAGCCGGGAATCGCGATGGTCTCCGAGTCCTGCACGCGCCAATCGCGAGCCAGCACATGGTCGATGTGGGTCAGCGGCCCGAACGGGCCGAACTTCGGCCACGTCGCCGTCCACGGAAACTCCCCGCGCGGTGAATCCTCCAGCCCGGCGCTGTAGCGGCGGAACACCGGATGCGACGGTCCGGCGTTGAAGTCGCCGGCGAGCACCAGGGGCCGGTTGGTGGGTTGCGCCTCGATCCACTCCCTCATCTGCCCCTGCTGCTCACGCCAGCGTCCCGGTGGCCACACGCGCGGCGACCACAGATGCATCCCTTTGAGGCGCGTGCCGTCGGCCAGGTCGACGACGATCTGGTCGAACGTGGGCTTGCCCTGCGCGTCGACGCTCCACGGCAACGTGTCGTCACCGGTGAGCACCACCCCGCATTTCCCGGCGCTCGGCACCTCGACGCACGTGAACGGCTCACGGGTGGCGATGATCATGCCGCGGCCGCCTCCGGTCCGCCCCATGACATACGGCAGGCGCTCGAGCAGGCCGAGATCCTGCAACCGCTGCCAGAACCGGTCGGACATCTCCGGCATGACGAGGACATCGACGTCCCGCGCGTCGACCTCCTCGATGAGCCGGGCCGCATCGACGTGCCCGTAGAACGTGTTCGACGCCAGGACCGACAGGTGCTGGTCACCGGGTGTCACCGGCTCCGGGGGCAGGCTCACCGCGGGCACGATCAGCGCGGCCGAGGAGGCCGTCGCAACCAGGGACGCCCACCACCGACGCCGCACCACCGCCACGACGGCGAAGAGCAGCACCAGCACCCCCGCTGTCGGCGCCGCCGCCTGCAATAGCGCCACGACGTGCCCGACATCGAGAAGGGAGATCGCCGCGAGCACCGCGCTCACGGAGGCGAGCACGGTGAAGATCAGATCGGTGGGGCGGGAGGGCACGCGCCGATTCTTCACCGTCGAACTGGGCACGACCTGCACGGGCCCCGCGCTCGCCCGCAGCTCAGAGATCGCCGGGCGTCGCCGGACGGAGCACCAACCGGGTCCACGCCCCGACGTAGATGCGGTCGTCGGCGTCGATCTCGGTGCGCGCGCTGATCGGCTCGATGGGCAGCGGACCGATCGCCGGACCCACCCACGTGCCGTTGCTCGAATCGAGATCCTCGACCCACCAGCGGCGGCCGTCACTCGTCAGCAACGCCTGCCGGCGACTCACCGCCGCGTCGACCCCGCAGTCGATGTCGGGTGTCGAACTGCGGCTACGGCGACCGATGAGAGCATCCGAGCCCCGGACCGGGATCACCTCCGGCGGCGCCGGCGACGGACACGCCTCCATGGCCTCCTGCACGGCGTACCACGCCGGATCGATCCACACTTCGACCACCCAGTCGCCCGCCACCTCGCGGGAGGGAGGGCGATTCACGGGCTTGCGCGCGCGGAGGTCGGGTTCCTCCGATGCCTCGGGGTGGTCTCGAGACGCTCGCTTCGCTCGCTCCTCGACCAACGGGGGGGTGGGTCGCTCGTGCGAGGCGGGGGCGTCGTCGTCCGGGGTAGGGGCGGGCTCTCCCGTCTCTTCTGGGTGGTCTCGAGACGCTCGCTTCGCTCGCTCCTCGACCAACGGGGGTGGGGTGGCCACGTCGGGCGACGGGGGTGGGGTGGACTCGTCGTCTGTCCGAGGGGTGGGGAGGTCGAGGAAGGAGGGCTCGCCGCCTTCCACCCTCGGCATGACGCCTGTCGTGAAGTCGAAGCCGCACACCTCGCAGAAGAGGTTGTCGGCCGTGTTGCGCGCCGAACAGTGGGGACACGTCGATGCCTCGGCCTGCTGAGCCGGATCCGCCAGGGGTGTTCCCTCGCCCCACGACGGGGTCGGTGTTCCCGGCACCTGCGGCGCGGGTGGGAGGTCGAAGGCCTCGCCCGACCCGCCTGCGGCCATCGGGACACCGCACGTGTCGCAGTAGTCGCTCGCGTCGCTGTCGTGACCCTCGGGGCAGCGCGTCATCGGCGCACCCGCGTCGTCTTCGTCGAGGCGGTGTCCAGGGCCATCTCGTCGAGCTTGTCCACGGTGCGCCGCAGCCGCACCCGCCCGGTGGCGGCGTCGTCGATGTCGACGACGCGCGCCAGACGCGACGTGGCGTCGTCGTTGCCGGTCTCATCGGCGAGCTGCACCGCCCGGCCGAGACGGGTGGTGGCGGTGGCGTCGTCGCCGATCGACTTGGCCGCCAGACCGTCGCGGATGGCCTGCGCCAACTCCGTCTGCCCCGTGTAGTGGGCCACCTCGGGGCTGATGCGGGCCGTCAGCCCGTCGTCAGCCGACCATTTCGCCTTGACGAGGCCCTGCGCGACGACCTCCTCGGCCACGACGAGCTGGACGCGGGCGGCGAGCTGCTCGGCGCCGACGGCCTTGGCGGGCAAGCGAACCGCCACGTGGTAGTCGCGGGTCTCATCGCCCCACGAACCGGTCGGGTACCCGCCGGTGAGGGGGTTGACGACTCTGCGCCGGTGGGTGAGGTCCTCCAGCGTGGGCGCGACCTGCCGGACGAACAGCACCTCTGCCCCCTGCGGCGCCCACACCCGCAGCGTCGCCTCCGCGACACCGCGGCCCATCGAGGCGCGCATGAGGGACTCGAACTCAGCGGCCATGTCCTCGCGGCGGGGGATGAGGTCGACCGTGCCGAGCAGGGCCTGGGCGATGCGCCGGACCTCCTCCACCTGCCACGCCGCCCCGAGTCCGCGGCAGTCGGCCTGGAACCGGCCGCGCACCGTCTCGATGGCGGCGGTGAGCTGTTCGGGGGTCTCGTGCTGGTTCTCCCCGTCGGTGAGGAGGATGACGTGCTTCTGCACGAGCGAGGGCACCGTGTCGAAGAGTTGCGCCGCGGCGAGCAGCCACGTGCCCATCGCGGTGCCCCCGTCGGCGTACAGCCGGGTGAGCGACCGTTTGGCCTCGGCGCGGGTCTGGGCCGACATCGGCACCATCCCGGCGGAGTACCCGTCGGGGTAGCACAGCCGCGCCTGGTGGTTGCCCGCGACGACCGCGAACCAGACGCCGTCGAGGATCTGATCGAGGGCGGCGGCCGCGGCGTACTGGGCGGCGCGGACCCCGTCGGCCTCCATCGAGCGGGAGGTGTCGATGACGATGATCTCGCCCGCGTCACCGCCGAGGCTCTGCCCGGCGGCCCCGGCGCCCTCACACGTGATCGACACGATCGCGTGCACATCGGTCGCGCCGCTCGCGAGGTGCTCGTTCTGATGGACGGATGCGGAGAACTCAGCCATCGGTCCCCTCCTTCTCGCCGGGCAGTCGCGCCGCCACGACGGTGATGTTGTCATGCCCACCTTGCGCGTTGGCCCAGGTGACGAGGTCGCGGGAGAGAACGAGAGCCGCGCTGCCCTCGGATGCCGCGCTGCTCTCCGACGCCGCACCGTCTGCCTGCTCGCGGTCAGCGCCCTGACGCGCGATGTCGCGGACCACGGCGGCGAGCGCGTCGGCTTCGCTCGCGTAGTTCCAGAGCCCGTCGGAGCAGAGGATGAGCCACCCGGGGGTCTCGACCTCCAGGCTCGTCGTGCGGGGGGTGTGGTCGGGGGCGTCGATGCCGATCCAGCGGGTGATGGTGTGCGCGCCGGGGCCACTCTCGGCCTCCGCGCGGTCGACGCCCATCGCGACCCGCTCCTCCGCCCAGGAGTCGTCGACGGTGAGGCGCTTCGCCTCGCC
>JAUNTP010000011.1:30846-35867 GCA_030538585.1 Mobilicoccus sp.
CGGGGATCCAGTAGGCGCGGGAGTCGCCGACCGACCCGACGACGACGGTCGCGCCGCTGACGACGGCGGCCACCAGTGTGCACGAGGGGTTGGCGGCCGAGGTGTCGCCGCCGCCGACCCCGGCCGGTCCGAGGAGACGCTCGGTGACGTCGGCGACGGCATCGGCGGCCGCGTCGGTGGCGGCCACGAGACGGGCGGTGAGGGCCGGGACGAGGGAGGACGGCACCCCGACGCCGGTGGAGGTCGTGCGGGTCAACACTTCGAGGGCGGCGTCGGCGGCCGCCTGGCTCGCCTCCTCGGAGAACGCCGCGGACCCGACCCCGTCGCACACCACCCCGGCGGCAGTGCCGTCGGTGGCGGTGAGCGCGAAGGCGTCCTGGTTGGCCGAGCGTCGCACCCCGATGTCGGTCACGCCGGCCACCCACTGCTCGTCGCGGGTCAGGTGGGCGCGCGGGTCGGGTCTCGGGCTGCCGCACTGCTCGCAGTACCCGTCGAGGAACGCCCCGCCGCACTCACACCGCTCGTCGTCGGCGGGCGCAGGCTCTGCGGTGTCGACGGCCGAGGTCGGGGCGCCGAGGACGAGCATGCCCCCCGAGCGCTCGGTGGGCTCCGAGGCGGGCTCGATCTCGGTGCCGCAACGCTCGCAGTAGGCGCCGGGGCCCACGGCCTCGTCGCACCCGGGGCAGGTGCGGGGGGTGTCGGTCGCGTCGGTCATCGTTCACTCCGGGGTGTCGGGCGCGCCATGGGTCTCCTGGCGGCGGCGGTCGGGGGCCTCACCAGAAGGTCCAGGGACGGATGCGGTTGGCCTCGTCGACGAGGCGGCGGCGTTCGGCGGGATCGGTCGTGAGGGCGGCCTGGTCGCGGTAGGCGCGTTCGAGGTGTTCCCGCAGGGCCTTCTCGTCGACGGGGGCGCCGTCGAGCATGACGCCGTCCTTGGCGCCGTCGGGCGTCATCCACGTCGCGAGAGCCTTCTCGAGAACCCGGACCCGGAACGCGGCCCGCACCCGCGGCTCGAGGGTGAGGCTCTTGACGCTGGTCAGCGCGTCGAGCAGGCCCTGGAGGCCGCCGCCGGCCCGGGTCATGAGGTCCGAGCGCATCCAGCGCGCTCGCGGGTAGGCGCCGGACGTGGCGGGGACGAGGTCGACGGCCTCGATGGCGCCGGCGACGTCGCCGCGGGCCGCACGACACCGCGCGACGCCGAACGCGGCGGCGACGATGTAGGCGGCGTCGGTGCGCAGGCAGGTGAGGTAGGACGCCTCGGCCAGGTCGGTCTCACCGGCCAGTTCGTGGGTGAGCGCGAGTGCCAGTCGGGGTGCCCGCTCGCCGGGCACCTGGGCGTACACCGCCCGGAACGACTCGCCTGCGGCGCCGGTGTCGGAGCGTCGGATGGCGTCGATGCCGAGCAGCCACACAGCCCGCCAATCCCACGGGTCCTGGCCGAGAACCGAGTCGGCGGCCTGGGTGACGAGGTCGTCGCGACCGGCGCGCAGGGCGGTGCGGCCCATTTCGAGGACGACCTCGGCCGTCATCTCCGGCGCCCCGCGCAGGGCCCGCATGCGCGCGTCGGGTTCGGTGTCCTGCAGGCCGCGCAGCCAGGAGTTCATCGAGTCGTGCTCGTCGGGCCGCAGCCCGGGCAGCTCCCACCAGTCGAGGTTCTCGCTCGTGGCGACGGGCACCTCGAAGTGGGTCGACTGCGGGGCCTGGGTGGCGGCGCCGACGCCGTCGCGGTCGGCGACGACCTGGCGCAGCACCCCGAGCATCTGGGTGCGCAGCTCCTCCACGGAGCTGAACCGGTCGGCCGGGTCGGGCGCGCAGCACTTGGCGACGAGGCGGTAGAAGGCGTCGAACTGCAGGAACACGTCGGTCTCGGACACCGGCGGCAAGGAGTGCACGTAGCGGCTCTGATAACCGCGGAACTCGGTCGTGAGGACGACGAGGGTGCGGCCGATCGTGTAGATGTCGCCCGCGACCGACGGGCCGACCTCGGCCACCTCGGGCGCCTGGTAGCCGACCGTGCCGTAGATGGGCGATTCGAGGTCGTCGATCTCGCGCATGCCGCCGAGGTCGATGAGTTTGACCCCGTCACCGACGTGGATGAGATTGTCCGGTTTGAAGTCGCAGTAGAGCAGGCCGTGATCGTGCAGGTAGGAGAACGCGGGCAGCACTTCGAGGATGTAGGCGAGCGCGACGTCGACGGGCAGCGGGTCGTAGGCACCCGCCGCCATGAGCCGGTCCTTGAGGAGCTGCTTGAGGGAGATGCCGCCGACGTACTCCATCACCGTGTAGGCGAGGCCCTCGTGCTCGACGACGTTGTACACCTCGACGATGAGGGGGTGCTCGACCTGCGCGAGAAACTGCTGTTCGGCGACGGCGGCGGCCACGGCGTCCTCGTCACCGGCGTTGAGCAGGCCCTTGAGCACGACCCAACGGCCCGAGACGTTGCGGTCGCGGGCGAGGTAGATCCAGCCCAGGCCGCCGTGGGCAATGGGGCCGGCGACCTCGTACTGGCCGGCCACCAGGTCACCCGGCGCGAGTCGCGGAGTGAAGGAGAACGGGTTGCGACACTGCGGGCAGTAGCCCTGCGTGCGGCCGGGTGAGCCGTCGTGGGAGCGGCCCACGGGGGCGCCGCAGGAGGGGCAGATGCGCCGCGACTCAGGGACGACCGGGTCGTCGAGGACGGCGCCGGCGGGGTCGACCTCTCGCACCGGCGGCACCTCGGTGAGACCGGCCCCCATTCGTGAGCGACTCGATCGTCGGCCCGGGCGGACGCGGCGCCGGGCGCCGGTGCCGCGGGCGCTGCCGAGCGCCGTCGCGGTGAACGCCTGCGCGCGGACGTCGCCGACAGGGCTGTCGGTCTGGTCGCCGTCCGCGTCCTCCGCGGGCGAGGGGGACTGCTCGCCCGAGGGGGATGGGTCGTCCGGCCAGTCCGACTCGGCGGAGGTCACCCACGAGCGGGCGGCGTGTGACCCCGGTGCAGTCGACCCGGTGGGTATGGCGGCGGCAGTGGCGGGTACGACAGTGCTGGGGCGCTCGGGCATGCCGCACCAGTCGCAGTACCCGTCGAGGTAGCTGCCGGGGCATCCGGTCTCGCGGCAGTGCATCAGCGGCGCTCCAGGTAGGCCGACAGGGCGTCGACGAGGGCGCCCAGGTGCGTCAGGTCGGTGGGGGTCGCCGACAGCTCCTCGGCGCGGCGGGCCAGATGCGTCGCGTCGTCGCGCATCCGCTCGGGTGCGGCGTCGATCCGGGCGGTGTCGACCTCGAGGCGCCTCCGCAGGTCAGCGCGCCGTTCGAGCGGGGAGGCGTATGCGGCGCGCGCCACCTCCAGGGCACGGTCGACCCGGTCCAGGCGAGCGACGTAGGCGTCGAGGTCGTCGGCGTCAGGGGCTCCGAGAGCACTGACGTCGGGCACACCCAGGGTGGGTGCATCGGCCACCTCGCGCGCACACCGCTGCGCCAGCGACCGGACCGCCTCACCACGGGCGGCGAGCTCCTCCACGCGCTCGCGGACACCCCCGAGCCGGTCGCGGGCGCGGGTGCGGTTCGCGGCCGCGACGATGAGGTCGCGTTCGGTGGTCGCCACCGCCTGCTCCAGGGGCCCGATGAGGCCCCCGACGTCGGCACCCCGGTCGGCGCGGGCGTCGAGGTCGGTGAGGCGCCGATCGAGGTCGACGAGGATCTCGCGGGCCGAGGCCGCCCGGGATGGCGGGACGTCGGCGACGAGGTCACGCACCCGCTCCAGGGAGGCGCGCAGTTCCCGCAGCCGCGGCCCGGGGCCGTCGGCGTCGAGCCCGAGGGTGCGTCGCAGCGACGCGGCGAGGGAGTCCGAGAGGCGGCACGCCTCCGGCAGCGAGACCGCGAGGGCGCTGCCGTCACCGGCCTGCTGGTCGAGCCGCCCCCAGATGAGGGTCGTGATGCGCTTGCGCTCCCGCTCCAGGACCCGACCGGAGTCCCACGTCGACACGATGAGGTCGTGTCGGTCGGCGACGGCCTTCCACAGCGTCATCGACAGCAGAATGTCGGCGGTGACGCTGTGGGCGTCGCGAGCGGCGGCGTCGAGGGCGTCGAGCTCGTCATGGCGACGATCGCGCCACACACCGAGAGCGTCGATGTAGTCGAGCAGCACCTCGGGGGCGACGTCCTCGCCGAGGGAGCCGGGTGCCTGCGGAGCGGTCACGGTGCTCATCGGTACTCCTTGAGCCGGCGCGACAGCCCCACCCACGTGAGACCGGCCGCGGTCACGCCACCGAGCAGCAGCCCGGGGGCGGTGAGCGTTCCGGAGAGGGCCGTGGGGTCGGCAAGGTGCGCGAACGCCTGCGCGGAGGTGGCGCCGCTCAGCAGCACCGCCCCTGCGAGGCCCGGGTTGACGACGCGCTTGGTGCGGCGCGCGAGCCACACCGAGCCGCCGACGAGCGTGAGCAGGGAGGCGAGCGTTGTGACGCCCAGGGCGCCGTAGGCGAGGTAGGTGAACCCGCGGGCGTCGTCGGCGTGCGCGGCGAGGCGGCGGTCGAGTTCAGCGAGGATCGGGGCGACGTCGCCCTCGCGCGAGGTCTCCATGGCGGCGAGCGCCTGCTCCGCCTGATCGGCGGGGGCCGTCCTCGCGATCTCGACGGCACCGACGTAGCGCGCGTAGGCACCGGCGAGGTGCTCGTACATCCCCCCGTCGCCGGCGATGGCCTGCGGACCCGCGGCGGCGTCGGTCGCCGCGGCGGTGATGGCTCGTGCCCCGAGCGCGAGGTCGTCGCGGTGGGCGGGGGTGAGGGAGGGTTGTGCCCGGGCCGAACGGGTCTCCTCCGGTGCGCTCCCGACGACGCGCTGGACGGTCGCCATCTGCTCCTGGAGACGGCTGACCTGTGCCGTCGTGGCGCCCAGGTCGTTCTGGGCGACCCAAAATGCGGCGCCGCCGTTGAGCGCACAGGTGAGTACACCCGCCATCGCGAGACGCCGCATCGAGGAGTGGATGGTCGAGCCGCGCCCGGCGCTCCTGGCCACCTCGGTGCCCTGCCGGGTCGCCACGGGCGCCT
>JAUNTP010000215.1 GCA_030538585.1 Mobilicoccus sp.
CGGGTGGCGGCGGTCTCCGATCGCGGTGGTGATCTCGTGGGGGCGCTCGTCGTGCGGGAGAACGACGAGGTCATGGTCGTCATGGAGAAGGGCAAGGTCGTCCGCTCGCGCGTCGACGAGGTGCGGCGCACGGGCCGTAACACGATGGGTGTGCAGTTCGCCAAGCCGGACTCAGGTGATGCGATCGTCAAGGTGGCGCGCAACCCTGAGAGTGTCGCGGATACCGAGAATGTCGAGGAGCCGGACGGTGCAGTACCGTCTGACCAGGGCTCGGACACAGGTCCGGACGTGAATGCCGATGATGCCGGAGGTCTCTCGTGAGTACCGCAGGAGGTCGACCCCAGGGGTCGCAGACGGCCACGTCGTCGTCGACGCAGCAGAAGAAGCCGGCGCGACCGTCGGGGTATCAGACCGGCGCGCAGGCGACGGGCGCTCGCAGCGGCGCTCCGACGGCCACGCAGCCGCGCACGGCGGCTCCGGCGCGGCCGTCCCCGGCGTCGCGGGGGGATGAGCCTCGCAAGGTGAAGTTGACCTTGTCGCGGGTCGACCCGTTCTCGGTCATGAAAATCTCGTTCTTGCTGTCGGTCGCGGTCGCGATCGCGATGGTCGTCGTCGTCGCGGCGCTGTGGATGATGCTGCAGGGCATGGGCGTGTTCGACACGCTCAACACGACGCTCAACGAGCTGGCGCAGGGCACGACGGCCGGTTCTGAGATCAACGTGTTGGAGATCTTGTCGTTCACGCGGGTGCTGTCGCTCGCGATCGTGTTGGGCGTGGCCGACATCATCCTGGTCACGGCGATCGCGACGTTGTCGGCGGTCATCTACAACATCTGCTCGGCCCTGGTGGGCGGCGTGTCGTCGACGTTCACCGACGTGTGAGGTCCCCTCTGCAGCACCCGTCGAGGGCGTTTTGGCGAACGCGCTGACGGTGCGCTACCGTGGGGAGCCGCCGCGCCACGCGCGCGGATCAGCGGGCCTATAGCTCAGACGGTTAGAGCGCTTCCCTGATAAGGAAGAGGCCACAGGTTCAAGTCCTGTTAGGCCCACCGCAGTCGATGCCGGTCCCCTCGCTGGGGGCCGGCATCGTGCGTTGTGCCCTCCCCCGGGCAACCCCCGCGAACGTGATGGGGCTCAGGTGGTTTCGGCGGGTGTGGGGCGCGGGGGTAGACTTGATGAGTCCGGCGGCCGAGTGTCGCCCTTGTCGATTCTCGAGGTGTTGTCGTGAAGCGGATCGTGGTGCTCGCTCTGGCTGCGGCCGGTGCAGTGGTCGTCGGTCAGCGGTGGCAGGCACGTCAGGCCGAGAAGGCGTTGTGGGCTGAGATCACCGATCCTGCGCCGCAGGAAGCCAGCTCGACCGGTGAGGTCGTCCACACCGATCGATGACACCCGCCGCTGCAGCGGCACGGGGCCTTGGCGCAATTGGTAGCGCACCTGCTTTGCAAGCAGGGGGTTAGGGGTTCGAGTCCCCTAGGCTCCACTCACTACCAGGCATTATACCGTGCCCGGGCACTGGTTACTAGGTTCGAGTGCCCGTTTACTACCTAGAAACCCTTGAGCGCGTCAAGCCGCGGCCGTAGTCGCGATGCGGCGCCCCATGTACACGTCGGTGGTCATGCTGACTTGTGCATGGCCGAGGTGATCGGCGATCTGCCGGCCCGTGAGGCCGGCGTCGTCCAGCCACGTCGCTACCGACTTCCGCAGCGTGTGGGAACGCACCCACGGGAACCCGGCACGGTCGAACGCTCGCCGCAGCGCCGCGGCCGTGTTCGAGGAATCCCGTAGCCGGCCCGTCGGTGAAGGGAACACGACCACCTCGGTGTCCACCCTCGGATCGTCGAGACGGCGTCGCAGCATGTCCACGATGTGCGGCGGGACCGCGAGCACGCGATGCCCTGTCGACGTCTTCGTCCGTTCCTCCAACCCGCCGGCGTCTGTCATGGTGGCCGCGATTTCAACCGTGCCGGCGTCGAGGTCGACGAACCCAGGCCGCAGCGCACACACTTCACCGATCCTCGCGCCCGTCCCGAGCATGAACTCGACCAGCTCGACTAGGTCCAACCCGACTGCTCTCTCGTCGGTGCGCAGCTTCGACATGAGCCGCTGAGCCTCCTCTCGCGTGAGAGCACGGGCAGGCTCCTTCTTGCTGGGGATCTTCGACACCTCCCGTAGCGGGTTCGTGGGGACCGCTCCGAGACGAACCGCGAGCCCGAACATCTGCGTCAGGCATCCACGCACCGTCCGCGCCGTCGCAGGGCCGTTCTTCTCACGCACGGTGCGCAAGAACCGGTCTGCCGGGCCCGCGGTGAACTCTCCGATCCGCAGCTCCCCGACACCGGGGACGATGAACCCCCTCACGAGGTACTCGTAGCGCGCCTTGGTTGACGCGGCGCGTGTCGAGTCGGCGACGTCGTCCCGCAGCCACGCTTCCGCGAGGACACGCACCCGAGAATCGCGGGTGATCTCCCCCGTGCCGGCCGCTTCCTGTCGGTCTCGTATCGCCGTCTTCAACGCTGTCACCGCGCCGGACCTGGACGAGCCGTAGCGGACGACGTACCGAACTTGGCCGTCATAGTCACGGAACCTGCACCGGGCCTTCCACGGAAGAGCGCCGGTCCGCTTGCGCTGCTCCTCATGCCGAACGTTGATCTCGCCGTACGTACCCACCGGGAGGGGTGGCCGACCCACGACGTCAGCCCTCCTCGATCTGGCGTAGCAAACGCGTCGTTTGCTCGGTCATGTACCTGGCCTGCTTTACGCGCACCATGTGTGGGCGCTCCCCCGCGAAGCGATACCAGGCCGTACGCGCCGGGATGGGCTCGCCAGGGAAGTACTCCACCGTCTGCTCGGCCGTGTCGGGGTCGGTGTCCGCGACTCCCGGGAACAGCAGATCCATGGGGGCGACCCCCAAGGCAGCAGCGAGGACCACGATCTCGTGGACGCCTACCAGCTTGCGATCCCCGTTCTCAAGCTTGGCGATCGTCCCTCGGCTCATCGGGACGTTGTACTCGGCACACCTGTCTGCCAGCGCCTGCGCGCTCAGCCCTTCGCGTCGCCGTAGCGCGATGACCTGCCGACGGATCGTGTCGGTCCAGGATTCCGCCCAAGAGGCATGGTCAGACGATCTCTCGTTGTTCATGAGGCGAACAATAGCGGGCCGTGTTGACACGATCCAGGTCATGTGCGATCTTGGTCGACATCAGGTCAGATCGGGCAACATCAGTTCGCATCTAGGACAGGAGGGTGGGCATGGAGGCACGAGAGGGTGCGCTGCTCGGCATGGCCGACACGGCTGCTGCCTTGGGAGTCACCGAGCGTCGTCTGCGGGGATGGATCGCGAGCGGGGACGCTCCACGGTCGCGACGTATCGGTAAGCGCCGGTACTTCCGCCGAGTCGATGTGGAGGCGTTCGTGGATGGGCTGTTCGCCGACGCAGCCACGGAGGGCAACTGAACAGCATGTGGCCCCGCTCGCTGGTATCGAGCGGGGCCACACCACCTGCCGAAAGGAGGGGCTAATGACCCTCACCACCAGCAAGGTTACAGGGACGGGCGTGGTGCTCGTCCCGGCCGACGACGGGCCGGTGTTCAGCCTGGACGACGTCATCATGTCGCGGTGCGATGCATACGCCGATGGGTGGCGCGACGGGCACGCCGCGTGTGAGGCCGAGCAGGCCGCTCGGCACCGCGCCGCGGCCGAGGTCGTCGGCGCCACGATCCGCGCTCACCGCCACTACACCGACACCGTCACCGATCAGGAGATGCGTGCCCGCGCTGCCGAGCGGGAGCGGGCCAGTATCGCCCGCTTCCGCGCCGCTCACGCGTCCCTGCGCGCCAAGGGAGGCGCCGCGTGAGCACCCCCCACGTCCTAGACGACGTCGAGGCCGCCATCCGGCGTTACTGCGTGCTGCCCTCCGAGGGCGCCTACGTCGCGGTCGCCCTGTGGGTGGCTCTCTCGCACCTGGTCGACCAGGTCGACTATGCGCCCCGACTCGTCGCCCGCTCGGCCGAGAAGCGCTCGGGCAAGTCGCGCCTGTTGGAAGTCGTCGCCGAGATGGCCTGGGACCCACTGCGCACCGTCAACGCCTCCACCGCCTACATCTTCCGCCGCCTCGTCGGCGACAAGCCGCCGACCATCCTCCTCGACGAGGCCGACACCATCTTTGGCGTCAAGGTCAAGGCCGAGCAGCATGAGGACTTGCGCGGCCTGCTCAACGCCGGTTTCCAGCGCGGCCTGACCTTCGGGCGATGCGTCGGGCCGTCCCTGACCCCGACCGAGTTCCGCACGTTCTCACTGGCCGCGTTGGCCGGGATCGGGCGTATGCCGGACACCATCGAGGACCGCGCCGTCGTCCTGCGGATGCGCCGCCGCCTCCCTTCCGAGACGGTCTCGCCCTACCGCGGCCGTCGAGACGGCCAGGCACTCACGCGCATCCGTGAGGCACTGACCGAGTGGGCCGAGGGCGTGGACATTCGCGCCGACGAGCCGGACATCCCCGCCGGCATCGAGGACCGCGCCGCAGACACGTGGGAGCCCCTGCTCGCCGTCGCCGACGCCGTCGGGGGCGCGTGGCCGGCGCGCGCTCGTAAGGCGTGCGTGGCCCTCGTGGCCGAATCCGACGACGACGCCACCGAGCAGTCTCTCGGCGTGCGTCTGCTCGCCGACTGCCGCACCGTCTGGGACGGCGCCGCGACGACGTTCCTGCCCTCTAGTGATCTGGTGTCGGCGCTCCGCGCCCTCGACGAGGCGCCCTGGGAGACGTTCGAGCTGAACCCGTCCAAGCTCGGGCGCCGCCTCGCCGAGTACGGCATCCGCACCGCAAAGAACACCGCAGGCACCGCACGCGGGTACCGCCGAGAGGACTTCCTCGACCCGTTCGAGCGGTACCTGCCCGCTAACGAGTCCGAAGGTGTCCAAAGCCGTCCCCGAGGCTCTGACCAGGTCAAACGATCGGACAGCTTCACGGCGTTGGACACCTTGAAGGTGTCCAACGATGCAGAGGCGTC
>JAUNTP010000216.1:0-4403 GCA_030538585.1 Mobilicoccus sp.
CGTCCGGTCTGGAGTTGCCATGCGAGATCGCGGGCCTGACGGAGCTCGTCGCGCTTGAGCGCGATCGCATCGTGATAGTGGTGCACCAACTGCGCGCAGATGGACGCCCAGGTGCGCGGCTCGATCGCCTCGCGCGCCGCGCGTCCCATCGCGCACCGCTTGGTGTCGTCGCCGAGCAGATCCTGCACCCGCTCGCGCAATTCGACGAGGTCACCGGGGCGGTACAGCCAGCCCGTTCGACTGGGGTCGATCAGATCGACCGGCCCGCCCGAGGCGGGTGCCACGACCGGCAGCCCGGACGCCATCGCCTCCTGGATCGTCTGGCCGAACGTCTCCAGCTCGCCCGGTGTCACGAACACGTCGAAGGAAGCCGACGCGGCGGCCAGTTCCTCCCCGGACAATTGGCCGGTGAACGTGGCCTCCGGCAGCCGCTCCTGCAGGATCTCCCGCTCGGGGCCGTCACCGACCACCACGACCTTCGTGTTCGGCAAGGTGACTACGGCACGCAAATCCTCGACCTGCTTTTCCGGGGCGAGGCGCCCCACGAAGCCGACGATCTTCTCCCCGTCAGGCGCCCAACGCGAGCGCAGCGCGTCTGACCGCTTCGAGGGGTGGAACAGCCGGGAGTCAATGCCGCGCCCCCACAGGCGCAGGTTGCCGATCCCGGCGTCGGCCAGCTGGTTCAGGCTGGCCGAGCTGGGGGCGAGGTTGACGGTGGCGGCGCCATGCGCCAAGCGAAGGCGCTGGAACAACAGGCTCTCCAGAGCCGGGACGCCGTAGCGCTTCGCGTAGCCCGGAACGTCAGTCTGGTAGATCGCCACGGTCGGCAGCCCCAAGGTGCGGGCGGCGAGCGCGGCGCGGTAACCGACATTGATGGGGGAGGCAAGGTGCACCACGTCGGGAGCGAAATCAGCGAGCGTCCACTCCAACGAAATCTGCGGGGTCGTGCACAGCCGCACCTGCTGGTAACCGGGCAACGCCAGGGACGCCATCGGCAGCACCGGCACGCCCCGGTAGGTCGACGGCGCGCCGGGAGCGCCCGGGGCCAGCACGATCACCTCGTGGCCTGACTCGATGAGATGGTCGAGCACCTTGAGCACGGAGTTGACGACCCCGTTGACCTCGGGGAGGAACGACTCGGTGATGATCGCGACCCGCATGTCCCCATGCCACCAGCGCAGCATGCACGGTTGCCCGTCGTTGCGTGGCGTGTTGACAAACGGCGGGTGAACGAAGCGTGATGCCGTAGAATGGTTGAGTTTTCTGCCCCGCCACACCCGCGCTCCCACACCGAAGGCTGCCATGAGAGTCGATGCCGTCCGCGAACTGGCCGCGGCCGTCCTGCCGGACGGTCGTGAACTGACCGTGCGCCTCACCGATTCCGGGGACGCCGAGGTGGCACTCGCCCTCATCCACGCCGCGTTCACCGCGCGACCGGTCGTGGGGGAGGCCCCTGAAGCCCTCACCGACGACCTCGCCTCGGTGCGGGCCCGCATCGAGCACGGCACCGGCTACCTCGCGCTCATCGACGGCCAGCCCGCCGGTCTTGTCATGGCGGCCAAGCAGCAGGGCACGATGCGGCTGGGACGGGTGGGCGTCCTGCCTGAGTTTCGCGAGCAGGGTGTGGCCTCGTTCCTCGTTGGCGTGGTGCTGGAGCATCTGGCCGTCACCGGCGAGCACTCGGTGCAACTGCTCGCCCGCAAGGAGTTTCCCCGCATTCAAGCATGGTGGGCCAGGCACGGGTTCGCCGTCGTCGCCGACGAGGGCAACTGCGCCGTCATGGCGCGCGAGCTCCCCGTCGCAGTGGCAGTACCGGACGCCGACGCCATGCGCGACCTCGGCGCCCGACTCGCCACCATCCTGCGCCGCGGCGACCTCGTGATCGCGACCGGTGACCTGGGGGCCGGCAAGACCACGCTGACCCAAGGGCTCGGCGCCGGCCTGGGCGTCCAGGGCCCCGTCATCTCGCCCACGTTCGTGCTGTCGCGGGTGCACCAGCCCACAGGCGACGGCCCCTGGCTGGTGCACGTGGACGCCTACCGCCTCACGTCGTTCGCGGAGCTCGAGGACATCGACCTCGAGGCCTCCCTCGACGACGCCGTCACCCTCGTCGAATGGGGCGCCGGCGTCGCCGAAGGCCTGGCCGAGGATCGCCTCGAGATCGACATCCGCCGCAGCATCGACCCGGCCGACGAGACCCGGTGGGTGTTCGTCTCCGGGGTCGGGCCGCGCTGGACGCGCGACGACCTCGCCTCACTCACCTTGGAGGACGCATGAGCACCACCCTCGCCGTCGACACCTCGGTCGTCGTCGCCGCCGCCCTCGCCGTGGACGGCCGGATCGTCGCGTCCGCCACCGTTGATGACTCCCGCGCGCACGCCGAGCAGTTGATGCCGCTCGTCCAGCGGGTGCTGCGTGACGCCGACCTCAGACTCGCCGACCTGGACCGCATCGTCACTGGGGTGGGGCCGGGCCCGTTCACCGGTCTGCGCGTCGGCGTCGTGACCGCGCTCACCCTCGGCGAGGTGCTGGGCGTGCCCGTGACAGGTGCCTGCTCGCTGGACGCCGTGGCCGCCGCGTGGGCGTCCGAGGGGGCGCCGGAAGAGTTCCTCGTGGTCTCCGACGCTCGGCGCAAGGAGGTCTACTGGGCTCGCTACGACGCCGCCGGGCGTCGGATCGCCGGCCCGGACGTCAGCGCCCCGTCCGACCTGCCCGACCTGCCGCTCGCGGGACCCGGTGCCCACGTGGTCAGCGACCACGTCGCCGGCCCCACCACGCTCGACGCCGCCTGGCTCGCCACCACGGACCTGCCGGACGCCGGAACCGAGCCTCTCTACCTCCGCCGCCCGGACGCCGAGGTACCGACCCGCACCAAGTCGGCCCTGCCGCAAGCGAAGCTCGGCTTGAGGAGGACGCGGTGACCCCGACCCCGGCGACCAAGGCCGACCTGCCCGCGATCATGGGTCTGGAGCAGGCCTTCGACCATGCCCGCTGGAGCGAAGACGCGTGGGCCGAAGAGCTCGCCTCCCCGCGCGCGTGCGTGCTGCTCGAACGGGACGCCGAGGGTCGCGTGGTCGGCGTGGTCACGTTCACCCGCGTCGAGGAAGTCGCCGACCTCAACCGGGTCGTCGTGGCCCCGGACGCCCGCCGCGCCGGTATCGGCCGCCGCCTCGTCCTGGCCGGGCTCGCCTGGGCCGCCGAGCACGGCGTCCAGCAGGTCATGCTCGAAGTCGACGCCGACAACGCCCCGGCGATCGCCCTCTATGACAGCGTCGGCTTCACCCGGCTGGCGACGCGCGCGAACTACTACGGCGCCGGGCGCGATGCGCTCGTGATGGCGCTGCGACTGGAGGATCGACATGAGTGAGCCCCTCGTCCTGGGCATCGAGTCGAGCTGCGATGAGACCGGTGTCGCGGTCGTCCGCGGCCATGAACTGCTCGCCAACGAGGTGGCGAGCTCGGTCGAGCAACACGTCCGCTTCGGCGGGGTCGTGCCTGAGGTGGCGTCCCGCGCCCATCTGCAAGCGATGGTGCCCACCCTGCGGCGTGCTACGGACGCCGCGGGCGTCGATCTGGCCGACATCGACGGCGTCTGCGTCACCGCCGGCCCCGGACTGATGGGAGCACTTGTCGTCGGGCTGTCGGCCGCCAAGGCGATCGCGGTCGCGCTCGACAAGCCGCTCTACGGCCTCAACCACCTCGTCGGTCACGTCGCCGTCGACATGCTCGACCACGGTCCGCTGCCCGAGCGGTTCGGGGCGCTGCTGGTCTCGGGCGGACACACCTCGCTGCTCGTCATCGACGACATCACCAGCCAGATCACCGAGGTCGGCTCCACCATTGACGACGCCGCCGGTGAGGCCTACGACAAGGTCGCACGCCTGCTCGGCATGGGCTACCCGGGCGGTCCGGTGCTCGACCGTGCGGCGGCCGACGGCGACCCGCGCGCCATCGCGTTCCCGCGCGGGCTGACGGCGCGCCACGATCTGGAGAAGCACCGTTTCGACTTCTCGTTCTCCGGGCTCAAGACCGCCGTCTCCCGCTGGGTCGAGACGGAGCGGCGCGCTGGCCGTCCGTTCTCGGACGCCGACGTGGCGGCCTCGTTCCAGGAGGCGGTCGCGGACGTGCTCACCGCCAAGGCCATGGACATGTGCGACCACTTCGGGCTCGACACGATCGTGCTCGGGGGCGGCGTCGCGGCGAACTCGCGGCTGCGTGGCCTCCTGGAAGAGCGCGCGGCGACGCGTGGGGTGACCGTCCGGCGTCCCCGCCCGGGTTTGTGCACCGACAACGGCGCGATGATGGCGGCGCTCGGCGCCGAGGTCGTGCGCCGCGGGCACCGCCCGAGTTCCCTCGACATCGGCGCTCACCCGGGTCTGCCCATCTCGACGGTCCTCGTATGA
>JAUNTP010000216.1:4413-4973 GCA_030538585.1 Mobilicoccus sp.
GCGGCGGCCCGCGGCTACCTGCCGCTGTTGCTCTGCTCGATGATCTGGGGCTTCGCGTTCGTCGCCCAACGCATGGGGGCCGAACACCTCGGGGCCTACTCGTTCAACGCGTCCCGCGGGTTTCTGGGGGCGCTGGCGTTGCTGCCGCTGGTGTGGTTGCTCGACCGCCGAGCCCGCCTCACGCCCGAACTGCGGCGTGAAGCGTGGCGGCGGGTGGCGGTTCCGGGCGCCCTCATCGGGTTGATGTTCTTCGGTGGCCAGACCCTGCAGCAGCTTGGGGTCGAGCAGACCACCGCCGGCAACGCGGCGTTCGTGACCGGGCTCTACATGGTGCTTGTCCCCATCGCAGGGCGGCTCTTCGGCCATCACACGGGGTTCGGCACGTGGGTGGGCATCGCCTTGGCGGTGCCCGGCCTGTTCCTGCTGACGTGGACGGGGGCGGGCATCGGCCCCGGCGACCTGCTCGTGCTCGGCGGCACCGTCTTCTGGACCTTCCACATCCTCGGGGTCGGGCGAGTTGCGGCCCAGGTCGATCCGATCCGGCTGTCGGTGGTGCAGTT
>JAUNTP010000217.1:0-1907 GCA_030538585.1 Mobilicoccus sp.
ATTCGAACCTGCGACACCCGCTTTAGGAGAGCGGTGCTCTATCCCCTGAGCTACGAGGGCGTGGCCCGGTCGGGCCGACGTCCATGATCGCACGGGCTGCAGGGCAGGTTTGAGCGAGGACTGGGACGCCGGTGGCGGGCGAGCGCGCGTAGGGTCGGCGCAAGACCCCGCCGCAGATCCAGGACACGCCATGACCGATCGCATCCTCGTCGTCGGAGAAGCACTCGTCGACATCGTCCACCGCACCGACGGCACCGTCGACGAACACCCCGGCGGCAGCCCCCTCAACGTCGCCATCGGGCTGGCCCGCCTCGGACACGGCGTCGACTTCGCGTCCCGCTTCGGCGACGACGTCCACGGCCACGCGATCCTCGCGCACCTCGAAAGCGAGCCCGCCATCACGCTCACGCGAGGGACGGCCAGCGCACCGTCCACCTCGACGGCGACCGCAACCCTCGACGACACCGGCGCCGCCACCTACGACTTCGACCTCACTTGGGACGTCGCCGGCGCCCTCGACGACGACCCCGTCGCCCACCTGCACACCGGGTCCATCGCCGCCACCCTGGCGCCCGGCGCCGATGACGTCCTCGCTGCTGCTCGCCGCGCAGCCCAGCACGGCACCGTCTCCTACGACCCCAACGCGCGCCCCTCACTCATGGGCGACCCCGCCGAGGCGCGCGCCATCGTCGAGAACGTCATCGCCACCAGCGACGTCGTCAAAGCCAGCGACGAAGACATCGAATGGTTCTACGACGTCGCCGCCCACGACCACCACGTCCTCGACGACGTCATGCGCCGTTGGGCCAGCCTCGGCGCGGGGCTCGTCGTCGTCACCCGCGGCGGGGACGGGTGCCGCGCCTACGTTCCCGCGGGAGACGAATGGGTCGACGTGCCGCCAGCCAGCGACGTCGTCGTCATCGACACCGTCGGTGCGGGTGACTCCTTCATGTCAGGGCTCATCTCCGGACTGCTGGATGCAGGCCTCCTCGGAGGCATCGACGCTCGCCAGGCTCTTCGCTTGGCCGACCTTGCTGCTGTTCGCCCCGCCCTCGACCGCGCCATCGCCTGCTCCGCCATCACCGTCTCCCGCGCCGGCGCCAACCCACCCACCCGCAGCGAACTGCCCTGACCCGGCGGACATCCTGATGGACAGCGTTGGTGTCGTGATCACGGCACCAACGCTGTCCTTTCGGCTGTCCGGAGCCCTGGACTGGGCATCGACCGTTGCGGGTGGTCTCGAGACGCTTCGCTCCTCGACCAACGAGGTGGTGGGGGATCCGAGCTCGCGCAGATGAAAGCGCGATCAGTGCCGTGATCACGACAGTGAACGCACGATCATCCGCGCGTTCATGTGCGCGATCACCAGGCGGACCGTTGCGCGGACGACAGTCTCGCCCCTCCTTGGATCGAGGACGGAGCGCAGCGACTGTCTCGAGGTCGACCACCCGGAGGGCTTCGTCACCGGCTGTGCTCAACCCCGCTACCTGCGCGACATGCTCGTCACCTACGGTGGACCGGCCTGGTCGCCGCGGTCCAGGTGCCCAACGACTCCGGGAGCATCATGTCCACTGCGCGTCGACGCGTCCTCGCCCTGTCCGTCGCGCTCGCGGCCACCATCCCGACCGTCGCCGCCGCCACGGTCGCGCCCGCGACAGCATCACCCGCCCCCAGCAGGGCGGCGTCGGTGAGCGGCAGCCTCGACCTCGGCCGCTCCGGACTCCCCGAGACCCGCCGCGACACCCGCGTCGCGCCCGGCGTCACCCACACCCGCATCGTCCGCGGCCGCACCCCCCCCCCCCCCCCCCCCCCCGGCCCCCCCCCCCAACGTCCCCGGCTGGTGAACCCAGCCACCCACCCCCCCCGCCCCCGCCGGCAACATCGCACCCCCCACGCCCCCCACAAAC
>JAUNTP010000217.1:1917-4970 GCA_030538585.1 Mobilicoccus sp.
GTCCCTGGATCGTCAACGTCGCCACCATCGCCCCCGGCGCCCGCGGTCAACTGCGCACCGCCATCGGCGCCGACATCGCCCGCACCGAAGGCGTCTCCACCCTCGGCCGCTGGAGCAAGTCCCACGTCGCCGTCAACGGCAGTTACTTCCACTCCGGCCGCCGCACCGCCCCCGGCGACATGGTCGGCGTCGCCGTCAACGGCGGCACCATCATCAGCCAGCCCCAACGCGTCGCCGGACACGTCGGCGTCATCATGGACTCCGCCACCAAAGCCCTCACCATCGGGCCCATGACCTGGGGCGCCACCCTCACCAGCGACACCGGCGAGCTGCGCCCCGACGCCGTCAACACCCCGCTCGTCAACCCCGCCGGGTGCGACACCGCCGGCGCCCCCTGCACCGTCCGCGGACAGGTCGTCCGGTTCACGCCGCACTACGCCGCCGCCACCCCCAGCGGGGTCGGCGCCGAGATCGTCTACGACCGGCAAGGGTGCGTCGTGCGCACCAGCCGCACTCGCGGCACCCGCCTCACCGCCGCCCAGACCTCGTTCCAAGCCACCGGCACCCTCGCCGAGGAGCTCCTGCGCGTCGGCGGCCAAGGCTGCCCCACCTACCGGGAAGCCCTCTACGGCGCCGACCGCCAACGCATTCCCCTCACCCGCACCTCCTTCGGGGTGACGGGCCGCTACCAGCTCGTCTCCGGCGGACAGATCGTCGCCCCCGCCCACACCAGCGCGTTCTTCCAGCGCCACCCGCGCACCATCATCGGGCGCCGCGCCGACGGCACCGTCCTGCTCGTCACCGTCGACGGCCGCTCCACCACCAGCGTCGGCGTCACCCTCACCGAGGCCGCCCGCCTCGCCCGCTCCCTCGGCCTCGTGGACGCCGCCAACCTCGACGGCGGCGGCTCCACCGCCATGGCCGTGCGCGGGCGACTCGTCAACACCCCTCCCGGCGGCGAGCGCTCCGTCGCCGACGCCGTCGTGTTCATGCCTTGATCCCGCGGCGGACCCTGGAGGACCCTCGCCGGGAGGTCCGGCTCCCACCGACGAGGCATGGGACGTCGACCAGGGGCGGCCGGGAGATCGCTGCCCCGCCTCGCGCATCATCCCAGCGGACCCCACCGCGCGATGCGGCCCCTTACCCCCGTTCACCGACGGATGCCGCCGTGACGGGCGTGACTTGAGCTGCCGCTGCCCAGCTCCTTACCTGCGGATGAGAGTTCGCGTGCGACCCTGCCCGCGGCGCGCCGGTAGGCTGGAGACGTGAGTCGTAGCCCGTCCCTGCCCGAGCCGCACCCCCTCGCCGGCCCGTCGCCCCGCCCCGACACCGGGTTCGGCGACCAGGCCCCCGAAGGCGCGGACGCCCGCCCCGTCGCGGCGCGCTCCGCCGACCCCGAACGGGCCCCGTCCGCGGCGTTCCGCGACGAGATCGTCGCCGACGTCGTCAAGGGGTGGCGCCGCGACCTCGCCGACCTCGGCGGGCCCAACACGCTGCTCTGGTACCGCGACCTGCCCGGCGGCACCCTCGACCTCACCACCGTGCACCCCGGCGGCGTCTCCATGCTCATGGCGGGCGGCTCCACCCGCCTGTCCCACCTCGTGCGTGAACGCAGCGCCTTCGTCGAAGCGCGCCGCCGCGCCCGCATCATCCGCGAGAAGAGCCTCGAACTGCGCGACGAGCGGGGCCTCGTCACGGGCTTCATGGCGCTCGGCATGGCCTCCTGGGACGTGCCCGGCCCCCGCGCCCCGCAGGCGCCGGTCCTGCTGCGCCGCTGCGAGATCCACCCCGTCGACGCCGCCGGCAACGACTACGACCTCGACCTCGGCCACGACGTCGAGGTCAACCCGGTGCTGCTCAACTACCTCGAGCACGAGCAGGGCATCGTCGTCGACCCCGAAGCGCTCGCGGCGCTCGCGGCCGTCTCCACCCGCTTCGACCCGGTGCGCGTGTTCCGTGAGCTGGCGCGCCTGTGCGAGCACATCCCCGGCTTCACGGTCTCCGACCGTCGCGTCGTCACGACGTTCTCCTACACCAAGCTCGCGATGGTCGCCGACCTCACCGAGCAGGGCATGGCGCTCGGTGACCACCCGGTCCTCGCTGCGTTCGCCGAGGTTCCCGGTGCCGGCGCGTTCGACACCGACCCCGCCGACGAGCCCCTGGACCCCGGCCGCGAACTCCTCGCCCTCGACGCCGACACCGCCCAATCCCGCGCCGTCATCGACGTCCGCGCCGGCAGCAGCCTCGCGCTCGTCGGCGGGCCCGGCACCGGCAAGAGCCGCACCGTCGCCAACATGGTCGCGGCCCTCGCCGCCGAGGGCCGGTCGGTGCTGTATGTGACGTCGGCGCGCCGCACTCTCGACGCGGTCACCGGACATCTCGACGAGGCAGGCCTGCCCGGCCTCGTCCTCGACGCGCACGGAGTACTGCCCGACGCGCAGGGGGTCGCCCGCGACATCATCAGCACCCTCGACCGACGCCGCCCCGCCCGCGAGCCCGACACGCGCGGCCTGCGGGAGCAGTTGCGCGACGTCAGCGCCGAACTCGAAAGCACCCTGGCCGCCGTGCACGACCCGCGCAGCCCCTGGGGCGTCAGCGTCCACGAGGCGCGCGAAGCGCTCATGGCGCAGGCCGCGCTGCCGACGCCGCCCACCTCCGACGTCGTCCTCGATCGCCACGTCCTCACCGGGCTGGACAGCGACCAGGTCACCGTCGTCGGGGAGTTGCTCGCCTCGGTGGCCGCGGAGGACGGCTGGTCCAAGGACTGGCCGAACGACCCCTGGTACCGCGCCTGGGTCATCGACGACGCCGAAGCCTCCCGCGCTCGCGACCTCGTCACCGAGCTCGCCGGGGGCCGCCTCGCCGCCGCCCGCGAGACCCTCGACGCCACCCTCCCCGAGGCCGGGCTCCCGCCCGCGGAGACCGCCGACCACTGGGACGGCGCCCTTGAGCTGATGATCGGGGTCCGCAAGACCCTCGACGTGCTGCCCGAGGACGTCTACCTCCAGCCGCTGGACTACCTCCTCGGCGCGACCGCCGACCGCCAGTACCGC
>JAUNTP010000218.1 GCA_030538585.1 Mobilicoccus sp.
GCCGTCATCGCGCTCGACCTCACCGACCAGCTCCTCTACGGGCTGCTCTACCGCGAACTCGACGACGCCGCCCTCCTCGGTGGTGCCGGCGCCTACTCCCTCGTCGTGCAGCACCTCGCGAGCTGGTTCACCGACCAGCGCAAATGGGTCGACGCGCTCTACGCGGCGTGGCTGGCCGACGAGACGCACGGCAGCGACAACCGAGTCGCGTTCACCGAGGTCCTCGACCGCCGCTTCGGTCAGGCCGTCGACGCCGTGCGTCTTCTCGCCGCCAAGGTCGACGACCTCGTCGCAGACGCGGGCGCCGGAGACGCGCTCGACCGGGTGATCGAACAGGTGCGCGCCGCCTACGCCGACCAGGGCCTCAACACCCCGGAGGTGGCGGCATGAACGCCCGCCAGCAAGGTGAACGTGTCGTGAGCGTCGACTTGCAGGAAAGCGAGGAGAACCGCTCCCTCATCGAGGCGATCACGTCCTTCAACGAGGACTCCACCGTGCTGCACATGCCCGGCATGGTGCGCATCTCCTCCCCGACGCAGCTCGTCATCGACCGCGACGAGGTCGAAGACCGACTGGGCCGCGACTGGGAGACCCACGAATTCCAGATGGCCATCGTCAGCCTCTCGGGAAACATCACCGAATGGGACGACGACGAGATCGTCATCGCCTGGAGCCACTGAGACGCCCCCGAAAGGACTTGAACCGATGACGACCCAGCCCCGCGCCAAGCGCCGTGAGCGCACGCCCAAGAAGCTGTCGATGAAGGCACGCTACTCGGCGCTCACCCGTGACCTCGATTGGGAGCCGAGTTACGTCGACTCCGAAAAGATGTTCCCGCACACCACGTACGAGGGCATCAAGATCCACGACTGGAGCAAGTGGGAGGACCCCTTCCGGCTCACGGTCGACGCCTACTGCAAGTACCAGGCCGAGAAGGACAAGCGCCTGTACTCGGTGCTCGACGGATTCGCGCAGGGACAGGGCCACCTCACCCTCAGCGAGGCGCGCTACCTCAACGCCATGAAGGTGTTCCTCGGCGGCGTGACGCCGCTGGAGTACCAGGCGCACCGGCACTTCGCCTACCTGTCGCGGCACTACAACGGCCCCGGCCCCCGGTTCGCGGCCCTGTGTCAGAGCATCGACGAGATGCGCCACGCGCAGACCGAGATCCACACCCTGTCGAACTACAACAAGTACTACAGCGGGTTCCACAACTTCGTGGAGCAGCACGACCGCGTCTGGTACCTGTCGGTGCCGAAGAGCTACTTCGACGACGCCCTCTCGGCGGGCCCGTTCGAGTTCCTCATCGCCATCGGGTTCAGCTTCGAGTTCCTGCTCACCAACTTGCTGTTCGTGCCGTTCATGTCGGCGGCGAGCTTCAACGGTGACCTGCCGACGATGACGTTCGGGTTCTCGGCCCAATCCGATGAGTCCCGCCACATGACCCTCGGCTTGGAGGCCATCAAGTTCCTCCTCGAGCAGGACGAGGACAACGTCCCGATCGTGCAGGAGTGGGTCGACAAGTGGTTCTGGCGCGGTTACCGCGTCACCGCCATCGTCGCGCAGATGCTCGACTACATGCTGCCCCGCCCGGTGATGAGCTGGAAGGAGGCGTTCGAGCTGTACTTCGAGAAGCAGATGCTCGACGGCCTCTTCCCCGACCTGGCGTACTACGGCATCAAGCCGCCGCGTCACGTGCAACAGGCCATCGACGAGAAGGAGATTCTCTCCCACGCCGTCTACTGGGTGTTCTACAACTTCTCCTTCGCCGCCAACTTCACGACGTCGATCCCCACGGAAGAGCACCAGAAGTGGCTCTCCGAGGCCTACCCCGACACCTTCGACAAGTACTACAAGCCGCGCTACGACAAAGCCGAGAAGATCATGGACGACGGCGGCCGGTTCTTCTTCGGTGGTCTGCCGCAGCTGTGCCAGGTGTGCCAGATCCCCATGACGTTCCCCGAGCCGGGAGACCCGACGACGATCTGCCAGCGCCACTCCGACTACCAGGGCGAGCGCTACAACATGTGCTCCGACGGGTGCCAGTGGATCTTCGAGCGTGAACCCGAGAAGTACGTGCAGGCGTGGCTGCCGGTGCACCAGATCTACCAGGGCAACTGCGGCGGCCCGTCCGTTCCCGAGGTCTTGGATTGGTACAAGATCCAGGAGGGCGACAACGGCGAATACCTGGGGTCGGTCGACCACCAGAACTGGCAGGACTGGCACGAGCAGACCGCACCGAACTGAGAGGACCAGCCATGAGTGTGAAATCCCTGGGCACCTACGAGTTCCCCAGCCGGTCGCGGCAGGAACTCTACGGCGACGACATCCTCGTCAACGTGTGGTGGAAGGACAACCCCATGTTCTGCTCGGCCGCGATGTTCCGCGCGCCGCAGCAGATGACCTGGGGCGACTTCAAGAGCCAGATGGTCGATGCGTGGGCCGGCAGCGACCCTGATTATGACCCGTCGGGTGCGTTCTCCTGGTCGCTGGAAGGGGCCCCGATTCAGCC
Source organism: Mobilicoccus sp. (assembly GCA_030538585.1). Lineage (GTDB taxonomy): Bacteria > Actinomycetota > Actinomycetes > Actinomycetales > Dermatophilaceae > Mobilicoccus. The sequence continues at coordinate 2,513 of JAUNTP010000218.1, forward strand.
TGACGAGGGCGCCACGCTGACCGACCTCGGCGTCGGCCACAAGTACACCCTCGCCATGGAGCACGCGGGCTGAGGCTCGCGCGAGCAGTGACGTAGGAGCGCGCATGCCGACCGTGACCGTGTACCCCGATCAGGAGATCGTCCCGGCTGCCCCGGGGGAGAGCATCCTCGAGGCGCTGTTCAACTCGGGCTACTCCTATCGGATCGGGTGCCGGCGCGGCGGCTGCGCCGTCTGCAAGGTCGACCTCCTCTCCGGGGAGGTCACCTACAGCCGCACCGTCTGCGAGGCGGTGCTCACCGACGTAGAGAAGGCGGCCGGGACGGTGCTGAGTTGCCGTGCCGTCCCGGCGTCCGACATCACCATCGCGCTCCGCGACGAGCGTGTGCGACTCACCAACCGCATGCTGCGCCAGGTCCGGCTGTCGCAGTACGAGAAGGCCGCCGGCAAATTCGCCGCGGCCGACATCCCCGAACCGCAAGAGATCCCCGAATCGCCCCGCGCGGGCGAGTCGCAGACAAAGGAGTCCTGACATGGGTGTTCTTCGACTGGGCTACGTTCACGCCCGAGTCACCGACATGGCCGAGGCCAAGGATCACTACGCCAACACCCTCGGCATGTACCCCGTCGACGTCGAGAACGGCGACGGTAAGGCGTACTTCAAGGGCTGGGACGAGTGGGAGCACCACTCGATCGTGCTCGAGGAGGGCGGCGTCGGCCTGGTCAAACTGGGCTACCGGGTCGAGAAGGCCGAAGACCTCGACGTCATCGAGAAGAAGGCGGGCGCGTTCGGGTGTTCCATCGAGCGCATGGCCAAGGGTGACAACGTCGAGGTCAGCGACGGCCTGCGCATCACGACCCCATCGGAGCACGTCATCGAGCTGTACCACGACATGACCGTGGTCGGCACGATGGTCGGTGACATCAACCCTGAGGTGTTTCCGCGGCACCTCGTCGGTGTCGGCGTGCCGAACATCGACCACGCGCTCATTACGGCGGAGGACCCCGGCCTCATGGAGCGCTTCTTCGACGAGGTACTCGACTTCTACCCGACCGAGCGCGTGCAGACCTCTCTCGACGACGACCACGAGCTCGTCGGTACGTGGATGAGCTGTGGCCAGAAGATCCACGACATCGCCGTCATCGGCGGGCCGCAGGGCAAGCTGCACCACTTCGCGTTCGAGCTCGCCGACTGGAGCCAGATCGGTCGTGCCGGGGCGATCTTCTCGATGGACGACGTGTCGGTCGACATCGGACCCACGCAGCACGGCATCACGCGCGGCCACACGATCTACTTCTTCGACCCCTCGGGTAACCGCAACGAGGTGTTCGCGGGCGGCTACCGCGCCTACCCGGACCGCCCGGTCGTGCGCTGGACCGTGGACCAGCTCGGCAAGGGCATCTTCTACGTCGACCGCGAACTCAACGAGCGGTTCACCACCGTCCTCACCTGACCGGCCGGGGGTGGTCTGCCAGCGGCAGCGTCCCGAGACCACCCCCACTACTCCCTCGCCTTTCGAAAGGAACGCGCATGAGCGAGTCCTACACCGTCACCGTCGAGCCGCTCGGCCGCGACGTCACCTGCCGCTCCGACCAGACCATCCTCGACGCGTGCCTGCGGTCGGGAGTGTGGTTGCCGCACTCGTGCACGCACGGGACGTGTGCGACGTGCAAGGTCGAGGTCGTCGACGGGGATGTCGACCACGGCGAGTCGTCGGGGTTCGCCCTCATGGATTTCGAGCGGGACGAGGGCAAGACTCTCGTCTGCTGTGCGTTCCCGCAGTCGGACGTCGTCATCGAGGCCGACGTCGACGTCGACGACGACATCGAGATGCACCCGGTGGAGGATTACCGCGGCACGATCGTGGAGATCGAGGACATCGCCCGCGACACCAAGCGGGTCGTCGTCGAAGTCGATCGTGACCTGGCGTTCAATGCGGGCCAGTACATGAAGTTTATCGTGCCGGGCGCGGGCGTCGACCGGACGTACTCGATGGCGAACAGCCCCACGGAGGCGCGGCGGCTCGAATTTCAGATCCGCAAGGTCGACGGTGGTGCGTGTACGGACGGGTGGGTCTTCAGGAATCTCGCCGTGGGTGACCCGGTGGAGTTGTCGGGTCCGTACGGCCGGTTCGTGCTGCGCGTCGGTGAGGATGACGACGTCGTCATGGTGGCCGGCGGCACGGGTTTGGCGCCGATCGCGTCGATGATCAAGCACGCCCTCCTCGACGGGGAGTATGACGGGCACATCACCCTCTACCAGGGCGGACGCACCCGCGAGTGGCTCTACGACGTCGAGATGTTCCGTGGCCTGGAGGAGGAGTTCTCCGACCAGTTCACCTACCGTCCGTGCTTGTCGGAGGAGGAGGCCGACGGGTTCGCGTCCGGGCTCGTGACCGAGGTTCTGGAGGCCGACC
>JAUNTP010000012.1 GCA_030538585.1 Mobilicoccus sp.
CGATCGTCCACGACCAGAGGCACGCCGGTCCCGCGCAGCACGTCGTGGAGCTCGCGGCCGACCTGGACGAGGTCGGCGTCCTCCGCGTCCGGGTCACGGAGCTGCACGAAGGTGACCCCACCCTCCAAGGCCTGACGCACCGTCTCGACGACACCGCGGGCGCCGCACTGGGCCGTGTCGGTGACGAGATAGACGGCCAGGGCCGCGGGGGAGAGTCGGGGGCTCATGCGGTGACTCCTTCGTCGAGTCGCAGTCGTGTCGACAGCTCCTCGGGGGTGAGGGCGAACAGGTGGTCCAGGAGCGACGGGGCGAACGTGCCCGGCCCGTTGCTCGCTGCGGCCGCGGCATCGGCGGCGACCGTGAGCAACCCCGTCGCGGCGCTCGCCGCCAGAAGGGCGTCGTCGCCGGCCGCTGCGAACGCGCCCATAAGCGCCCCCAGCGAGCAGCCGACCCCGGTGACGCGCGTCATCCACGCGTGCCCGTTGTGGAGTCGGACGAGCCGCTCACCGTCGGTGATGTGGTCGACCTCGCCGCTGACGGCCACGACGCAGCCGTGCGTCGAGGCGAGCTCGCGGGCCGCGTCGATGGCGGCGTCGACGGTGTCCGTCGCATCGACGCCGCGGCCACCCGCGCCGCCGGTGAGGCCGAGGATCTCCGAGGCGTTGCCGCGCACGATGGCTGGCGGTGCCACGTCGAGGAGGCGACGACCCACCTGCGTGCGCCACGCGAGGGCACCCGCGGCGACCGGGTCGAGCACCCACGGTGTCCCCGCCCCGGCGGCCGCGGACACCGCGGACTCCATCGCCGCCACCGTCTCGTCCTGCGGCGTGCCGAGGTTGACGAGCACCGCCCCCGCCACGCCCGCGAAATCGCCGGCCTCGTGCGGGTTGTCCACCATCGCCACCGCCGCGCCCGAGGCGAGCAGCACGTTCGCCGTCCAGTTGGCCACGACGATGTTCGTCAGGCAGTGCACGAGCGGGCCCTGCTCCCGCATCGCGAGCAGCGCGTCGGCGCAGGTATCGGGTGTAGGGGTAGACGTCATCGACGTTCCCTTCGTGAGGGGGCTGCTGACCAATCCTGTCGGTTCCCGCGTCGCTGCCCCGATCTGGCGGCGTTGTCGGCGCTCGACTTGGCCCGCCACGCCTTCGCACCTCCGCCTTGCCAGATCGACGCAGCGCCACGCTCACTGATCGACACGATTGCTCAGCAGCCCCCTCATCCGAACTAGATCAGGTTCCACGGGTGTGATCTCAGCGCGTCTCGCGCACCCCGCGTCGTCCTGCCACCCTAACGACCCCGTTGCGAGACCGCAGGCCGGGCGCGTGATCAGTCTGGACATGCGCCAGGGGCGGGTACCGGTGACCCGGTACCCGCCCCTGAACGTGGAACGAGAAGACTCAGCCCTGCGCGAGCGGCCGCGTGCTCTCGGCGAGCGTCAACACGGCGTGCGCGATCGCCTTGCTGTTGATCTGCAGCGCATCCCGGTTGATGTTGCTCAGGTTGTCGGCGGGGGTGTGGTAATTCGGGTCGTAGAGGATGCCCTCCGTGCCGCCGAACAGCTCCACCTCACGCGCGGTCTTGCGACCGTCCGCGCCGGTGAACAGACCACCAGCTGCGACACCGTTCTCGATGAACGGCTGGTAGTCCGAGCGGCCCGAGAACTCCGTGTCGACCCACGGCTGGCCGATGGCGTCGAAGTAGTCGGTGAAGACGCGCTCGGTGCCGATGGAGCCCGCCGGCACGTCGACCGGAGCCTGGTAGGTGGACTCGTCCGCGTCGTACACGCCGATGATGTGGTTCGGCGAGCCGACCATGTCGAAGTTGAGGTACGTGGCGATGCGGTCGAGCTCGCCCGGGTTGTTCGCCTTGAGGTCGTTGACGTAGTGCCGCGCCCCGAGCAGGCCCAGCTCCTCGGCGCCCCACCAGGCGAAGCGCACCTTGTTGGCGGGCTTGCCCTGGATGTTGCGCTGCTGGTTGATCTGACGCGCGACCTCGAGGATGGCCGCCGAGCCCGACCCGTTGTCGTTGATCCCCGGACCACTGAGGACGGAGTCGAGGTGAGCGCCCGCCATGATGACCTCGTTCGAGCTGCCGAAGGAGGTCTCGGCGAAGATGTTGAACGTCTGCCGGTTCTCCACCGTCTTGTCGAGCACGAACTGCATGCGCACCGGGCCCGCGTTGGTGAGGGCGACGAGCGCCTGGCCCTCGGCCTGCGTGATGCCCGTGGACGGCACGTTGCGGGCGTCGATGCCACCCAGGGTGCCGTTGAGGGCGCCCGCGGTGTTGTTGTACACGATGACGGCGGCCGCACCGGCAGCGCCGGCGGCCTGCGACTTCTGCGAGAACGGGCACACGCCGCGGCTGACCAGGGCGATCTTGCCGGTGGCGTCGACACCCGCCCAGTCGGCTGCGTCGCAGCCGTTCGCGTTGACGGGCGTGACGAGCTCGGCGGTGATGCCGGCGGCGGGCGTGCCGGGGGAGTAGCTCATCGGGTTCTGCGCGACGGTGCGGTTCTCGGGCGAGAGCACCTGCAGGCTCGAGGAGCGCACCTGCTCGAAGACGAAGTCGAAGTACTGACGCGTGGGCTTGTACCCCGCAGCGCGCAACTGCGCCTCGATGTACTGGGCCGACGCCTCGTACCCGGAGGTGCCGGCGGCGCGGTTGCCGTCGTTGGCCTCCGCGATCTGCTGGAACGACTCGAGGTGGCCGACGACCGAGTCGACGGTGACGGCCTGGCGCAGCTTCTCGCTGCGCTGCATGGAACGTCCGTCGGTCGCGTTGGGGTTGGCGCGATCCGACGGAGCGGCCACGGCCATGCTCATGCCGCTGGCGACGAGGCCGGCAGAGACGAGAGCGACAGTGGCGGTGCGGCGTGAGTTCCTCACGTCTGGTCCTCCAGGGGAGATGGGAGCTTCATCGTCGAAGCTCGGTGGCCGGATCGTAGGAAGCCCAGGGCTCCTCGCGACAGATGCGACACGAGACCGAGCGGTGAACGGACCCTGGGGACGCCGAACGGTTGATCTGAGACCCACCGATGTCCGTCCGTGTGGGCGGATGCCCGAATGTGTATGAAACGGGCGAAGGTTCAGTGACTCCCGTCACTCGAGGTCGACGAGCACCGGCGCGTGGTCGCTCGCCCCTTTGCCCTTGCGCTCCTGGCGGTCGATGGCCGCACCGACCACCCGCTCCGCCAGAGCGGGGGAGGCCAGGGCGAAGTCGATCCTCATGCCCTGCCGCTTGGGGAACCTCAACTGTGTGTAGTCCCAGTAGGTGAATTCGCCGGGGGTGTGCGGCCGCACGACGTCGGTGAACCCGGCCTCGACGACCCCCGCGAACGCGGCACGCTCCGGGGGCGAGGTGTGGGTCCGGCCGCGAAAGAACTCGACGTCCCACACGTCCTCGTCCTGCGGCGCGACGTTCCAGTCGCCCATGAGGCAGATCTGGGCGCGCGGGTCGTCGGTCAGCCACGAGGAGGCCGCCCCGCGCAACGCCGCCAACCAGTCGAGCTTGTACTGCAGGTGCGGGTGTCCGAGCTCGCGGCCGTTGGGCACGTACAGCGACCAGATGCGCACGCCGTCGCACGTCGCCCCGATGGCGCGCGCCTCGGCCGCGGGGTCGGGCTCGCCCCATGACGGCATGCCCTCGAACCCGACGTTGACGTGAGTCAGGCCGACGCGGCTGACGATCGCCACCCCGTTCCACTGATCGAGGCCGTGCGCGGCCACCTCGTACCCGGCATCGACGAACCGCTGGAGCGGGAACTGGTCGTCCCGGCACTTGGTCTCCTGCATCGCGAGGACATCGACGTCGTGCCGCTCCAGCACGCCGAGGACCCGGTCGAGCCGGCTGCGGATGGAGTTCACGTTCCAGGTGGCGATACGCACCCGCCAACCCTATGCGCCCTCAGCCGCCACCGTCTCTCGCCGATGGGAGCCACACCAGCCCGATGCCGGGCCGGCCCCGATCTAGGAGCTCCGATGTCTCGCCGCGCGCGCCTCGCCGCCGTCCTGTTGACCGCCGTCATGGCGGCGGGCTCCGTGATCGCCGTCCCGACCAGCGCCCACGCTGCGACGCCGTCCACGGACGAGCAGTGGCGCGCCGCGGGCTGCGGGTTCGCGAGCACCACCCCGGTACCGGACGGCTCGCTGCCGGCCGTGTCGATGCCGCCCGCCGCCCCCTGGAACATCGGCGCGATGACCCGCACCCACTGGGCTCAGCCTGCCGTCGCCGACCCGACGTGGCGCCTCTGGTTCTACAGCCTGCGCTGGACCCGCCCTGTCGCCAAACGCGCCTACGACGACGGACAGACGCGCACCCTGGCCAAGGTCCTCAGCCAGATCGACAGCTTCTACCGGCTGCACCCCGACACCGGAAAACCCCTCATGGGCTGGGACGAGGGCACCTCTTTGCGCCGCCTCGAAACGCTGAACTGCCTGTACATCCTCACCGGCGACCCCCGCCTCGAACGGCACATGGCCGCCGAGGTGGCCGTGCAGTTCAGCCCCCGCTACTACGGCCCGCCCTACGCCCCTGTTCACAACCATGGCCTCATGGCCAACCTGCGCGTCAAGCACGCCGGTGAACTGACCGGCCGACGCGACTGGGTCGACCGGTCCCGCGCCCGCATCCACTCCGAGTCGGCGCTCGCGTTCACCAGGCAGGGCACGTCGGTGGAGCAGTCGTCGGACTACCACCTCATCAACCGCACGATGTGGCTGGACGCCGCGAACCGCCTGGAGGCGAGCTCACCCGGTGACCCCGTCGCTAAGGACATCCGCGCCCGCATGGAGAAGGCCGCCGTCGTCGGCCGCTGGCTGACCGCGCCCGACGGCGACCTGGTGCAGATCGGGGACTCGCGACGCACGCCCGGCCTGCGTCCGCTGGGCACGGAGCGAGCCCGCGCCTTCCGGGACGACGAGGCCGGCCTCATCGCCGGCCGCTGGTCCTGGACCGACCCCGACACGAGTCACTACACGCTGCGGTACGGCCCCGCCCGATGGGCGCACGGCCACCACGACAAGGGCGCCGTCACCTGGTCGACGGCCGGCACGCGCGTCCTGGTGGGGCCCGGCTACTTCTCCTACGACTGGAGCGACCGCTTCGCTGCCCGGGCTCGCACCGCTCAGGCGCAGAACGCGTCCTGGCCGGTGCGCGGACGGCTCGACGTGCGGGCCTCGGCCATCGCCCGATACGGGGAGGGCAACACGGCGAACCGGCACGTGTGGCGCGTCAGCGACCGCGTGTACGGGGTCTCCCGCAGCCGCACCGTGCAGGTGGAAGACCCGGCGCGGCGCCTCGTCGTCACCGACGCCTACCCGGCCCGCACCGCGATACGTCAGTCGTGGCACCTGGACCCGGCGTGGGATCTCGTCAACGTGCGCGGCCGCACCCTCAACCTGCGCCACGCCGACGGTCGTACCCTGCAGATCACGACGACCGGCACGATCGTGTCCCACCGCAAGGGCAGCACCAACCCCCTCGAAGGCTGGAACTACCCAGGTCCCCGTCAGCGCACGCAGAACTGGCAGATCACCCTCGGCGGCAGCGGCACCATGACCACGACCTTCACCGTGCGCTGATCGCGACGCCTACGGAGCGAGACCCTCACGCGCGTGCACGAGCGCAGTGAGCAGCCGCGTGGTCGGCGTGGGCACGCCGTGCCGCTGCCCGCGGCGCACGATCTCGCCGGTGAGGAAGTCGATTTCGGTGAGCCGCCCGCGGGCCAGGTCCTGGGCCGTGGACGAGAGCTGGTTCGGCATCGTGTGCGCCAGCTGCGCCGCCTGGGCGACGAGGTCGTCCGGCAGGTCGACCCCCTCGGCGCGCCCGACCGCGAGACACTCACGACCGACGTCCTCGACGACCTGCGGCATCCCGGGCACGCTCCACAGCTCGCCGTAGGTGCGTCCCGTGACCGCGGACAGCGGATTCCAGATGCAGTTGGCGATGAGCTTGGCCCACAGGGCGACCCGCACGTCCGGAACGCCGCGCACGACGATGCCGGTGCCCTCGAACGCCTCGGCGAGCCGGTCGGCGTCGGCACCGGCATCGAGGACCAGCTCCCCGGCGCCGTGGTAGCGCACGTGACCCGGCCCGACCATGCCCACCGCGACGTAGATCACCGACGGCGCCACCCTCGCGTCGAGGCCCGCATCGAGGACCTCGGCGTTGCCGATGCCGTTCTGCACGCTGACGACAAGTGTGTCCGACCGAACGTGCGCCGCGAGCTGCTCCGCCGCGGTCGCGGTGTCCATCGATTTGACGCAACACAAGACGACATCGGCGCGGGCGACGACCGCAGGGTCCGTCGTCGCTGCCACGGGGACGACCTCGTCGCCGTCGGCGCGGGTGATTCGCAGGCCCGAGGCGGTGACGGCGTCGACATGCCCAGCCCGACCGATGAGGACGACGTCGCGGCCGGCGGCGGCCAGCCGTGCCCCCAGATAGCTGCCGACGGCCCCGGCTCCCATGATCGCGATCACGACGTTCCCTTCCCTCGGTGGCCCCGGCACCGACGCCGGTGATGGTCACCCTAGGAGGCGTGCGCTCGTGATGCTCCCTACGGTGGAGGCATGACGACTGCTCTCATCACGGGCGCCACCTCGGGGATCGGGGCCGCGTTCGCCGACCGGTTGGCCGCCGACGGGCACGACCTCGTCCTCGTCGCCCGCTCGGAGTCGACCTTGCAGGAGAAGGCCGCCACCCTGCGGGCCGGCGGGGTCGAGGTCGAGGTGCTCGTCGCCGACCTGGCCGACCGGGAGGCCGTCGAGCAGGTCGCGGAGAGGCTGAGGAGCGAGGGCTCACCGGTCGACCTCCTCATCAACAACGCCGGGTTCGGCACCGGTCAGGGGTTCCTCGAGAACGACATCGCCGAAGAGGAACGGTCGATGGCCGTCATGATGCAGGCGGTCATGGTGCTCTCCCACGCCGCCGGGCGCGCGATGGCCGAGCGTGGCCACGGGGCGATCATCAACGTCAGCTCCGTCGCGTCGTTCATGTACTCGGGCTCGTACTCGGCGGCCAAGGCGTGGGTGACGACGTTCACCGAGGGCATCGCCACCGAGCTCGAGCCGCGCGGTGTCGTCGCGACAGCCCTGTGCCCCGGCCTCACCCGCACCGACTTCCACCGCCGCGCCGGCATCACCGGCATCGACCAGGCGGCCCTGTGGTTGCAGGTCGACGACGTCGTCGATACGTGCCTCGCCGACGTGCGTCGTCGCAAGGTCATCAGCGTCCCGGGCGTGCAGTACAAGGTGCTCACGTCGGCGCTGGAGGTCATGCCCCGACCGTTGGCCCGGGCCATCAGTCGAGCGCTGCGCTGACGGTCCGGTCACGCGGCAGAAGCGACGAGCCTAGGCTGGGCGCCATGACCGCACGCGAGCAGCTCCTCGATCTCATCAAGGCCAAGGCCGTCGTTCACGGCACGGTGACGTTGTCGTCCGGCAAGGAGGCCGACTACTACGTCGACCTTCGTCGCATCACCCTCGACGGCGAGGCTGCTCCCCTGGTGGGCGAGGTCATGGGCGAGCTCGTCGCCGACCTGGAGTTCGACGCCGTGGGCGGATTGACGATGGGCGCCGACCCGGTAGCCACCGCGATGCTTCACGCCGCTGCCGCGCAGGGAAGGCGGGTGGACGCGTTCGTCGTCCGCAAGGCCGAGAAGGCCCACGGCCTGCAGCAGCGCATCGAGGGCCCGTCGGTGTCCGGACGCCGGGTGCTCGTCGTCGAAGACACGTCCACCACCGGCGGATCCCCCCTCACCGCCGTCGAGGCGTGCCGCGAGGCGGGCGCCGAGGTCGTCGCCGTCGCCGTCATCGCCGACCGCAGCTCCGGCGCCGGCGAGCGCATCGAAGCCGAGGCCGGCGTCCCCTACCGCTACGCCTACGGCCTGGCAGACCTCGGCCTGAGCTGAGTCCAGCGACCCTCTCCCGAAAGGACAGTTGAAAGGACAGCGTTGGTGTCGTGATGGCGACACTAACGCTGTCCTTTCGCCTGTCCGCTGGGGCTCGGCGCGATCCACAGGTGGGTGTTGCGCGCGGGTGACATCCACAGGTGGGTCGTTTCGGGACACCGTGACCGCCACCCTCGCGGTGTTCTGGACTCGTGATGCCCGACTCCCTTCAGGCCGTTCTCGCCGAGCAACAAGACCTCATGACGAGAGCCCAGGCGCTGGAGGCCGGGATGACGGCCTCGGCGCTGCGCTGGGCTGTCTCACGCTCGTGGCAGATCCCGCTGCCGGGAGTCATCCATGTGCACCGGGTCGACCTCCGGCTCGATCAGCGGCGCATCGCCGCGCTGTTGTGGGCGGGCCCCTGGGCCGCGCTCACAGGTGCGACGGCCGCGCACTGGTACGGCCTGCGCCAGGCAGAGGAGCACGGCGTGGTGCGCGTCGCGGTGCCTCGTCGGTGCGCCACCAGGCAAGCGGCGTGGGTACGCACACGACGCACGTGGGTCCCCTACGACGCGCGACGGGCCGGTGCCATGCGGGTCGTCGAACCGGCTCGCGCCGTGGTCGAGGCCGCCCGGGAAGCGACGGACGCCGCCGGCGCCGAGGCGCTCGTGATCGAGGCCATCCAGCGGCAGCTCGTCACCCTCGACCAGCTCGTCTCCGTCAACGATCAACTCGGACGGCCTGGGTCAGCCCTGGCGAGTCGGGCCATCGCCGCGGCCGCAGACGGCGCTTGGTCTCTCCCGGAGCTGCACTTGTCCAGGCTCGTGGCCAGCAGCCGACACCTTCCGGAGATGTGGTGCAATCCGGAGGTGAGAACCGCGAACAGGGAACGACTGCTCACTCCCGACGGTTGGTTCGACGACGTCGGACTCGCGGTGATGGTCCATTCCCACCGGTATCACTCGGGGTCCGCCTGGGCTCCTACCGTCGAGCGCGACGGCGAGCTCGCGGCGCATGGGGTTCGGGTGCTGCCCGTCGCGCCCTCCTCCATCGCGCGCGAACCGGCTCGGGTCTTGGCGCATATCGAGCGAGCGCATCGAACCGCTCTGGCTACGGGGTATCGCCCGTCCGTCGTCGCGACGAGGCGCGGCGCATGAGACGAGCGGGCGGACATGCAAACGGACAGCGTTGATGTCGTCATCGCGACACCAACGCTGTCCGTTGAGCTGTCCGCCCGGGTGCGACATGCGCCCCTACACTCGCCCGTGTGGAGATCGGAGTCGGGCCGTGGGCGGGGGAGTGGCCCTCGGGGGGCGACGCGTGGCGCTACGACCCTGAGCTGCTCGCCGAGGGGGATCGGCGCAACGTGCTCGATCGGTACCGGTATTGGCGGCACGAGGCGATCGTCGCCGACCTCGACACCCGCCGCCACGAGCTGCACATCGCGGTCGAGAACTGGGAGCACGACTTCAACATCGGGTCGATCATTCGCACCGCGAACGCGTTCAACGTGGCCGCGTTCCACATCGTCGGCAAACGCCGCTGGAACCGGCGCGGCGCCATGGTCACCGACCGCTACCAGCACGAACACCACCACGCCGACGTCACGGGCCTCCTGGACTTCGCTCGCGAGCACGACCTCGCCGTGCTCGCCATCGACAACGTGCCCGGCAGCGTCCCCCTCGAGACCGCCGCGCTGCCGCGGCGCTCCCTCATGGTCTTCGGGCAGGAAGGTCCCGGGCTCAGCGACGAGGCACTGGCCGGCGCAGAGGCGATCCTCCACATCAGCCAGTTCGGCTCGACACGCTCGATGAACGCGGGGGCTGCGGCTGCGATCGCCATGCACGCCTGGATCCGCGCCCACGCCGACATCCCCTGAGAGCGGCGGAGACGATCACGGTGGACGACCTCATGGTGGAGCACGTGCTGCGGGCCGTGGAGTGCGTACCGCCCGGCCGCGTCGTCTCCTACGGCGCGATCGCGCAGCTCATGGGCGGCACCGCGCGGCAGGTGGGCTCGGTCATGCGGTACTACGGCTCGAACGTGGCGTGGTGGCGGGTCGTCAACGCCTCCGGTGACGTGCCGCCTCACATCCGCGCTGACGCAGCCCGCCACTGGGCGGACGAGGGCATCGAGTGGAAGCCGAACGGGCACGGCTGCCGCATGGCGGACCACCGCGTCGACCAACAGGCCTGGGTCACCGCGTACAAGCGCGCCGTCGCCGACCTCCCGCCCTACCGCCGCTGAGGTGCCTCGTCGCAGTGTCGAACCCCGCTCGCCCGAGGCGTTCTGGAAAGTCATCTGAGGAGTGGGGACGGAGGTCCCGGGTCACGCCGAGACAATGGTCATACCTTTGAGGAAACACCCCTTCTCATCCCTCGGAATCGCCATGGATCTCGCCCTCATCATCCTCCAATTCCTCGTCGTCATCGCCGTGTTGCTCGTCGGTGCGAAGCGGGGCGGGATGGGACTCGGCCTCGTCAGCGGGTTCGGTCTCGTGCTGCTGGTCTTCGTCTTCCGCCTGCCCCCGGGGTCACCCCCCGTGCAGGTGATGCTGACGATCCTCGCGGTCATCGGCTGCGCGTCGGTGTTGCAGACCGCGGGCGGCCTCGACGTCCTCATGCGGGTCGCCGAGCGCATCCTGCGCAAGTACCCCGAGCGCATCACGATCCTCGGCCCGCTCACGACGTGGACCCTCACCGTGCTCTGCGGCACCGGCCACGTCGTCTACACGATGTTGCCGATCATCAGCGACATCGCGCTCAGCAAGAACATCCGGCCCGAGCGCCCGATGGGCATCTCGTCGGTCGCCTCCCAGATGGGCATCACCGCGTCGCCGGTGTCGGTGGCGATCGTGTCGATGGTCTCGATCCTCGCCGAGCACAACGGTGTCATCGACACCTCCTACACGATCCCGCAGATCCTCATGGTCTCGATGCCCGCCTCCCTCGCCGGCGTCATCGTCGCCGCGCTGTGGTCGCTGCGCCGCGGCAAGGACCTCGACGACGACCCGGAGTTCCAGGCCCGCATCGCCGACCCCAAGCAGCGTGAGTACGTCTACGGCGGCGGCACAACCCTGCTCGACAGCGAGTCCCCGGCCGCGGCCTACCGCGCCGTGACGATCTTCTTCACCGGCATCGCCATCGTCGTGTTCCTCGGCGCGTTCGAGGCGCTGCGCCCGGCGTTCCCCAACGACGCGGGCGAGCCCGTGGCCCTGTCGATGAACCTCACCATTCAGATGGTCATGCTCGTCGCAGGTGCCCTCATCCTGCTGACCTGCAAGGTCAAGGCCGCGGACGTCCCCAACAGCGGCGTGTTCAAGGCCGGCATGGTCGCGATCTTCGCCGTGTTCGGTGTCGCGTGGATGAGCGACACGTTCTTCGCCGCGCACCTGGAGATGCTCGAGGCCTCCCTCGCCGACGTCGTCGCTTCTGCGCCGTGGCTGTACGCCCTCGTGCTGGTCCTCATCAGCAAGCTCGTCAACTCCCAGGCCGCCGCCATCACCGCGATCGCGCCGGTCGGGCTCGCCCTCGGCGTCGACCCGGTGACCGTCATCGGTCTCATCAGCGCCGGGTACGGCTACTGGATCCTGCCGACCTACCCCTCCGACCTCGCCGCCATCGGCTTCGACCGGTCGGGGACGACGCGCATCGGCAAGTTCGTCATCAACCACAGCTTCCTCATGCCGGGGTTCCTGTGCGTGCTGGTGGCCAGCATCGTCGGCTACCTGCTGGCCCACGCGCTGCTCTGACCCGGTACGCCTCGACCGCTGACGTCAGCGGTCGAGGCCGTGGTCTCGCGCCCACAGGGCGGCGCTGGTGCGGTCGGCCACGCCGATGGCGCGGAACACCTGCCCCAGGTGCGCCTTGACGGTGCGCTCCGTGATGCCGAGCTCGCGCGCGATCTGCTTGTTCGCGCGGCCGCGCATGACGAGCGAGAGGACTTCCCGCTCCCGGGGACTGAGCGTCACCCCGGCCGGGAGATCGCTCGCGGGCCCAGGGGCTCCCGCCCCGGGCAGCAGCGCTCCGGCGACCCGCGGGTCGAGCGGAGCGTGCCCGGCGTGCGCATCCCGGACGGCGCGGCAGATATCGGCCGGGTCGCTGTCCTTGAGCAAGTAGCCGACGGCGCCCGCCCGCAGCGCCGCGCCCACCTGGTGGCGGTCGCCGAAGCTCGTGAGGACGACGACGCGGGCTCGCGCGCCCGACCGGGTCAGCGCCCCGGTGGCGGCGACACCGTCGACGCCGGGCATCGACAGGTCCATGAGGACGACGTCGGGATCGGTGGCCGCCACGGCTCCCTCCACCTCCGCTCCGTCGCCCGCCTCGCCGACGACGTCGATCCCGCGCGTGGACAACACCGTGCGCAGTCCCGTTCGCACGAGCGGGTGGTCGTCGACGAGCAGAACCCGGATGGGGGTACCCGGCTCGTCGTGCGCAGGTGCTTCGGGGCGGGGGCCGTGCGGGGTGTGCTCCGGGGTGCTCACGCCATCTCCTCCTCGTCGCTCGACGGCCACATCATCCGCCAGGTCGTCCCCGCGCCGGGGGCGGTGCGGACCGCGAACGTCGCGCCATCCTCGACGGCGAGATCCGTCAGGCCCGCAACCCCCAGGTGCCCCTCGCGCCGGCGTGCAGCCAGGAGATCAGGATCGAAGCCGACGCCGTCGTCTCGGACCTCGACGGCGGCGACGATGCCGGCCTCCGACAGACGCGGCGGCGCCAACTCGACGAGCAGGCCCCGCAGCCCGGCGACACCGCGCCGGATCGTGCCGGCGGCGGCATCGACCTCATCGGCGGCGATCGCAGCGGGAGGACGAGAGCTGCCGTCCTGGGAGCTCGCCGTTATCCCCCGCAGGCGATCCGCGGCACCGACGAGGGCGAGCGAGGCGGCGACGAACTCCTGGACCGGACCGTCGTGCAACGTCCGCGCGACGCGCCGCCGTTCCTGCTCCGATGCCTCGACGGCGAGCATGAGGGCAGCCTCGCGGGCATCCTGAGCCGCCTCGAGCCGCCGGGACAGCCACCACACGAACGGCGCGAGCAGACCGATGACGAGCACGATCCCGAGGGCGACGAGCGAGGCGATGGTCAGCCAGAGTGCCGCGGCGCGGTCGTCCACGCGCGCGTAGTCGCTGTAGACCTCGAAGAGCTCGCGGTGTAGGGCCGGTACTCCTCGACCTCCTTCGCCATCTTGTCGGCGTTCGCGACCCCGGCGTTGCGCAGGGCGTTCGCGATGTCGGCCTCGCTCGCGGTGTTGGCGTTGACCTTGGCCGCGGTGCTGCCGGTCGCGGGGGCGGCGACGGTGGCGGGCGCCGCGGGGGTTGCCGTGCCGGCGGTGTCGGCGGAGGTGGAGCAGGCGGAGAGTCCGATCGTGCCGGCCAGGGCGATGGCCGTGAGGCCCGAACAGACGGCGAGAGAGGTGTGTGAGCGGAACATGGCGACGCGCCTTTCGGATCTGATGACGACACGGTGTCGACGCCTTCAGGATGGTGCGGTCGGGGTCGGTCGCGTCAGTGTCCGTTGGTCGTAGGACCCCCGGTCCGCACGGTTCAGGCCCACGGTCCCCACCCTGCCCGGGTCAGGGTGTGGCCACTAGGATGAGGTCAGTCCGGTCCGCGCAGCCGGCGCGGACACGTCGACAGACGAAGGAGCGCCCTCGTGCCCATCGCAACCCCCGATGTTTACGCCGACATGCTCGACCGGGCGAAGGAGGGCTCCTTCGCCTACCCGGCCATCAACGTCTCCTCCAGCCAGACCCTCAACGCGGCTCTGCGCGGCTTCGCCGACGCGGGCAGCGACGGCATCATCCAGGTCTCCACCGGTGGCGCCGAGTACCTGTCGGGCCCCACGGTCAAGGACATGGTCGCCGGTTCGCTCGCGTTCGCGGCCTACGCCGCCGAGGTCGCCAAGAACTACCCGATCAACATCGCCCTGCACACCGACCACTGCCCCAAGGACAAGCTCGACGGGTTCGTGCGCCCGCTGCTGGCGGCCTCCAAGGAGCAGGTCGAGAAGACGGGTCTGCCCATCTTCCAGTCGCACATGTGGGACGGCTCGGCCGTGCCGCTCGAGGAGAACCTCGAGATCGCCAAGGAGCTGCTCGAGCTCGCGCGTCAGGCCAAGATCGTCCTCGAGGTCGAGATCGGTGTCGTCGGCGGTGAAGAGGACGGCGTCGCCAACGAGATCAACGACCAGCTGTACACCACCACCGAGGACGCCCTGGCCACCGTCGAGGCTCTCGGTCTCGGCGAGAACGGCCGCTACATGGCCGCGCTGACCTTCGGCAACGTGCACGGCGTGTACAAGCCGGGCAACGTCAAGCTGCGCCCGGAGATCCTCAAGGAGTGCCAGGACGCCATCCGCGAGAAGTACGGCGACAAGGCCGGCGACAAGCCGCTCGCGCTCGTCTTCCACGGTGGTTCGGGCTCGCTGCCGCAGGAGATCAGCGACGCGGTCGACTACGGCGTCGTCAAGATGAACGTCGACACCGACACCCAGTACGCCTTCACCCGCCCGGTCGCCGAGCACATGCTCCGCAACTACGACGGCGTCCTCAAGGTCGACGGCGAGGTCGGCAACAAGAAGCAGTACGACCCGCGTGCGTGGGGCAAGTCGGCCGAGGCCGGCATGGCCGCCCGCATCGTCGAGGCCTGCGAGAACCTGCGCAGCGCCGGCACCCACAAGGGCTGAGGCTCTGCCCTCACCGGGAACGTATGACGCGGCGCCCACGACCTGTCGGTCGTGGGCGCCGCGTCGTGCTGCGGGGGATGGGTCAGGTCGTGGTGTGTTTGGCCGAGAAGCCGTGGCTCGTGGCAGCCAGCCACGACAGGGACGGTTCGATGTAGGGGATCCACACCTCGGCCCGGTGGGCGCCGGTGTCGAGCACGGTGGGCGTGAGGGACATCGGGGCGCGCGCCGCCGTGATGAGCTTCGAACTCGTCGGGTAGGAGAGCGTGTCCTTCTTCGAGGTGAGCATCCACAACGCGACCGGCGGCGCATGATGTGCCGCGAGATCGACGAGGTTGTACCGCTTCCACGCGGCACTGCCCTCCGCGATCGGCGCGTAGGACGGGTCGAACACGGGTTGGGCGTACCCGCCGAGGGCGATGCCGCTTGTCGGATCGAGCATGGTCCGCCCCTTCCCGGCGCGCCCCCGCGCCGACGAGGCACACACTCACCGGCGATGCTGAGCGCCCGCCCAAGCGTTCAGCGCTCCCTCAACACGCTCGGTGATTGTCGCCGACAGCCGGAGGGAGGGCGCGATGTCACTGACGGATCCGGTCGTCGTGTGGGGCCTGCGGGGCGTGTTCCTCGCGGCAGTGTTGTGGGTGGTGATCCGGTGGCCGAGGGCCGCGGGCCCCGGAGTGGTCGCGATCCTGCGCAGGCTGGTGGCGATCGTCGTTCTCGTGGTGCTCGGCGTGCTCAACGTCGCGGCGCCGATCAACGCCCAGTACGGCTGGTACACCGACTGGGCCGACCTGGCGTCGCTGGTCGGGCCGATCGAGGTGCTTCCGCCGCAGCCGGTGCGCGGCGCGACGCCGGTCACCGCCGTCGTGGAGAAGACGGCCGCGTTCCCGCCGGCGGCACAGTCGACGGCGCCGCGTGCCTCGACCACGTTGACGCTCACCCCGACGACGACCGGAGGCGGTTACCAGGAGGTCACGGTGCCCGGTCCGGTCAGCGGCATGTCGGGCACAGTGTTGATCTGGGTGCCGCCGTCGTACACCCGCCCCGAGAACGCTCGCCGCGAGTACCCGGTGATCGAGACCTTTCACGGGTTCGACCCGGCGCCGATGGCGTACTTCAACGTGTTCGACATGGATCAGGCAATGGCCGACGAGGTCGCCGCCCATCGCGTGTCCGAGGCGATCATCGTCATCCCGTACTGGGCGCCGGGCGGGGTCGACACCGAGTGCGTCGACGGCAGCGGCGGACGCGTCGAGACGTGGCTGACGCAGGACGTGCCCGCCTGGGTGTACACGCATCTGCGCGCCAAGAGCGGCCGGGACTCCTGGGCCACGCTGGGCACGAGCGCCGGCGGCTACTGCAGCCTCATGACGACGATGCTGCACCCGCAGACGTTCGCGACGGCGATCTCGTTCGGCGGGTACGCGCGGCCCGACTTCAGCACCAGCTACGCCCCGTTCGCGCCGGACAGCGAGCAAGCTCGTCGCTATGACCTGACGCGGGTGGCGGCGTCAGCGCCGCCGGTGGCCCTGTGGGCGTTGTGGTCGCTGCCCGACACCCACCTCGTCGCGCCGCAGATGGACGAGCTGATGTCGGCGGTGCGGGCACCGACGTCACTCACGCCGACGATCCTGCCCGCCGGTGGACACCGCTCCGAGGTGTGGACGCCGTACTTCCCGAGCGCCCTGGCGTGGCTGGGCGCCACCTCGAAAGGGTTCGCGCCGAACCCCACTGCGTGACGTATCGACGCGCGCCTCGTGTGAGTGGTCCACGCCGGTCGGTAGGGGCAGGTCAGAAGCCGAGGGCGTCGGCGGCCTCGGGGCTGGAGTCCCGCAGGAAGGTGGCGCAGCGCTCCCGCTCCTCGTCCTCCCCGATCTCACCGGCGGCGCGGGAGAGGGCGGCGACGCTGCGGAGAAAACCCCGGTTGGGGACGTGGCGCCACGGCACCGGGCCCGCGCCCTTCCAGCCGGCGCGACGCAACTGGTCGAGGCTGCGGTGGTAGCCGGTGCGGGCGTAGGCGTACGCCTCCACCGTGAACCCCTGTGCGAGGGCGTGTTCGGCGAGCGTCGCCCACGCCAGCGCCGAACTCGGAAAGCGCCCCGCCGTGATGGCCGGATCGGCGCCGGCAAGCAGTTCGGCGTCGGCCGGGTCGACCTCCAGCAGGGTCTCCGGCGGCTCCAGCAGGTTCTTGTGCTCCATGGGTTCCTCCAGTCGGGGGTCGAGGCACCATCGTCGCAGCCCCCCGAGGCACCGCGCGACCGACGCCCGGCGACAGGGCAAACCCACACATCCGCCGAAACCGTCGGTTTGAACCGACGGTTTCGGCGGTGAGGGCCGGCGTCCGTGGGGTGTCGCGAGTCCTGGGGCCTTCGTGGCGTGGTGTGGGCGGGGTCAGTCGACCTTGACGGCGACGATGCCGCCCGCCTGCCCGGCCTCCACCGTGGACAGGTCGAAGGTCAGCGTCACGCGCTCACCGGCCTCGGTGGTGTAGCTGCACATGTCGCCCTCGCAGGCGACGCGCAGCAGCTCACCCTCGGGCGCGGACCCGAGTCCACTGGCCGCCGACGAGGACACGTACTTTCTCGCGGTGTCGAGGTCACCGGCCGCCCAGGCCGTCACGGCGGCGTCGCCGTAGTCGCCGGGCGTCGTCTCGGACACCGTGCCCGTGGCCGAACCGGAGCCCTGCTGGGAGTTGGTGCGCTGCGTCGCCTGCGGCGTCGACGTCGGGGTGCTGTCACCACCGGTCGTGGTCTCGGTCGCCGGGGCCGGCTCGGAGGTCGCGGTCTCGGTGGGCGTCGCCGCGGCGGTGGCGGTCGCCGCCACCGGGGTCGTGGTCGGGGAGGTCGCCCCGGTGGGCTCCTCTTGCTCGCTCTGCCCGCAGGCGGCGAGAACGGCGCACATGGCCACGGTCACGGCGAGAGTTCGGCGGGAGGTCATGTCGAAGCGCTCCTTGGTGTCGTCGGGCATCGAGCGCGCCGGTGGGCGCACGTCGACTCGTCCCTCATCGGCAGGATGTCCCCCAGTACGAGGGTAATTCATGCGCGAAGCCGTGAACGGCGCGTGGCGGGACGCCGGGTGCGGACCTTCGGCCATGAGGCCGGTCGGGGGCGAAGCGGTAGGCTCGGCGAGGATGTGGCCGCGCCGCGCGCGTCGCTCCCTGCGGACGGTGAGCCCTGCCGCAGACATGAACGAGCGAAATGAGGTGTCGGCGATGCCGGCGATCGTGCTGATCGGAGCCCAGTGGGGCGACGAGGGCAAGGGCAAGGCGACGGACCTGCTCGGCAAGGACGTCGACTACGTCGTCAAGTTCAACGGCGGCAACAACGCGGGGCACACGGTCGTCGTCGGCGGTGAGAAGTACGCGCTGCACCTGCTGCCCAGCGGCATCCTCTCGCCCAATGTCACGCCCGTCATCGGCAACGGTGTCGTCATCGACCTCGAAGTCCTCTTTCACGAGCTGGAGGCCCTCGGTGCGCGGGGCATCGACGTGAGCAAGCTGCGCATCAGCGCGAACGCCCACGTCATCCCGCCGTACAACCGCACCCTCGACAAGGTGACCGAGCGGTTCCTCGGCAAGCGTCGCCTCGGCACCACGGGCCGCGGCATCGGCCCGACGTACGCCGACAAGATGAACCGCGTCGGCCTGCGCGTGCAGGACCTCTTCGACGAGTCGATCCTGCGGCAGAAGGTCGACGCCGCCCTGGAGACGAAGAACCACCTGCTCGTCAAGATCTACAACCGTCGCGCGATCGACGTCGACGAGGTCGTGGGCGAGCTGCTCACCTACCGCGACCGCATCCACCCGATGGTCGTCGACACCGGTCTGGAGCTGCACGAGGCGCTGGCCGACGACAAGGTCGTGCTCTTCGAGGCCGGCCAGGCGACCATGCTCGACGTCGACCACGGCACCTACCCCTACGTGACGAGCTCCAACGCCACTGCCGCCGGTGCGTGCACCGGTTCGGGCATCGGGCCCACGCAGATCGACCGAGTGG
Organism: Mobilicoccus sp.; assembly: GCA_030538585.1. Classification (GTDB taxonomy): domain Bacteria; phylum Actinomycetota; class Actinomycetes; order Actinomycetales; family Dermatophilaceae; genus Mobilicoccus. Next base: position 18,567 of record JAUNTP010000012.1, read on the forward strand.
TCGCCGTGTTCAAGGCGTACACGACCCGCGTCGGGGAGGGCCCGTTCCCGACCGAGCTCCACGACGAGTTCGGCGAACGTCTGCGCGCCAACGGCTTCGAGTTCGGGACGACGACGGGGCGCCCGCGCCGCTGCGGCTGGGCCGACGCCGTCATCGGCCGCTACGCCACCCGCATCAACGGCGTCACCGACTACGTCCTCACCAAGCTCGACGTGCTCACCGGCTTCGAGACCCTGCCGATCTGCGTCGGCTACGAGGTCAACGGCACGCGGTATGACGAGATGCCGGTCAACCAGAGCGACTTCCACCACGCCGTGCCCGTGTACGAAGAGATGCCGGGCTGGAGCGAAGACATCACCCAGGCCCGCACCTTCGAGGAGTTGCCGCAGGCCGCGCAGGACTACGTGCTGCGCCTCGAGGAGCTCATCGGCGCACGGATCTCCGTCATCGGCGTCGGCCCCGGCCGTGACGAGGTTATCGAGCGGCACAAGCTCCTCCACTCCTGACCCGCACCGCGCACGCTTCCGTCACGTATCGCAAGGACGCTCATGAACGACACCAACCCCACCGACGCGCGCCCTGCTCGTCGGCGCCGAGGCAAGGGGGACAAGCAGACCGAGGTCGACTGGGTCGCGCGCTTCGCCGAGGATGTCATCGCCGCCGCACACGCCCGCGACCCCGAGCGCACGATCGTGTGCGCGTCGGGCCTCTCGCCGTCGGGTCCGATCCACCTCGGCAACCTGCGCGAGGTCATGACCCCGCACCTCGTCGCCGACGAGATCGCGCGCCGCGGTATCGCGGTCGAACACATCATCAGTTGGGACGATTACGACCGGTTCCGCAAAGTGCCCGCAGGCGTGGAGGGGATCGACTCCTCCTGGGAGGCGCACATCGGCAAGCCGCTCACGAGCGTGCCGGCGCCGCGGGGGAGCGACCACCCCAACTGGGCCGAGCACTTCAAGGCCGCGATGAGCGAGTCCCTGGCAGCCCTGGGCGTGGAGTTCAGGGGCATCAGTCAGACCGAGCAGTACACCTCGGGTGCCTACCGTGACCAAGTGCTGCACGCCATGGCTCGCCGCGGCGAGATCGACGCCGTGCTCGGGCAGTACCGCACCAAGGCCGCGCCCGAGCCTGTTCCGTCGTCGCAGCAGAGCAGCGAGGACGCCGCCGCCGAGGCCGAGGCGATCGAGGGCAGCGGCGCCGCGAGCGAGGACGACGGCGGGGGCGCATCGGGGTACTTCCCGTTCAAGCCGTACAGCCTCGCGTTCGGGACCGACGACACCCGCGTGGTCGCCTACGACGACGACACGACCGAGCTCACCTACGTGGCCCGTGGCCCGCAGGGCGAGGAGGTCACCGAGTCCATGCGCCTGGACTCCGACTTCCGCGGCAAGCTCGTCTGGAAGGTCGACTGGCCCATGCGCTGGGCGTACGAGGGCGTCGACTTCGAGCCCTCCGGTGTCGACCACTCCTCCCCCGGGTCCTCATACGTGGTGGGCGGCGAGCTGGTGGGCCCCATCTTCGGGGGACACCAGCCGATCGGCCCGATGTACGCCTTCGTCGGTATCGCGGGCCAGGCCAAGATGAGCTCGTCGCGTGGCGGTGTGCCGACCCCGGCCGATGCGCTGCAGATCATGGAGCCCGCACTCCTGCGGTGGCTCTACACGCGGCGTCGGCCCAACCAGTCGTTCAGCGTGGCGTTCGACGCCGAGATCCAGCGTCTCTACGACGAGTGGGACGCCCTGGGTCGCAAGGTGACGACCCCGGCCGCGCAGCCGGGCGACCTCGCGATGCACGCGCGCGCGATGGGCACGGCGGCGGGCGAGCTGCCCACGACGCCGGTCGTGCTGCCGTACCGCGCCCTCGCCTCGGTCATCGACATCACCGGTGGCGACCCCGACCAGAGCTTGCGCATCGTGCGCGGCATGGTCGGCGACGACGTCGACCTCGACAGCCTCGACCCGCTGCGGCCGCGCCTGGACTGCGCCCAGACCTGGGTCCTCACGCAGATGCCGGAGTCGGACCGCACCCACGTGCGGGAGACGCCGGACGCCGAGCTGCTCGCGTCCTTGGAGCCGGGTCAGCGGGAGTCCCTCGACCTGCTCGCGGAGCGTCTCGAGGACGACTGGTCGCTCGACGGCCTGACGACGCTCGTCTACGGCATCCCCAAGATCCGGGCCGGGTTCGACATCGGCGAGAAGAAGCTCCCACCGGAGGTCAAGGCCGAGCAGCGCGCCCTCTTCGCCCTGCTCTACCGCCTGCTCGTGGGCAGCGACACGGGCCCGCGCATCCCGACCCTCCTGCTGAGCCTGGGTGCCGAGCGGGTCCGCACCCTCATCCAGCCCTGACGCACACGCCCGCTCAGGTCGGCCGTAGGACGTGCATGCGGTGGGCGGCGCGGGTGAGGACGACATAGAGCACCCGCACGCCGCCGGGGGATTCGGCGACGATCCCGTCGGGGTCGACGACCACCGTCGCGTCGTACTCCAGACCCTTGCTGGAGAGCGGGTCGACGAGCACGAGCCGTTCGGCCAGGTCGGGGTGGGTCGTGACGAGCGTCTCCAGCGCGGCCGTGACCGGCGCCTCCCACGAGGCCGGGGGGATGACCGCGATGCTTCCCGCGACCTCCTCGGCCAGTGACGTCACCGAGGCCGCGACGGCGTCGACGAGTTCGGCTTCGGGCACGGTGCGGTCCAGCGGCTCGACCCCGGTCTCGCGCACAGCGTCGGGGATGTCGGCGTCCGGGACGTGTTCGCGGATGACGCGCTCGGCGTAGGCGAACACCTCCCGCGCGTTGCGGTAGTTGGTGCTCATGTGGAAGGCCCGGCGGGTGCTCGAACCGATGGCGTCCTCGCGGGCGGCGGTCGACTCCTCCAGGTCCTCCCACGACGCTTGTGCGGCGTCTCCGACGATGGTCCAGCTCGCCCACCGGCCGCGGCGGCCGAGCATGCGCCACTGCATCGGGGTGACGTCCTGCGCCTCGTCGACGAGCACGTGCGCGTACTCGGCCGGCGGGCCGACGTGGCCCCGCAGGAGAGCGCCTCGCCCCCCGTGCGCCGTCTGCCGCGTCGGTGATCCAGCGCCCGCGCCCTGCAGACCCGGTCGCAGGGCGTGCTGGGCCTCGAGCGCGTCCAGCTCTTCGATCTCGAAGAAGCCGCGTTCCTCCTCCACGTGCGCCACCTCACCGATGCGTACCGCGACCTCGTCCACCAGGGCGACGTCGGCGGTCGACCAGAGGCCGGTGCGCACCGTCTCGGCGACGGACGCCGACAGGACAGCGGCCTCCTCGCGGGTGTACTCGCCGCGCACGCAGCGGCGGGCGCGGTCGGGGTCGGCGAGCCACAGAACGACCTCGCGGGGGTCGACGGGGCGCCACCACTCGTCGAGGAACGCGTCGACGTCGAGGTGGTCGATGAACGTCGCGACGAACTCTTCTCGCTCGACGTCGCGGTCCTCGGGGCGGCGTACCTGCGCCCACGCCTCGGCGGCGAGGACGCGGGTCATGGCCTCGCGTGAGCCGTTGCGCTGCTGGCGGGAGAGGACCTTGGAGCGGGCGCGGTCGAGTTCGCGGGAACGCAGGCGCACCGGGCGGCCCTCGACCATGGCGCGCAGCTCCTCCGGCGCTCCGGGGATGGTGTCGCGCGCGGCCCGTGCGAGCACGCGGCGCATCTGCAGCGAGCCCTTGATCGCGGCGGCCTCCGGAGGGTCGAGCCGCCCGGCGGTGCAGGCCTCGACGACGTCGCCGAGCGCGCGGAGCGTCACGGAGTCCTCACCGAGGGAGGGTAGGACCCGTTCGATGTAGGCGGTGTACGCGGCCGAGGGACCGACGACGAGGACGCCACCGGCCTCGTAGCGGCGGCGGTCGGAGTAGAGCAGGTAGGCGGCCCGGTGCAGCGCGACGACGGTCTTGCCGGTGCCGGGTCCGCCGGTGATGTCGGTGACGCCGCGGGCGGGGGCGCGGATCGCTTCGTCCTGGTGGGCCTGGATGGTGGCGACGATGTCGCGCATGCGGGTGCTCCGGCTGCGGCCGAGCGCCGCCATGAGGGCGCCTTCGCCGAGGACGACGAGGTCGTCGGGGGCGTCGCTCGTCATGAGGTCGTCCTCCGCGCCGATGACGCGGTCGCCGCGACATCGCAGGACCCGGCGGCGGAGCACGCCGAGCGGCTCGACGGGGGTCGCGCGGTAGAACGGGGAGGCTGCTGGGGCGCGCCAGTCGATGACGAGGGGCTCGTAGTCGTCGTCGCGCACGCCGAGGCGCCCGATGTAGCGGACCTCGCGCCCGTGGGTGTCTTCGAGGTCGAGGCGACCGAAGACGAGGCCTTCTTGCTGTCGTTCGAGGTCGAGGCGCCGGCGGCCGGCGCTGAAGACGAGGGCGTCGCGGGCGAACAGGCCGGAGACTTCTTCGTCGCGGATGTCGCCGGTGCGTTCGGTGCGGCCGCGGGACATGCCTTCGGCTTCGACGAGCGCGGCCCGCGCGCCTGCCTTGTCGAGTTCGGCATGCACGCGGTCGACGTGTGCCTGTTCGACGGCGAGCTCCGCCGCGAGGACATCGGCGGCTGCGTCGGACGCGGCGTCGATCGGGTCGGTCACGGCGCTCCTCACTCATCCCCGCGTCGTCCCGGGGTCGGCGTACTACTCTACGGGCCCCCGGACGGTGGGGAGCACGGTCGCCCGCAGCGCGAGGACCCACCCTCCGTTGGTCGAGGAGCGAAGCGTCTCGAGACCACTGCCCGCGCGACTGCGATAGGCGCGGTGGTCTCGAGACGTCGCTGCGCTCCTCCTCGACCAACGAACCGGGGGTCAGAGCCAGCCTCGGCGGGCTGCGAGGACGCCTGCCTGGAAGCGGGTGGCTGCGCCGAGCTGGGTCATGAGTGCGCTGACCCGCCGTTCCACCGTTCGCTGGGACAGGCCTGCGCGGGCGGCCATCGTCGCGTCGGTGGCTCCTGCGGCGAGCATCGAGAGGATCAGGGCGCTGCGCCGGTCGATGTCGCCGAGGCTGTCCCAGGCCAGCGGAGTCGCGAGACGCCACCACGTCTGACAGAGGGCGCGCACGGCGAGGACGATGCGCCGGTCCTGGATGAGGACCGAGCCGGCGCCGGAGGTGTCGAAGGAGGTGAGGTCGATCACCGCGCTCGTGTCGTCGGCGACGACGATCGAGAACGGCAGCGCGTTGAGGAAGCGGATCTCCTCGCCGCTCTCGGTGCGCGCCAGCAGCACGTCACCGGCCCGGGGATGCTGCATCATCCGCGAATCGAACGTCGTGAACCGCTCCAGCGGCGCGCCCTCCACGGCAAAGAGGCGGTTGCGGTGCCAGGACAGGTCGGCCCCGAACAGGTGGGTGGTGCGGGGCGAGGTGTCGTAGGCGGCCCAGATCTGGCTCGTCGCGGCGGCGGTGACGTCCTCCACCGCCGCGCTCAACTCCTCCAGGTTGCCGAGCACCGTGACGCCCGGCGCCGGATCGCCCGTGCGGAGCCGTGCGGCGCGATACACCTGCAACAGCTCGGTACTCGTGTCACGCAGGTAGTTGGCCTGTGTTTCGTACCGGGCGGCCATCGCGGGCAGCGCGACGTCCGGCGGGATCGCCTCCCACGTATCGGGGGTCGTGGCGCGGAGCAGTCCCTGTTCGGTGAGGACCTCGGTGCACGTGTCGATGAGCTCGGGCGGCACACCGGCGGTGATCATGCGCGGCCGGGTGAGGCTCGGGGTGCGGACCGCGAGGAGGTACATGCGGGTCGTCCACCGGTCGACCTCACCGATCAACGGGCTCGGGAAGATCTCCGGACGGTCGGCGGTGCCGCCACCGAGTTCGGTGGGTGTGAACCCGCCCAGCGGCCCTTCCGGCGTCCGTGACGACATGAATTCCTCCTGCTGGCAACGAAATCCGCCACTTCTCGCTGATCACCGTAGTCGGCGGGCGGCTTCGGTGGGCGTTCGGACTCCCGGGTCGCGGTCACCCGGGTCGTTCTAGTCTGGGGGCGTGAAGGTCCTCGTCATCGGTAGTGGTGCCCGCGAACATGCCCTCGCCCTCGCGCTTCGTCGCGACCCCGAGGTGGGGGAGGTGGTCGTCGCGCCCGGCAATCCCGGTATGGCGGACGTCGCCTCCTGCATCGATCTGCCCGGAGGTGGCGCCGACCCCGCGGCGGTGGGCGACCTCGCCGTCGCGCACGGCGCCGACCTCGTCGTCATCGGACCGGAGGCGCCTCTGGTGGCCGGATGCGCGGACGCGGTCGTCGAGCGCGGCATCCCGTGCTTCGGGCCCAGCGCGCAGGCGGCCCAACTCGAGGGCAGCAAGGCGTTCGCCAAGGAGGTCATGAAGGCCGCCGGTGTGCCGACGGCCGACGCGATCGTCTGCCGCAGTGTGGACGAGGTCATGGAGGCGTTCGAGCGCTTCGGCGCGCCGTTCGTCGTCAAGGACGACGGTCTCGCCGCAGGCAAGGGCGTCGTCGTCACGGAGGTGCGCAGTCAGGCGCTGGCGCACGCGGCCCAGTGCCTGGAACGCAAGGTCGGTCCGGGCGAGCCCGCACCGCAGGTCGTCATCGAGGAGTTCCTCGACGGGCCGGAGATCTCCCTGTTCTGTCTCACCGACGGCACCACGGTCGTGCCGTTGGCCCCGGCGCAGGACTTCAAGCGTCTGCAGGACGGCGGTCGTGGCCCCAACACCGGCGGCATGGGCGCGTACTCACCGCTGGACTGGGCGCCGGACACCCTCGTCGAGGAGGTCCTCGAGACGATCGCCCGGCCCACCGTGGCGGAGATGGCGAGTCGCGGGGTCCCCTTCGTCGGGGTGCTGTACGTGGGCCTGGCCCTCACCCGGCACGGTCTGCGCGTCGTCGAGTTCAACGCGCGGTTCGGTGACCCGGAGACCCAGGTCGTCCTCGCCAGGCTGACGACCCCGCTCGGTGGTGTGCTTGCCGCCGCGGCGACGGGCCGCTTGCACGAACTTCCGCCCCTGGAGTGGAGTGAGGACCACGCCGTCACGGTCGTCGTCGCCGCCCGCGGCTACCCGGAGGCGCCGCGCAAGGGCGACGCCGTCGAGATCGGCGACCTCGGTGAGGCGTACGCGCTGCACGCCGGGACCCGGCGGAGTGCAGACGGCCTGGTGACCTCCGGAGGCCGGGTGCTGTCGGTCGTGGCGACCGGGTCCGACCTCGCCGAGGCCAGGCGCCGCGCCTACGACGGCGTCGCCGGAATCTCGATCAGCGGGTCGCAGCACCGCCGCGACATCGGCCTGGCCGCCGCCGAGGGCCGCGTCCGTCGCCCGGGGAGCCCTGCATGAGCGTCGACCTGCCCGGCTACGTCCACACCTACTCCGGCAAGGTGCGTGACCTCTACGCACCGCTCGACGATGCCGGCGAGCCGCGCGAGGACGTGTTGCTGCTCGTCGCCTCCGACCGCATCTCCGCCTACGACCACGTGCTCGACTCGCTCATCCCCGACAAGGGGCGGGTGCTCACGCAGTTGTCGCTGTGGTGGTTCGAGCAGTTCGCCGATCTGGTGCCCAACCACGTCGTCTCCACCGACGTGCCGGCCCAGGTGCAGGGACAGGCGCTACTCGTGCGCCGCCTGCCGATGCTGCCCGTCGAGTGCGTGGCGCGGGCCTACCTCACCGGCAGCGGCCTGGTCGAGTACCGCGAGCGAGGATCGGTGTGCGGGGTCGAGCTGCCCGACGGCCTCACCGAGGCCTCGCGGTTGCCCGAACCGATCTTCACCCCCACGACGAAGGCGCCGGTCGGCGAGCACGACCAGCCCATGACGTACGCGGACGTCGTCGACGAGGTGGGTGCCGACCTCGCCGCGGCCGTGGCCGAGATGACGACGTCGATCCTCGCCCACGGCAACGAGATCGCCGCGCGGCGCGGCATCCTCATCGCCGACACCAAGGTCGAGTTCGGTGTGGTGGACGGCGACCTGGTGCTCGCCGACGAGGTCCTCACCCCGGACTCCTCCCGGTTCTGGCCGGCGGCGGAGTACGTCCCCGGGCGGGCGCAGCGCTCCTACGACAAGCAGTTCGTGCGCGACTGGCTCACCTCGCCCGAGTCCGGCTGGGACCGTCATGGCGGCCAGGCGCCGCCACCGCTGCCCCAGGACGTGATCGACGCGACCCGCGACACCTACATCGGCGCCTACGAAGCGATCACGGGGCGCGCGTTCGACTGAGACGTGGCTCTGCGCGGATAGGCTGGTCGTGGGCCTGACCGAGCAGTCAACGAGAGGGAACGCCGTGGGGTACGTCGTCGTCGATGTCATGCCGAAGTCCGCCGATCTGGACCCCATGGGTCGACTCGCGAGCGGCGCGATGCGCTCGGGTGACTTTCCCGAGTTCGTGGCGGTGCGCCAGGGCAAGCGGTTCGTCCTCTCCACGGAGGGGCCCGTGACGGTCGAGACGGTCGCCTCGGCGCGCCGGTTCGCCGAACGGACGCTGCTGACTCCGGGGGTCGACGAGATCGTCGCGGTCCGTGAGGCGGGCGACGCCACGGGGCTCGACGACGACATCGACACCGACTGGACCGACATGCCCGAATCGTGGGGTGTCGGTGACGCGCCCGGCGACGTCGGGCATCACCAGCCGCGGCAGCGTGCGACCCATCACGACATCGACGAGTCGATGCTGGGCCAGGTCGAGGCTGGCTCGTACTACGGGCGCGCCGACGACGTCGGCTGAGCGCTTCTCACCGCACGCGCCACGTCCCGGGGTCCGGGGCGGCCGGTGAGGACTGCGGATCTGCGTCGGTGAGTACGGCTGCGCCGCGGCTCCACCCAGCGACGTCGGTGCGCAGCGAGGTCGGAAAGGGCGAGCGTCGCAACCGGCGGTCCACCTCGGCGATGTCCAGCTCGGTGCGCCGGGCCGCGAGGACGACGTTGCCGTGCCGTCGTCCCTTGAACACGTCGTGGGTGGCGACGAGCGCCCGGTGAGTGAGGCCGACGGCGCCCACCGTGGCGGCCACCCGCGCGACGTACCGAAGCCCGGGCTCGTCGGAGAGGTTGGCGAGGAACAGGCCATCGGGGGCGAGAACTCCCGCCACCTGGGTGAGGAACTCCCGCGTGGTCAGCGCGCCGGGAATGCGTCCGTCGGCGAAAGCGTCGAGTACGACGACGTCGGCAGAGCCGCGACGCAGGGCGGGCACGCCCTCCTCCCCGGTGACCGCGCGCACCCGAATGCGGTGACCGCGGGGGAGCGGCGTCTCCTGCCGCACCCGTTCGGTGAGCTCGGCGTCGGGTTCGAGCACGATCTGCGGCGAGCCCGGCCTCGTGTGGTGGATGTAGCGGGCCAGAGTCAGCCCGGCGCCGCCGATGTGGGTCACCGCGAGGCGGGCCGGGGGCGCCGCGGGGAGGGTGTCGACCAGCTCGGTGAGGTGCTGCATGTACTCGAAGATGAGCAGGTGCGGGTCGTCTGGGACGTGTGACTGCGGGTGGCCGCCGACGAGGATGCTCACCCCGTAGGCGTCCCGCACGAACTCGGCCATCCCTCCACCGTAACGACCCGACCGTCACGACCGGGTCGTCGAGCTACCTCCCACCTGGCCTCCCGCCGTGCGGCATGCCTGGCAGGATGGCCGCATGCCCCGCCGTATCAGCCCAGCCGACGGTGCTGCCGCCGTGGCCGCGTGGCGCGCCGAGGACGTGGGGCGCGCGACCAGAGCCACCGCCGTGCGGTACACCCTGGAGGAGCTGGCCGAGCGGGCGCCCGGGCACGCGGTCGAGGTGCGCGTGCCCCCGTTCGGGGTGGTGCAGTGCATCGAGGGGCCCCGGCACCGCCGCGGGACGCCCCCGGCGGTGGTGGAGACGGACGCGCAGACGTGGCTCTCGCTCGCCGTGGGTGATCTCACGTGGGCGGTCGCCGTCGACACGGGTGCTGTGCGGGCGAGCGGTCAGCGCACCGACCTCACCGAGTATCTGCCCCTCGTGCGGGAGTGACGGCGTGAGGGGTTGAGGCACGCGTTCGCCCCCGGGCCGGGTCAGCCACTACCGTGGCGCTCATGGCTCCTCGCGACACGACCACCCCCGCACGACCGCGCAGAGTCCGGCAGGTCAACTGGACGGCGTTCATCGGGCTCGGTGTCGTGCTGGGCCTCCTCGGGGGCGCGATCGTCCACATGATGGGCCCGACCGTACCCACCTACGGGGCCAGCACCTCGATCCTCTTCTTCGCCGCGTTCGGCGCGCTCATCGGCGGGCTGCTGGGCGGCACTGCCGGGGTCATCGCCGACAGCGTCCTTCGCCGAGGCGATCGGCCGCGCGACGCGGCTGTGCCAGACTGACCGCGTGCGACGCGGCGACGGACAGCTCAATCACGACCTTCTCCCCGGCGAGAACGGCCCCCAGGACGCCTGCGGCGTCTTCGGGGTGTGGGCTCCGGGCGAGGAGGTCGCCAAGCTCTCCTACTTCGGGCTGTACGCCCTGCAGCATCGCGGTCAGGAGTCGGCCGGCATCGCGGTGAGTAACGGCAACCGGGTCCTCGTCTACAAGGACATGGGCCTGGTCAGCCAGGTCTTCGACGAGACGAGCCTCAGCCAACTCACCGGCCACATCGCCATCGGCCACGCACGCTACTCGACCACCGGCGGCAGCACGTGGGAGAACGCCCAACCGACCCTGGGCGGCCACGACGACCACACGGTCGCGCTCGTCCACAACGGCAACCTCGTCAATGCCCCCGAGCTGCGCGATCTGCTCGACGAGCGCACCGGCTCGAGCGTGCGGGGCGAGTTGCGTCGCGGCAACACCACCGACACCGCCATCGTCACCGCGCTGCTCGCCGGCAGCTCGACCGAGAGCCTCGAGGAGCGAGCGCGGCAGGTGCTGCCCGCGGTGCGCGGGGCCTTCTGCTTCGTCTTCATGGACGAGCACACCCTCTACGCGGCGCGCGACCCGCACGGCATCCGCCCGCTCGTCCTCGGGCGCCTCGAACGGGGCTGGGTCGTCGCGAGCGAGACCGCCGCCCTCGACATCGTGGGCGCGAGCTTCGTCCGGGAGGTGGAACCCGGGGAGCTCCTCGCCATCGACGAGGACGGCCTGCGCACCCAACGGTTCGCGCCGGCACAACCGCGCGGCTGCGTCTTCGAGTACGTGTACCTCGCCCGGCCCGACACGACCATCAACGCCCGCGGCGTCTACGAGTCCCGCGTCGAGATGGGACGCACCCTGGCCCGGGAGCACCCGGTGGAGGCGGACCTCGTCATGCCGACGCCGGACTCGGGCATCCCATCGGCCATCGGCTACGCCGAGGCCTCCGGCATCCCCTACGGGCAGGGCCTGGTCAAGAACGCCTACGTCGGCCGCACGTTCATCGCCCCGAGCCAGACCATCCGGCAACTCGGTATCCGCCTCAAGCTCAACCCGCTCAAGGACGTCATCAAGGGGCGGCGCCTCGTCGTCGTCGACGACTCGATCGTGCGCGGCAACACCCAGCGGGCGCTCGTGCGCATGCTGCGTGAAGCGGGCGCGGCCGAGGTCCACGTCCGCATCTCCTCCCCGCCGGTGACGTGGCCGTGCTTCTTCGGCATCGACTTCGCCTCCCGCGCCGAGCTCATCGCGACCGGGCTGGGCGTCCAGGAGATCGCGCGCAGTATCGGCGCCGACAGCCTGGGCTACATCTCCATCGACGGCATGATCGAGGCGACCGCGCAGCCGCGGGAGCGCCTCTGCACGGGGTGCTTCACGGGGGATTACCCCATGGAGCTGCCCGAGGACGGCACGCTCGGCAAGTTCGTGTTCGAGTCCGGCGGGTCGGCGCTGCTGCCGGGCAACCCCGACGCGTCGATCATCACGGGCCCGGCCGAGCGTTCCCCGCGTCGCGCCGCCCTCACGCAGGAGGAGCAAGCATGAGTGACGAGTCGCTCACCTACGCCGCTGCCGGTGTCGACGTGGAGGCCGGTGACCGCGCCGTCGAGCTCATGAAGGAGTCCGTCCGTCGGGCCACCCGCCCCGAGGTGCTCGGCGGCCTCGGCGGCTTCGCCGGCATGTTCGACGCGTCGGCGTTGCGCGACATGCGCCGCCCGGTGCTCGCCACGAGCACCGACGGCGTCGGCACCAAGGTCGCGATCGCCCAGGCGCTCGACATCCACGACACCATCGGCTTCGATCTCGTCGGCATGGTCGTCGACGACATCGTCGTCAGCGGGGCCGAGCCGCTGTTCATGACCGACTACATCGCGTGCGGCAAGGTCGTCCCCGAGCGGATCGCGGCCATCGTCTCCGGCATCGCCGCCGCCTGCGAGCAGGCGGGCGTCGCCCTCATCGGCGGCGAGACCGCCGAGCACCCCGGTCTCCTGGGTGTCGATGAGTACGACTGCGCGGGTGCGGCCACGGGCGTCGTCGAGTACGACGAGGTGCTCTCTCCTGCCCTGGTCCGCGAGGGGGACGTCGTCCTCGGGCTCGCCTCCAGCGGACTGCACTCCAACGGGTACTCCCTGGTGCGGGCCGTCTTCGGCCGCGCCGGCTGGCAGTACGACCGGCACGTGCCGGAGTTCGGGAAAACCTTGGGCGAGGAGTTGCTCACCCCCACGCGCATCTACAGCCGCGACCTGCTCGCGCTCATCCGCAGCGAGGACGTCGACGTGCACGCCCTCTCCCACGTCACCGGCGGCGGGCTGGCCGCCAACCTGGCCCGCGTGCTCCCGCCGGGAGTCCGGGCCGAGGTCGACCGGTCCACGTGGACCCGGCCCGCGGTGTTCGACGTGGTGGCCCAGGTGGGCCGCGTCCCGGAGGCCGACCTCGAACGCACCCTCAACATCGGTGTCGGGTTCGTCGCCGTCGTCGCGCCCGAGGACGTCGACGCTGCGCTGCGACGCTGCGCCGACCTCCACCTGCCTGCCTGGGTCGCCGGTCGCGTCGTCGACCACGACACCACGTCGCGCGATGACGCCGAGGTCGTCCAGGGCGCCAAGGGCGTCCACGGGGGAGCCGTGCAGGTGTTCGGGCGTCACGCCCGCTGACGGGTCTCACGTCGGCCGGCCCGGAGCCGGGGGGCACGACGATGGCGGCGGTGAGGGTTCACCGCCGCCATCGATCACGATCGGGGGACGCCCTCACGACGACACGAGGAGAGCACCGCCTGGCGGCAGGCGATCAGGTGGTGCGACGTCGAGGCGAGGGGCCCCTCGACCCACTCAGCGCTCGGAGCGCCAATCGTCGTCGCCCTCGTAGCCGTCGTCCTCAGCCTCGACCCTTCGATCGTGCTGGTCCTTGGACCCGTGGAGCTCGCGCTCAAGCGCGCGGAGGTCGGTGTCGGGGCTGAAGTACTTCAGCTCGCGTGCGACCTTGGTCTGCTTGGCTTTAGCTCGGCCGCGCCCCATGGCGTCGACCCCCTCATCGCGTCTGCCGGGGCGGCATCACGACGGCCACGCACTCTCGCCTGACGAGTCGTGCCTGGCCGTCACGGAGCGGCTCCGGGAATCTCGTATCTTCGTGGGGCCTACGGTACATGCCGATGGGGGATTCCCGGAACCGGACCTGTCGACCGGCACCCCGCCCCAGCGCACGGCACCACTCGGCGTGTCGCACCCCGCTTCGGCCGCGCCGAAGCTCTCCGGGAGCGTCCGAGACGTCCGGTTCGTCACATCCATGCCTCGTGTCCGGTCTTGCGGCCGAGCAGCATGGCACGGAGCAGGTCCGCCGGGTTAGCCTGGTCCGGAGTTCGACGACGCTGAGACCCATGCGTGAGAGGCACCGTAGATGGCATACCAGGACAAGCTCGACCCAGGCGACGATTTGATGACCCCGGCGGAGGTGGCGGCGCTGTTCCGCGTCGACCCCAAGACGGTCACGCGATGGGCGGTGGCGGGCAAGCTGCAGTCGCTCCGCACGCTCGGCGGTCATCGTCGCTATCGCGCCTCGGAGGTCCAGGCCCTGCTGGCGGAGGCCTCGGGTCAGTCCGCTCGGGTCCCCGAGTCCGCCCCTGCGCCTGCCGAGAGCTGAGCCGCAGCAGCCGTCGGATCCTCGCAGTACGGGGGACGGCAGGTCTCGCCCGCTGATCGTCCTGCGCGTCGGGCCGGGTCGCGCCCGCGCCCGCATCGCACCCCGACATGACGATGCAGCCGGACAGAAGAGTCCCGGCTGCATCGTCGACGGTTCGTGAGTCGCGCGAGGCGATCTCTCAGGTGCGATCCTCACCCTTGCCGCGCGAGCGCATGCGCTTGGCGAGCGCCGCCGCCGCGCCCGGCTTCGCCGTGCCCGCGTCCTGGTTGGCCTGCTGCAGGTCGCGGTAGATCTCCTCGCGGTGGATGTCCACGTCGGACGGGGCCGTGATGCCGATCCGTACCGTGTCGCCGTTGACCTCGAGGACGGTGACGACGACGTCGTGGCCGATGAGCAGACTCTGCTGTGGACGGCGAGAGAGGACCAGCACGGTGGTTCCTTAGGGGTGAGAGGGGTGAGGAACGTTGTGCGGCAAGGCTAACCGCTCAGTCCAGAGGAAGGGCGGCACGCAACGGCAGGTCCTGGTCGGCGAGAACGACCTGGGCGGCCTCCCGGGTGTGGCGGTTGACCACGACGGGAGCGAGCAGGTTGACGCCGGGCTGTTCGTCCTCGGCGCCGAGGTTGACGAGCAGCAGCACGAGAGCGTCGTCCTCGGACTCCAGGCTGAGGCGCTGCGTGGTCTCGACGTCGATCTTCGGGGAGTACTCCGGGAAGAACGGGCTCGGGGCGATGACGACGAACGCCATGTCGGGCATGTCGAGGCACTGCATCTCGTACAGGCCCTCCGGGGTGGCGGTGAGGCTGAAGTGCTGCGCGAGCGGGAAGCCCACCAGGCCGTTCGAGAGGGTGATCTCGACCTTGGTCTGCGTACCCTCAGCGGTCGTGCTCGTGTTCATACTGTTTCCCCCCAGGGATGAATGGTGGTCAGGACTTCTGGTCGAAGAGGTGGCGGCCCGAGCCGCTGGCGCGGGTGCCCATGGCGGTGTACGTGGAGTCCTGTTGCGCGTGGTTGAAGCGGTCGAGGGTCTCCTGGACCGCCTTGTAGCTCGCTTCGAGCATCGCGCTGTTGGACCGGCTGAGCTGTGACAGCTCTTGCGTCACCCTCGTGAGGGAGTCGCGGTGTTCGTCCAGGACGTCATCCCACGGCGCGGGCGAGGCCGCGGCGATCTCGGACAGCGGTGTGTCCTCGGGCAGGCCGAGCAGGTCGCACACGGGGCCGGCGTCGACCGAGCGCATCAGCTCGGCCTCACGCATCTCCCCGATGACGACCTCGATCTCGCGGGTCGACCGCCCCATCCAGCGGGTGCGCCCCGTCTCGATGAGAACGTGTTGGACCTCCAGGCGGTAGGTGAGGAGCTCCAGGAGTTCCTGGATGCGCCACAGACCGGCGGACAGGTTGGACAGGGCCGTCACCACGGCATCGGACGTGCCCTTCACGCGTACCTCAGCTCGTTCACGAGTCCCTGATCGGCCGGGGGTGGCGGGACGTAAGCGCTTTCGCCGCCGACGGGGGCCGTGAGCGCCCTTGCCGCCGGGGGTCCTCCCCGCGCGTGCAGTCGAGACGGTGCAGGTGGGGCCGATGTCGTTGACCCCATACAGAATTGCGTTTTTCACCTGACCGAGAAATGGTCGCCTTCTGACTCCGAAAAGAAGTGGGCGATCGTATTGGACGCTCGATCAAGAATGTGGGCCACGTTGTTCATATGGGGGTCTAGTTGCATCTAAGCGGACGTCCGACTGTCATCCAGGTGGTGCTCAGAAAGCCTCTGACCTGCACGTTCTCGCTGGTCGAGATGAGTTGTATTGCGTCGGGGGCGTTTCTAGTTTGTCAGATGTGACCGCAAGTCTCACCGGCGGCGGGGGTGCTGCCACCGGTGAGGGAGACCAGATGATTCAGATGGGGTGGGAACGGCCATGGCCGAGCAAGCTGACAACGTGACGAGCATCGTGGACGTGGATGAGTTGTGTCGTGCTCATTTGCCGTTGGTGCATTTTGAGGT
>JAUNTP010000219.1 GCA_030538585.1 Mobilicoccus sp.
GGGAGGTGTTCGTGCGGGCCTCGCGGGGTCTGTCGCACGTGCATGCCGGCTCGATTCACGCCCCCGACGCGACCATGGCGGTCCGCAACGCCCGCGACCTCTACACGCGCCGCAACGAGGGCGTGTCGGTGTGGGTCGTGCCTGCTGACGCGATCACGACGTCCGACCCCGACCACAAGGGCGCGTTCTTCGAGTCGCCGCAGGGCAAGAACTACCGGCACGCGACGTACTACACGACCAGTGAGGGAGTGAAGCACCTGTGAGCCAGTTCGAGAGCGCCACCCAGATCAGCGCAGGTCAGGCCCTCACCGCCGAGGACATCGCGGCGGCCGGCCTCAAGGCCGAGGAGAACGTCGCGCAGTACGCGCTGCGTCTGGCCGACGACTCCCTCATCGCCTCTCAGCAGCTCTCGTGGTGGATCAGCCGCGCACCGGAGCTGGAGGAGGACATCGCGCTGGGCAACATCGCCCTCGACATGCTCGGGCACGCGCGGTCGTTCTACACCTACGCGGGGACGGCCTGGGGCAAGACCGAGGACGACCTCGCCTACTTCCGCACCGAGCACGAGTTCCGCGCCTGCCACCTCGTGCAGATGCCGAACGGTGACTTCGGGCAGACCATCGCCAAGCAACTCCTGTTCAGCCTGTACCTGGTGCACCTCTACGAGCAGCTGCAGCGCAGCAGCGATGAGACCCTCGCCGCGGTGGCCGCCAAGGCTGTCAAGGAGGTCGAGTACCACGTCGACCACGCCTGGCAGTGGACGATGCGCCTCGGCATCGGGACCGAGGAGTCGGCGCGGCGGATGCAGCGGGGCTTGGACGACATGTGGCCCTACCTGGAGGAGCTGTTCACCGACGACGACCTCATCGACGCCCTCGAAGGCGTGGCGGTGCGTCCCTCCACGCTGCGCGAACCGGTGATGGCGGCCCTGGAGCGCGCTATCGGGGAGTCCGAACTCACCGTGCCGAGCATCCCGTTCGCTCGCACCGGCGGTCGGCAGGGCATCCCGCGGGAGTACCTGGGCTTCATCCTCGCGGAGATGCAGTCCGTGGCCCGTGCCCACCCGGGAGCCACCTGGTGAGCGCCGACGTCGGTGCGCAGGCGGCGGCTCGCCCCGCCGACCCCGACGCCGCCCGCATCTGGGATCTCGCCGCGAGCGTCTGCGACCCGGAGGTGCCGGTGCTCACCCTGGAGGATCTCGGCATCCTCCGGTCGGCGCGACTGACGCCCGAGGGGCCACGCGTGGAGATCACGCCGACCTACTCCGGGTGCCCCGCGGTGGGTCGGATGCGCGACGACGTCACGGCCGTCCTCACCGAGCACGGCTACGCGAACCCGCAGGTCGTCGTGGTGCTGTCACCGGCGTGGACCACGGACTGGATGAGCGAGGAGGGGTGCCGCAAGCTCGAGGAGTACGGCATCGCCCCGCCCGATCCGGCGCATCGGGCCGCGCGTGACGCGGACGGTCCCCGCTTCGGCGGCACCCGCGTGGCGTTGTCGGTCAAGTGCCCGCAGTGCCATTCCCTCGACACCCGTGAACTGACCCGTTTCGGGTCCACGGCGTGCAAGGCCCAGTACCAGTGCAACGCCTGCCTCGAACCCTTCGACTACTTCAAGGTGCTCTGATGCCGCTCATCGCCCCGCGCAAACGCGCCCAGTTCCACCCGCTCACGGTCTCGCAGGTGCGGCCGCTGACGGACTCGGCCATCGAGGTCACCCTGGACGTGCCCGAGGAGCTCGCCGACGAGTACGACTACGTCAGCGGCCAGTACGTGGCGCTGCGCACCGAGCTCGACGGCAAGGAGGTGCGCCGCAGCTATTCGATCTGCGCGGCGCCGACGCGCGGCGAGATCAAGATCGGCATCAAGCGCGACCTGGGCGGGTTGTTCTCCAACTGGGCGAACGACAACCTGGCGCCGGGGCACGTCATCGACGTCATGAGCCCGACGGGCGCGTTCGTCTCGCAGCACGCGATGACGTCGCTCAACGACGCCGAGGCCATCGCCGAGGAGTCGACCGGCCTGTCGCGGTACGTCGCGGTGGCGGCGGGGTCGGGGATCACGCCGATCATCTCGATCATCCGCTCCCTGCTGGAGAGCAACCCCAACGCGTACATGAACCTCGTGTACGGCAATCGGGCCGCGATGGACGTGATGTTCGTCGACGACATCGCTGACCTCAAGGACCGCTACCCCTCGCGTCTCGCGGTGCATCACCTGCTGTCTCGGGAGCAGCGGCTCTCGCCGACGCACAGTGGTCGCCTGGACGGCGAGAAGCTGCGGTCGATGTTCGGCACGATCTTCCGCCCGGAGGTCGTCGACGAGTGGTTCCTCTGTGGCCCGTTCGAGCTGGTGCAGCTCGTGCGGGACGAACTCGCCGAGATCGGGGTGCCGGAGGAGAACATCCGCTACGAGCTGTTCACCACCGGCAAGCCGGAGGGGCAGCCGGAGGGCAACGCGGGTGCGCCGGTCGTGGCCGACCCGACCGGCGACAACATCGAGATCGACTTCCAGCTCGACGGGTTGCAGGGGCAGGTGCTCAGCCCGAAGAGCGCGAAGGAGACCATCCTCAACGCCGCCCTGCGGGTGCGCCAGGACGTCCCGTTCGCGTGCGCCGGCGGCGTCTGCGGCACGTGCCGCGCCAAGGTCGTCGAGGGTGAGGTGGACATGGCCGAGAACTACGCCCTCGAATCCGATGAGATCGAGGCGGGCTACGTCCTCACCTGCCAGTCTCGCCCGACAACGGACAAGATCACGGTCGACTTCGACTCCTGAGCCCCCTCCTGCCGAAACCGTCGGTTCGGACCGACGGTTTCGGCGATTTTCGCTCAGACCGTGTACGAAACACACGGTCTGAGCGCAGGAGTGATGACATCGGCGTCACCGACGACGACTCCCCGGCAGGATCGGCGCATGGACGACACGCTCCTCGGCCGCGAGCGTTGTCCGAGGCCCCCTCCTCATGATGTCCTGGGATCATGCGCATCACCGGTGTCACCACGACGGTGCGGGACCTCGACGTCGCGAGCACGTTCTACTCCGACATCCTGCAGCTACCGACGGTCGGTCGTGACGGCGCGGCGGAGGTCACCATGGGATCCACCGTGCTCACCCTCGTCGAGAACCGGCACGTGGAGCGGCACGACACAGTGCGCCATCGGGGGCACGGTAGGGATCGTCGACACCCTCGGCGTACTCCCAGGGCATTCGCTGCGTAGGCAGTCGGCGCGGGTGAACACCCACGCCGTGGCGCTCAAGCGCGCTCGGGACTTCGTCGGCAGGTCCTGGCTGGCGGGACCGGCGAGGCCGGTGGGCTAGCCGTGGACGCGACGGCCGGCGACGAACGTTGCGGCTGCGGTCATCGCGCGTAGGGCGGCTGAGGCTTCGCGGCTGTCGGACGGGACCTCGTACGGGTGGCGGTCCAGCAGGACGACGTCGCCGACCGAACCGACACCCAGGGTGCCGGCGCCGTCGAGGGAGGCCGCCAGCGCTTCAGGCGCCGTGAGGGCCTGGTGGGGGATCCACGGGTCGCGCTCATCGGCGCTGCGGTGCACCGCCGCCGCGATCGCCAACCACGGATCCAGAGGAGACACCGGAGCGTCCGACCCCATCGCGAGGCGCACCCCCGACTGCTGCAGCGTCCGGAACGCGAAACACCGGTCCACCCGATCCGGCCAACACTGACGGGCGACGTCGCGGTCGTCCAGCAGATGCGCCGGCTGCACACTCGCCGTGATGCCGAGACGGGCCATGCGGTCGAAGTCCTCCCACGCGACGAGCTGAGCGTGCTCGATCGTGCCCCGCGCACGCGTGACCTCGAAAGCATCGAGCGCATCGGAGACCGCCGCGTCGCCGATGGCGTGCAGCGCCACGTCGAGACCGTGGTCGCGGGCCCGGCCCAGCAGGGTCCGCAGCTCCTCGGGGGCGACGTTCTGCATCCCGCGAGCGTGGTCGAGCTGATCGGCGTCGGCGTAGGGCTCGCAGCAGTACGCCGTGCGGGTGGTCAACGAGCCGTCGGAGATGATCTTGAGCGGACCCATCGTCACCAGCGAATGACCCTCGAGGAGCACATCACCCGTGCGCAGACCTGCGGCGATGACGTCGTCGAGGCCGTCGGCGTACGTGCCAACCCGCACCCGCAGCGTGTCGATCCCGAGGTCGGTGACCCGCGACGGCCACTCGTCGACGCCGCGGGTGAACTCGAGGTCGACGATGCCGGTGATCCCGCGGGAGTGCGCTCGCGCGACGGCCTGCCGGTAACCGGTCACCGCCTGCTCGGCGAGTCCCGGGAGGTCGTGCAGGCGGGGGAAGACGTCGAACCACTCCTGCTCCACGAGGAGGCCGTCGCGCGGACCGAGCCCGAGCAGGGACAACGCCCGGGAGTTGAGCCACCCGGAGTGGCAATCGCCACTGATGAGGACGACGGGGTGGTCACCGCTGATCGCGTCCAATGGTGCCACCGTGGGCTGCTCGGCCCATGTCGGACTCCGAAAACCGATGCCGTCCACGGTGACGACGCCGCCATCGTGGGGGAGGGTGGCGATATGCCGCGCGACCTGCGCGCACACCTCCGCCACACTCGTGGCCTCCGACAGGTCGAGCCGCTGGTAGCTCGCCGCCCACTGACCCATGTGCACGTGCGCGTCCCAGAGGCCGGGGATCGCGTAACGGCCACCGGCGTCGTGGACCTCTTCACCGTCTTGGCGTGTCAGGTGCGGCTCCACGGCGGTGACGACACCGTCGGTGACGCGGATGTCGACCGGCGTCGTGGCGGCCGCGTGGGGGTCATCGACGTCGACGACGCGCACGTCCCGGATGAGACATGCATCCACCGCTGATC
>JAUNTP010000220.1 GCA_030538585.1 Mobilicoccus sp.
ACGTGTTCATCGAGATGAACCCGCGCATCCAGGTCGAGCACACGGTCACCGAGGAGGTCACCGACGTCGACCTCGTCTCCTCGCAGTTGCGCATCGCGGCGGGGGAGTCGCTCGCCGACCTGGGGCTGAGCCAGGACGGCATCCGCCTGCGGGGGACGGCGCTGCAGTGCCGCATCACCACGGAGGACCCCTCCAACGGGTTCCGGCCCGACACCGGCAAGATCACCGTCTACCGCGCGCCCGGTGGCGCCGGCATCCGTCTCGACGGCGGCACGGTGTTCGACGGCGCCGTCATCGGCGCCCACTTCGACTCGATGCTCGTCAAGCTCACGTGCCGCGGCCGTGACCTGGGCATGGCGGTCGCGCGGGCGCGCCGCGCGCTCGCCGAGTACCGCATCCGCGGTGTCAACACGAACATCGGGTTCTTGCAGGGCGTGCTCAACGACCCCGACTTCCTCGCCGGCAACGTGACGACATCGTTCATCGACGATCGCCCGCACCTGCTCACGCCGCGCCCGCCCGCCGACCGCGGCAGCAAGATCCTCTCCTACGTCGCGCACGTCACGGTCAACAAGCCCCACGGCGAGCACCGCGTCGGGGTGCACCCGCGCGACAAGCTGCCCGAGGTCGACCTCACCGTCGCCCCGCCGGACGGGGCGTTGCAGCGCCTGCGCGAGCTGGGTCCAGAGGGCTTCGCCCGTAACCTGCGCGAACGCACCGCCGTCGGGGTCACCGACACGACTTTCCGTGACGCGCACCAGAGCCTGCTCGCCACCCGTGTGCGCACCCGCGACCTGCTCTGGGCGGCGCCCCACGTCGCCCGCCTGACCCCTGAGTTGCTCTCGGTCGAGGCCTGGGGTGGGGCGACGTACGACGTGGCGCTGCGGTTCCTCAAGGAGGACCCGTGGGACCGGCTCGCCAAGCTGCACGCGGCGATGCCCAACCTGCCCATCCAGATGCTGCTGCGCGGCCGTAACACGGTCGGCTACACGCCGTACCCGACGCGGGTGACCGACGTGTTCGTCGAGCAGGCCGCGAGCACGGGCGTCGACATCTTCCGCATCTTCGACGCGCTCAACTCGGTCGAGCAGATGCGCCCGGCCATCGACGCGGTGCGCGGCACGGGGACGGCGGTGGCCGAGGTGGCGCTCTGCTACACCGGCGACATGCTCTCCCGCGGCGAGACGCTCTACACGCTCGACTACTACCTGCACCTCGCCGAGGAGATCGTCGAGGCGGGCGCGCACGTGCTCGCGATCAAGGACATGGCGGGCCTGCTGCGGCCGGTGGCCGCGCGCACCCTGGTCAGCGCGCTACGGGACCGGTTCGACCTACCCGTGCACCTGCACACCCACGACACCGCGGGCGGGCAGATCGGGACGCTGCTCGCCGCGATCGACGCCGGGGTGGACGCGGTCGACGTCGCGTCGGCGACGATGGCCGGCACCACGAGCCAGCCGTCGATGTCGGCGCTCGTCGCCGCGCTGCAGGGCACGGAGCGGGACCCGGGCTTGTCGTTCGAGGCCGTTGCGGGGCTGGAGCCGTTCTGGGAGACGACGCGTCAGATGTACCGGCCGTTCGAGTCGGGCCTGCCCGGTCCGACCGGGCGTGTGTACCACCACGAGATCCCCGGTGGTCAGCTCTCCAACCTGCGGCAGCAGGCCATCGCCCTCGGCCTGGGGGACCGGTTCGAGAAGATCGAGGACATGTACGCCGCGGCGAACGCGATGCTCGGCAACATCGTCAAGGTCACGCCGAGCAGCAAGGTCGTCGGCGACCTCGCTCTGGCCCTCGTCGGCGCCGACGTCGACCCGGCCACGTTCGAGGAGAACCCGCAGAAGTACGACATCCCCGACTCGGTCATCGGCTTCCTCAACGGTGAGCTGGGTGACCCGCCCGGTGGGTGGCCGGAGCCGTTCCGCTCCAAGGCGTTGCAGGGGCGGTCGTTGCCGGCGCCCCGCGAGCAGGAGCTGTCGAGCGACGACGAGCAGGCTCTCGTCGAGGACCCGAAGCGCACCCTCAACCGGTTGCTGTTCCCCGGTCCGACGAAGGAGTTCGAGAGTGCTGTCGAGCAGTACTCCGATCTGTCGGTGTTGGGAACCGTCGAGTTCCTCCACGGTCTCAAGGTGGGTGAGGAGCACGCGGTCGAGATCGAGCCCGGCAAGGTGTTGCTGCTCGGGGTGCTGTCGATCGGTGACGTCGACGATCACGGCATGCGCACCGTCATCGCGACGCTCAACGGGCAGACACGTCAGGTGTTGGTGCGGGATGAGTCGGTGGCCTCCACGGTGAAGGCGGCAGAGAAGGCCGACACCTCCCAGCCGGGCCACGTGCCGGCGCCGTTCGGCGGCGTGGTCACGCTCAAGGTCGACGCGGGCACCGAGGTCGCCGAGGGCGATCCGGTGGCGACGATCGAGGCGATGAAGATGGAGGCGACGATCAGCGCGCCGGTGGCGGGCAAGGTCGAGCGCCTCGCCATCGGAGCCCAGGCCCAGGTGGAGGGCGGCGACCTCCTCGTCGTCATCAGCTGAGAGTCACCCGTTGGTCGATTTCGGGACGCTTCGCTCCTCAATCCGGCGGAGGAGGAGCGAAGCCCCCCGTTGGTCGAGGAGGAGCGAAGCGACGTCTCGAGACCACCTCAGGCCAACGCCGTCACGTGGCCAGTGGTCTCGAGACGCTTCGCTCCTCGACCAACGGGGGTGTGACAGGCCGGGTCGATGGTCACCATCGACCCGGCCTCACCCCCTTCCCGGCGTCGGGGCGTCTGTCGTCGTACGTTGGTAGGTAAGGACGGCGCGTGAGCCGTCATCCCCACCTCAAGGAGTGGTCATGGCTGTCGACCTGATGGATCACGGTCCGAACCCGCATGTCATCGACATCGAGGACGCGACGCTGTCGAACCGCAATTACCGGACGACGTTGTGGACGGGCACCAACCTGCAGCTCACGGTGATGGCGATCGCGCCGGGTGACGACATCGGGTTGGAGGTGCACGATGACCACGATCAGTTCCTGCGGATCGAGGCGGGTAGGGGCAAGGTGCAGATGGGCCCGAGCAAGGACGATCTGAGCTTCGAGCAGATCGCCGAGCACGATTCGGCGGTGTTCGTGCCGGCGGGGTCGTGGCACAACATCACGAACGTGGGGGACGAGCCGCTCAAGCTGTACTCGATCTACGCCCCGCCGGAGCACGAGCACAGCACCGTGCACCCCACCAAGGCCGACGACCACGGCCACGACCACTGACCGGTCACGGCCTAGTCAATAGAGCGATCGTCCGGGCGACGAGCGCGTCGATGCTGGACACATGAGGCAGCGGGTCGGCACTGGAACGAAACGCGATCGGCAATTCGGTACACGCTGCGACGAGGGGCATGTGCGTGCCCTCGCTCAGGGCGCGGAGATCCTCGGCGAGCTGGACGGAGCGGGCGATGTCGCCTCTCTTGACCGCCTCGATGCAGCGGGTGACGGTCGACTGAGTGCTCCGACCGGGGATGCGCAGGTCGACGCCGTGGGCCGCGGCCCGCGCGGTGTACACGCCGGACCGTACGGTGCCTTCGGTGGCGAGGAGCCACGCAGCAGACTGCCCTGACGCGGTGAGCTCGCTGAGGGTCGCGTCGACGATGTGCGCGAGCACGGGGGCGCTCGACCCAGCACGGGTGGGGTCGGAGAAGAGGCGGTTGTGGAATCGGTCGATGAAGTAGTGCGCGGTGTTGCACGGCACGGCGATCACATCGGCGCCCAGATCGAGGAGGGCGGCGATTCCGCGTCGGATGTCGCGCTCGACCTCATCGTGGCGGGCCCGACCCGGCGCGAGCACGGCATCAGACCGCGAATCGACGGTCGGGTTCGACAAGAGGTGCACGACCGGGTGCGCCTGGTCGCGGTCCGCAGGAAAAGCGGCGGTCACGCGCATGAAGAACTCGGCTCCGGCGAGGGGGCCCATCCCGCCGAGGATGCCCAGGGTTCGCGGTGGGTGTGACCGCGTCGGTGCCGACACGGGTCGCGACGTGGGAGCGATCAACATGGCATCGACGCTAGAGACCCCGAGCGCCGAAGGAAAGCGCGCATTCTCGATGCTGAGCATAGGCTCTACTTATGCTCGATCTACGTGGCGTGGTCGCCCTTCGCGAACTGCGGGATCGCGGCTCCATCGCGGGTGCCGCTCTCGCCCTCGGGTACACCGCGTCGGCGGTGTCACAACAGTTGGCCACCCTCGAACGCGAGGTCGGTGTTCCCCTCATCGATCGAGGACCCAAGAGCGCCGCGCTCAATGCCGCGGGGCGAGAGTTCCTCGCGGCGGCGGGTGATCTGCCCGACCGGCTCGAGAAGGCGCGCACCCGAGCGGCCGCAGCCACCGGGCGACTGAGCGGCAGGGTCGTGGTCGCGGCCATCCCCTCCGTCGCTGCGGCGGTCGCCGGAGCCGTGGCGGGCCTGCGACGGGACGAGCCGCTCCTCGACATGGTGCTGGTGCAATCCTCCGCGCCGCAGGCGCAGCGTGCCCTCGTGGAAGGGCGGACCGACATCGCGATCATCGACGATTGGGGCACCCGCTCCACCGCGCTCGACAGCCGCCTCATGGTGCGACAGTGCTTCGACGAACCCGTGGTCCTGGCTTCGCCGGCAGAGGGCGCCACCCGCCGCCCCGCCCCGAGCGACCGTCACTCGTCGAGGATCGGCACGGATGTCGTGGCCCTGGCGCGCGCCCTCGTCACCGACCTGCCGTTCCTGTCCGCGACCGAGGGCACGTACTCGCGAGAGATGGCCGACGCCTGGCTGGCCCACCACGGAGTGACGCCGCGGGTGCGGTGGGAGTT
>JAUNTP010000221.1 GCA_030538585.1 Mobilicoccus sp.
GACAGTCGCTTCGCTCCTTCCTCGATCCAAGGAGGAGGAGCGAAGCGACGTCTCGTCTCGACCATGGTGACGTCACGGATGACGGTTGTGATGGTCTCGAGACGCTTCGCTCCTCGACCAACGGGGCGGGGGAGGGTGCCGCTCGATCGCCCGCGAGGAGAGTCAGCGGGGGGTGAGGCCCCACTCTCTCGCGAGGAGGTCGTAGCTGCGGCGCCGCAGCGTCGGGTCCCAGGTGTACGTCGTGACGATGAGTTCGTCGAGGGCGTAGCGCTCAACGAGACCGTCGAGGTGGGTGACGACCTCCTCGGGGGTTCCGACCGCCGAGAACGACGGCCGCCCCTCGTCTCGGCCGCCGGGGGTGCGGGCGCCGCCGATGAGCTCGTCGACGATGTCCTGCCCGGGCGGGTCCAGCGGCGCCGAGCGCCCGGACAGGATCCGGGCCCGCATCGCGCGGGCGGTCGTCGCGAGCAGCTGCGCTTGCTCGGTGGTGGGCGCGCACACGACGTTGACGCCCGCCATGACGCGGGGTGAGGAGATCTGCGCGGTCGGGGCCGAGGCGTCGAACCGCTCCCGGTACACCTGCAGAGCGCTGTCGATGGCGTCGGGCGCGAAGTGGGACGCGAACGAGAACGGCAACCCCAGGGCGGCGGCGATACTCGCGCCGCCCAGGCTGGAGCCGAGCATCCACATCGGCACGTTCGTGCCCTCACCGGGCAGTGCTCGGACGCGCAGACCGTCCCGGCCGGCGTTCGGGCGGTCGGAGAGCAGGGTGATGAGGTCGGCGACGTCGGTGGCGACGTCACGCAGATCACCGGTGCCCCGGCGCAGCGCCGCCGCGGTGATCGGGTCGGTGCCGGGCGCGCGCCCCACGCCCAGATCGATCCGGTCGCCGTAGAGGGTGGCGAGGGTGCCGTAGTGTTCGGCGACCATGAGCGGGGCGTGGTTGGGCAGCATGACCCCGCCCGAGCCGAGCCGGATCTCCTCGGTGTGAGCGCCCATGTGCGCCAACAGAACCGACGTCGCGGAGCTCGCGAAGGTGACGCTGCCGTGGTGCTCGGCCATCCAGTAGCGCAGGTAGCCGGCCCTCTCGACGCTCTCCGCGAGGCGCAGCGAATCGGCGAGCGCGTCGGCCGCGTCCGAGCCCGCGGAGACGGGCGCGAGGTCGAGGACCGACAAGGGCACACGGGCCCCGCTCGCCTGCGTCAGATCGTCAACCATCGGTCCACGTCCTCTCTCCCTGCGGCAAATTCCCGCGAATGCCGTGTGTAGCAGTGTGAATGTCGGGCGTCGATGTGCCGATACTGAAAGAGACCACGACTCATGGAGGCTCCATGTCCATCGGACTCGGCATCTTTCTCATCGCTCTCGGCGCCATTCTCTCGTTCGCCGTCGCCGACGCCCTTCCGGGTGTCGACCTCGTCATGATCGGCTACATCCTCATGGCTGCAGGTCTCGTGACGACGATCGTGGCGGTGATCTTCACCAGCCGTGCCACGAGCCGTGGCACGGCGACGCGCCGCACCACGACGGTGGAGGACGACCGCCCGCCGCGCGTCTGACGCACACCGCGGGATGGTCTCCATCTCGCCCACACAGTAACGGAGCGCTCGGAGCGTAGGTGTTCACCTCGCCTCCGAGCGCTCCGTTGTCGTGCGCTCAGAAGGCGCTTTCGGGCACCTCCATGAGGGCGTTGTCGGTCATCTCGGCGACGGTGCGCTCCGCGGACAGCATCGGCAGGACGGTGCGGGCGAAGAACCGGGCCGCGGCGATCTTGCCGGTGTAGAAGTCGGCGTCCTCGCCGGTGGCACCCGCATCGAGCTTGGCGCGGGCGATGTCGGCCTGCTGGAGCAGCAGCCAGCCGACCATGATGTCACCGGCCGCGAGCAGCAGGCGCGTCGTGTTCTGGCCGACCTTGTACAGGTTGGTGAGGTCGCCACCCTCCTGCCGCGGGTCGGACTTCATGAGCTCGCCGATCATGTACCCGCCGATGGCGGTGAGATCGTCGACGGCCTGGCCGAGGAGGCCGCGCTCCTTGGCGAGCGGGTCGTCCGAGAGGCTCTCGCCGGCCTTGACGGTGGCCATGACCTGCTCGGACATCCACGTGAGGGCCTTGCCCTTGTCGCGGACGATCTTGCGGAAGAAGAAGTCCTGACCCTGAATCGCGGTCGTGCCCTCGTACAGCGTGTCGATCTTGGCGTCACGCACGTACTGCTCGAGCGGGTAGTCCTGCAGGAAGCCCGAGCCGCCGAACGTCTGCAGCGACTCGCTGCCGAGCAGCACCCAGGCCCGCTCGGAGCCGAAACCCTTGACGATGGGCAGCAGCAGGTCGTTGACACGGGCGGCCATGTCGGGAGCCGAACCCTTCTCGAAGTCCATCGAGCCGGTGGTCAGGTACGCCTGGTCGACGATGTCCTGCTGCAGGGCCGTGTACAGCACGAGCGCGCGCATGCCCTCGGCGTACGCCTTCTGCAGCATGAGCGAACGGCGCACGTCGGGGTGGTGCGTGATCGTCACGCGCGGGGCGCTCTTGTCGGCCATCTGCACGAGGTCGGCGCCCTGCACGCGCTCCTTGGCGTAGTCGAGCGCGTTGAGGTAGCCGGTCGAGAGCGTCGCGATGGCCTTGGTGCCGACCATCATGCGGGCGTACTCGATGACGCGGAACATCTGCGCGATGCCCTCGTGGACGTCGCCCACCAGGGTGCCGATGGCCGGGTGCTTCTCCCCGAAGCGCAGCTCACACGTCGTGCTGACCTTGAGGCCCATCTTGTGCTCGACGCCTGTGACGTAGGCGCCGTTACGCTCGCCCAGCTCACCGGTCTCGAGGTCGAAGTGGTACTTCGGCACGGCGAACAGCGACAGGCCCTTGGTGCCGGGGCCGGCGCCCTCGGGGCGGGCGAGCACGAGGTGCATGATGTTCTCGCTCATGTCGTGCTCGGCCGAGGTGATGAAGCGCTTGACGCCCTCGATGTGCCAGGTGCCGTCGTCCTGCTGGATGGCCTTGGTGCGGCCTGCGCCCACGTCGGAACCCGCGTCGGGCTCCGTGAGCACCATGGTCGAGCCCCACTGGCGCTCGACCATGTGGGCCGCCATCTTCTTCTGGTCCTCGGTGCCGAGCTCGTGCAGGATGCGCGCGAACCCGAAGCCGGCCGTGTACATGTACAGCGCCGGGTTGGAGCCGAGCAGCAGCTCACCCACGGCCCAGTTGATCGTGGGGGGCACGCCGGTGCCGCCGCGCTCCTGGGGGACGGTGCGCATGCCCCAGCCGGCGTCGACGTAGGCCTTGTAGGAGCGCTTGAACGACTCCGGGATCGTCACGCTGCCGGTCTCGGGGTCGAAGACCGGCGGGTTGCGGTCGGCGTCGAGGAAGCTGTCGGCAAGCTCGTTCTCGGCCATGCGGGCGATCTCGCGGATGATCTCGCGCGCGGTGTCGGCGTCGACGTCCTCGTAGGGGCCGGAGCCGAGGATCTCGTCGCGCTTGAGGACCTCGAAGAGGTTGAACTCCAGGTCGCGCAGGTTGCTCTTGTAGTGGCCCAAGGTGCCGCCGTCCCCTCGTGAGTGCTGGTGAGCGCGGCCGGGTCGCCGACCGCTTATTACTCGTCGGTAATCAGGATGGAGGATATCGCCCCACCTGGCAAGAGACCCGTGGGTGCGACCGTCGACAACAGCGTCCCGAGCAGGGTGGATGGGGGTCGTCGCGGGTCGAGACGGCACCCTGAGGCTGCCGGGGCGGACCGCCCTCGGAGCCGGCGGGGAGGCATTCGGGCGCTATCCGTGGGAGACTGG
Source organism: Mobilicoccus sp. (assembly GCA_030538585.1). Taxonomy (GTDB): domain Bacteria; phylum Actinomycetota; class Actinomycetes; order Actinomycetales; family Dermatophilaceae; genus Mobilicoccus. The sequence continues at coordinate 3,784 of JAUNTP010000221.1, forward strand.
CGGATACGCATTCTCTAGGTGAACACGAGGTGAACGAACCCGATGGGGAAGAAGGCCGACAAGGGCGCGGACGCGGCGACGACGGTGGAGCCGCAGGTCGACGTCGAGACCGAGCTGAAGTTCGAGGTGCCGCGCCGATGGGCGATGCCGCGCTTGGAGAAGCTGCCGCAGGTGGCCTCCGTCGACGGCCCCCGCCGGTTCACCCAGACCGCCACCTACCTCGACACCTCCTCGCTGGCCCTGCTGCGCGGCAAGCACACGCTGCGCCGCCGCACCGGGGGCACGGATGCGGGGTGGCACCTCAAGACGCCGTCGACCGCCGATGACGGTGCGCGCGTGGAGCATCGGTTGCCGCTCGGGCGCTCGGCCGCCATCGTGCCGCCGGTGCTGCACGACCTCGTCGCCGACCTGGCCGGAGGCGACGCCCTCGTTCCCGTGGCCCGGCTGCGCACCCGCCGCACCCGCCGCACCCTGCGGGACTCCGCCGGTGCTGCGCTGGTGCTCGTTGAGGACGACGTCGTCGAGGCCACGACGTTCGTCGACGGGGAGCGCGTGCTGCGCTGGCGGGAGATCGAGGTCGAGCTCGCCGACGGCGGCACCGCCGCGGACCTTCAGGCGGTCAGTGAGGCGCTGATCGAGGCCGGCCTGACGCCTTCGGACAGCCCGAGCAAGCTGTCGCGCGCACTCGCCCAGCCGCTGGAGGGCATCACCTCGACCAAGAAGAAGAACCTCACCGCCGGTGACGTGGTCCTCTCCTACCTCTCCCAGCAGATCGGTGTACTGCAGGCCAGTGAGCAGCGGCTGCGGGACGACGAGCCCGACGCGGTGCACAAGGCCCGCGTGGCGACGCGCCGCCTGCGTAGCACGCTGCGCTCCTACCGGGCCCTGCTGCACCGCGGGGAGACCGACGACCTGCGCGCGGAGGTCAAGTGGCTCACCGGGGTGCTCGGTGGCCCTCGGGACGGCGAGGTCATGCTCGAACGCCTCG
>JAUNTP010000222.1 GCA_030538585.1 Mobilicoccus sp.
TCGACGCGGCGGATCTTGCCCGAGATGGTCTTGGGCAGCTCACCGAACTCCAGGCGGCGGATGCGCTGGAAGGGGGCCAGGCCCTCGCGGCAGTGCTTGAGGATCTCGAAGGCGGTCTTCTCGTTCGCCTCCCAGCCGGCGGCGAGGACGACGTACGCCTTCGGCACCGCCAGGCGCACCGGGTCGGGAGCGGGCACGACCGCAGCCTCGGCTACGGCGGGGTGCTCGATGAGCACGGACTCCAACTCGAAGGGGCTCACCTTGTAGTCGCTGGCCTTGAACACGTCGTCGGTGCGGCCCACGAACGTGATGGCGCCGCGCTCGTCACGCATCGCGATGTCACCGGTGTGGTAGTAGCCGCCCGCCATCGACTCCGCCGCACGCTCAGGGTCGCCCTGGTATCCCGCCATGAGGTTGACCGGGTTCTGGCTCAGGTCGAGACACAGCTCGCCCTCGGTGTCGGTCGGCTCGCCCGTGACCGGGTCGACGAGCACCGACGGCACACCCGGCAGCGGGCGACCCATCGAGCCCGGGATGACCGGCTGGCCCGGGGTGTTGCCGATCTGCACCGTGGTCTCGGTCTGGCCGAACCCGTCGCGGATCGTCAGGTCCCAGTGCTTCTGAACCTGCTCGATGACCTCGGGGTTGAGGGGCTCACCGGCGCCGATGACCTCACGCAGCGAGCCGCGCTTGCCCGCGAGGTCGGCCTGGATGAGCATCCGCCACACGGTCGGCGGGGCGCAGAACGTCGTCACGCCGGCGCGGTCCATCTGCGCGAGCAGGGCGGCGGCGTCGAAACGCGCGTAGTTGTACTCGAAGATGCACGCCTGCGCGATCCACGGCGCGAAGAAGCAGCTCCACGCGTGCTTGGCCCACCCTGGGGAGGCGATCGTCAGGTGGACGTCGCCCGGCTTCTGGCCGATCCAGTACATCGTGGCGAGGTGGCCGACGGGGTAGCTGACCTGCGTGTGCATGACGAGCTTGGGCTTGCTCGTCGTGCCCGAGGTGAAGTAGAGCAGCAGCGGGTCCTCGACGTCGGTGATGGCCTCATGCGTCGGGGCGTCCTCGCGCTGTTGCGCCTCGCGGACGTCGTGCCAGCCCTCACCGGCGTCGCCGACGCTGAACAGGGTGACCTCGGGGGCGTCGGCGTCGGTGGCCCAGTACATCTTTCCGGCCTCATCGGCGTTCGCGATGATGCCCTTGGCGCCGGCCCGCTCGATGCGCTCCTTGAGGTCGGCCGACCCGAGCGCCGTCGTCGTCGGCGCGATGACGGCGCCGATCTTCATGATGGCCAGCATCGAGTCCCACAGCTCGACCTGGTTGTTGAGCATGATGAGCACCGGGTCGCCCTTGCCGATGCCCTTCTCCGAGAACCACGCGGCGAGCTTGTCCGACCGGGTCTTCATGTCGGCGAAGCTGTACTTCTCCTCGCTGCCGTCCTCCTCGACGATCCACAGCGCCGGGGCGTCGTTGCCCTCGGCGATGACGTCGAACCAGTCCGTCGCCCAGTTGAACCGGCCGGTGATCTCCGGCCAGGTGAAACCGGCGCAGGCCGCGTCGTAATCCTCGCGGTGCTCGAGCAGGAAGTCGCGTGCCGCCTTGTAGTTCTCGTGCGCAGTCGTGGTCATGATCGAGGTGTAGCACTGCCCGACGACACGCGGCAGCGCGTTGGGCTCACCGAGCGGATGGGCGGCACCTTCGGGGCGACGAAAGGCTGCCCGGCGCCGGAGGATCTCCTCCGGGCCGGGCGGCCGCTCGCCTGTCGTGGCGAATGATCAGAGCTTGAACGCGCCGACCAGGGTCTGCAGCTCGCTCGCGCGCACAGCGAGCTCACCCGCTGCATCGGACGTGTTCTTCGAGGCGGTCGCGTTCTCGGTGGCGACCGAGGCGACGCTCGACACGTCGGTGGAGAGACGACCCGAGCCGTTGGCGGCGTCGGAGACGTTGCGGCTCATCTCGTTCGTCGTCGCCGTCTGCTCCTCCACGGCGGAGGCGATCGTCGACTGCGTGTCGTTGATCTGGGCGATGATCGCGCTGATCTCGCTGATGGCCGTGACAGCCGCCTCGGTGTCGGCCTGGATGGCCTCGACGCGGTGGGCGATGTCCTCGGTGGCGCGACCGGTCTCCTGGGCGAGGTCCTTGACCTCGTTGGCGACGACAGCGAACCCCTTGCCCGCCTCACCGGCGCGCGCGGCCTCGATGGTGGCGTTGAGGGCGAGCAGGTTGGTCTGTTCGGCGATGCTCGTGATCGTCTTGATGACGTTGCCGATCTCGATGCTGGACTCGCCGAGCTGAGAGACGGTCGCGTTGGTGCGGTCGGCGACGCTCACGGCGGACGCGGCGACCCCGGCGGCGTCGTTGGCGCTCTTGGCGATCTCGCGGATGCTCGCGGTCATCTCCTCCGTGCCCGCGGCGACGGTCTGGATGTTGCTGGAGAGGTCCTCGGTGGAGCGGGACATCGCCGACAGGGTCTCGGCGGACTGGCTCGCGCCGGCGCCGACCTGCGTGGCGGTGGCGTTGAGCTCCTCGGAGGCAGCGGCGACAGCGTCGGAGGCGTTGCTGACCTTGCCCATGGCCTCGACGAACGACAGGCGCGTCTGCTCGGCGGCCCGTGCCATCTGACCGACCTCGTCGCCGCTCTCGGAGTGCGCCGGCACGGTGAGGTCACCGTGGCCCATGGCCTCGAGGGAGTCGCGCACCACGTTGACGGAGCGGACGATGCCGCGGGCGATGACCAGGGCGAGGATGATGACGAGGATGGCCACGACGATCACGCACACGACGACCGCGATGAGCGCCGTCCAGGCGGCACGTTCGGACTGCTCAGCGAGCACCTGCACGCGCTCGTCGGTGTACCCGAGCCACTCGACGGTGGCGGCGTCGAGCTCGACGAACACGTCGGTGGCCTCGTTGGCGAGGCGCTCGCCTTCCGCCACGCCCGCGTCGGTGTCGAGGGCGTACGCGGCAGCCGCCTGCGCGTCGAGGGCGGCGTACCGCTCGGCGAGCTGGTCGACGGTCTGGGAGATGGCGACCCCGCGCTCGCTTGCCCCCGTGAGGTCCATCGTGCTGACAAGCTCGTCGACCTGCTCCAGAGCGCTGATGGTCTTGGCGCGGTTGGGGTTGTCGGCGGCCACGGCGGCGGCGCCACCGTCACGCAGGGCGTCGAGGGCGTACCCGGTCTGGTACATGTTCGCCTTCATGACCATGGAGTCGATGGCGGCGATCCGGTCGCGGCGCGTGTTGGTCTGCTCCACTTCCTCGCGGATGGAGGCCATGTTGTTGAGGCTGAGGATCGTCACGCCGCCGAGGATGATGAGGCCGACGATGCCGATGATGCCGACGGACAGAATCTTGTTCCGCAGCGAGAGGGCCGCGAGGAATCCCTGGCGCGGCGAGACGTCGTTGTCAGAGGAGGTGGAGCGAGCGGGCACGAGGTCGGTCCGTTCTGAGTGTCATAAGCGAGGGGCCGTCGCTGGCCCATCGGCAGAACTCGTGATATCCGAAGAAATTCGCGTACGTATGGGGTCGCCGCCCGGGTGGGTGCCCGGTGGGTCGGCACTCATTCCGGGCAAATGCTGCTCAAGCGGGCAGGTGCGCTAGGAGGGGAATGAGCGCGGCGAGCAAGGGGATGGCGAGCAGGGTGGAGATGAGGACGGCGCTTGCCACGGTCTCGACGTCGCCGTCGTACTCGCGCGCGAGGATGAGGGAGTTGACGGCGATCGGCATGACGGCCGCGAGCAGCAGGCTCGCGAACGCGAGACCGGTGAGCCCCAGGGCGAACGCGGCGCCGACCACGGCGAGCGGGACGAGGATGGTGCGCAGGGCGACCGCGGTGATGACGGGCGCGGATCGGACGATGCCGCGGCTGGCGGCGATCTGCGCGCCGAGCTGGAGGAGCACCAGGGGGATGGCGGCCTGACCGAGAAGGTCGATACCGCTCATGACGCCGGTCGGCAGGGTGAAGTTCAGGGCGCGGAAGAGCCCCGCGAGGGCGATGGCCCAGGCGACGGGCAGGGTGGCGACTGCGCGCAGGCCACCGAGGACGCCGCCGGAGGAGCCGAAGATCAGCGGGCCGGCGGTGTACATGACGACGACGGACACGATGAAGATGACGATCGCCATCTGCAGCCCCTCGTGACCGAGGGTGAGGAGGGCGATGGGGAGCCCGAAGTTGCCGTTGTTGCCGAGGATGGTGCAGGCGATGACGGCTCGCCGGGTGCGCCCCGGCCAGCGCCAGGTGACGAGCCAGGACGCGACGGCGACGACCACGGTGGCGAGCAGGTAGGCGAGCACCAGCCGCATCCCGACGGTGGGATCGAGCTGCGTCGTCATCATCGCCTCGAACGCGAGCGCCGGTGTCGTCGCGTACAACCCGAGCTTCGTCATCGTCAGGGTGTCGAGCGGAAACCGCCGCGCCAACACGAACCCGACGGCTGCCACCAGCAGCACGGGCAGGATGACGTCGGTGAGGGCGGCGATCACCCCGCCACTCTAGAGGTCCCGCGCGAGGACCCAGACGCCCCCTCGTTGGTCGAGGAGGAGCGAAGCGACGTCTTGCCATCGACCACCGGGGTGACCGGTCCCGTTGGTCGATTTCGAGACGCTGCGCTCCTCAATCCGGCGGAGGAGGAGCGAAGCGACGTCTCGAGACCACCCCACACCGCCGCGAAAGCCCGGCCGACTCGTAGTCGAACAAAAAGACGAGACAAAGTCGTATG
>JAUNTP010000223.1 GCA_030538585.1 Mobilicoccus sp.
GTCAACCCCAACGACCACGTCAACCGCAGCCAGTCCACCAACGACGCCTACCCGTGCGGGTTCCGCCTCGCCGTCGACTCCATGGTCGCCGAGCTCGAGCAGTCGCTGACGGCGCTGCAGGAGGCGTTCCACACCAAGGGCGAGGAGTTCCCCGACGTCCTCAAGATGGGTCGCACCCAGTTGCAGGACGCCGTCCCGATGACGCTCGGGCAGGAGTTCATCGCGTTCGGCGTGACCCTCGGTGAAGAGCTGCGCCACCTCGAGAACGCGCGCTCCCTGCTGCTGGAGATGAACCTCGGTGCCACCGCCATCGGTACCGGCCTCAACACCCCGCCCGGGTACGCGCCGCTGGCCGTGTCGAACCTCGCCCGCGTGAGCGGCCGCCCCTGCGTGCCGGCGCCCAACCTCATCGAGGCCACCAGCGACTGCGGCGCCTACGTCATGACCCACGCCGCCCTCAAGCGCCTCGCGATGAAGATGTCGAAGATCTGCAACGACCTGCGACTGCTCTCCTCCGGGCCGCGCGCAGGCCTCAACGAGATCAACCTGCCCGAGGTGCAGGCGGGCTCCTCGATCATGCCCGCCAAGGTCAACCCGGTCATCCCCGAGGTCGTCAACCAGGTGTGCTTCAAGGTCATCGGCAACGACGTCACCGTGACGATGGGCGCCGAGGCCGGGCAGCTCCAGCTCAACGTCATGGAGCCCGTCATCGCCCAGTCGATCTTCGAGTCGATCACCCTGCTCACCCGGGCCTGTGAGGTGCTGCGTACGTCCTGCGTCGAGGGCATCACCGCCAACCGCGACGTCTGCCTCGGCTACGTCACCAACTCGATCGGCGTCATCACCTACCTCAACGACTACATCGGTCACGAGGCCGGTGACGAGATCGGCAAGGAGGCCGCCCGCACCGGCCGCGGCGTGCGTGAGCTCGTGCTCGAACGCGGCCTCATGGAGGCCGACCTCCTCGACCGCATCCTGTCGGTCGAGAACCTCATGAACCCCGCCAACCTCGCGACGACCGAGGACGCCGCCGCCTCAGACCCCAAGGCTGCGCGATGATCTGGATCCACCTGCTCGTCGTTCTCGCGGCGATCTTCCTCGGGGCCCGCCTCGGGGGGATCGCCATCGGGTTCGCGGGCGGACTCGGCGTGCTCGTGCTCGCCGTCCTGGGTGTCTCGCCGGGGGATATGCCGCTCGACGTCATCTCGATCATCATGGCGGTCATCTGCGCGATCGCCGCGATGCAGGTCGCGGGCGGCATGGACTATCTCGTCGACGTCGCCGAACGCATCCTGCGACGCAACCCCAAGCACCTGACGTTCCTCGCGCCGACGATCACCTACCTCATGACCCTCATGGCGGGCACCGGTCACACGGCGTTCTCGACAATGCCGGTCATCACCGAGGTCGCCAAGGAGAACGACATCCGTCCCTCACGGCCGTTGTCGGTGGCGGTGGTCGCCTCGCAGATCGCCATCACCGCCTCGCCGATCTCGGCGGCGGTCGTGTTCTTCTCCTCGATCCTCGAACCGCTCGGGGTGGGATACCTGGAGTTGTTGGCGGTCGCGATCCCGTCGACGTTCATCGCGTGCATGCTCACCGCGTTCGTCATGACCCTCATCGACCGGGCCAACCCCAACAGTCCGCTGTCGAAGGACCCGATCTACCAGGAGCGGTTGGCGCGCGGCGCGGTGACGTTGCGGGGGGAGCAGCAGCGCGAGCTCAAGCCCTATGCGAAGACGTCGGTGCTGATCTTCCTCGTCGGTCTGCTCGCGGTCATGGGGTACGCGACGGCGATCTCCGACAAGGTGGGCCTCGTGGCCGAACCGGTCATGGGGCGCGACCAGGCGATCATCGCGTTCATGCTGACGATCGCGGCGGCGACGGTGTTGCTCGCCAAGCTGGCACCGAGCGACATCCTCTCGGCCTCGACGTTCAAGTCCGGCATGAGCGCCTCGATCTGTGTTCTGGGTGTCGCGTGGCTGGGCACGACGTTCGTCTCGGCGCACCAGGACGTCATCGAGGGCGCGGCCGGTGACCTGCTCACCGGTCAGCCGTGGCTGCTCGCGGTGGTGCTGTTCTTCGCAGCGGCGCTCCTGTACAGCCAGGCGGCAACGACGCGCGCGCTGATGCCGACGGCTCTCGCCCTCGGTGTCGCGCCGGTCGCAGCTGTGGCGGCGTTCCCCGCGGTCTCCGCCCTGTTCGTGCTGCCGACCTACCCGACGCTGCTCGCGGCGGTCGAGATGGACGACACCGGCAGCACCCGCATCGGCAAGGCCGTCTTCAACCACCCGTTCCTCGTCCCCGGCATCCTCGCCATCACGTTCGCCGTGGCGTTCGGATTCCTCTTCGGCGGCATCATCATCTGACGCTCCGGCAGAACCGAAGGCGCAGACGATGGCGTGGTTCTGGTCGTGATCACGGCCAGAACCACGCCATTTGTCGCGCCGAAGGCTCGTGTGCTCCGGTCTGGGGAGTAGGGGAGGGCCTAGCGTGGTGGGTAGGACCGCCGATGTGAGGAGCCTGCCGTGAAGATCACCGTGGAAATCGACTGCACGCCCACCGAGATGCGCAGCTTCTTCGGGCTGCCTGACGTCGAACCGCTCCAGCAGGCCGTCATGGCCGAGATGGAACGCCAGATGGTGGGGGCGATGGACCAGTTCTCGCCCGCCTCCCTCATGCGTGACTGGTTCGCGCCCGTGACCGCCTCGCAGCAGGCGTTCCTCAACGCCTTCGCGCGCGCCACACCGACGCCGTCGGCCACGTCGTCCACGCCCGAGCAGACCGACCCGTCCTGACCCGCGCCGACCGTCCGGCGATCGGGTCACCCGTGTTCCTTGACCGGTGGGGGTGGGGGCGGCATGCTGGACGCAGGGACCGGACGCTACGCGCCTGAGCCCTGTGTTCAATGGTCAACCCACCGGGTCGATCCCGCCCTGCCACGCTCCGCAGCGCCCCGCGTCTCGGCGACACGCCGATGAATAGGGGACATTCGCTCAGACGAGCGGGAGGCCGGTCGATACCCCCGGTGAACGCTGCGCGCCCGGCTGGACAAGCCTTGAGGCGGCAGGTAGGCTATGCCTTTGCGCTGCCTATGTTCCCGACCCCGACCTTCGTGCTCGTCCCGCGATGATGGTCGACGGTGCTTGCCACCGTCCCTGACCTGCGGAGATACGAGTCCGGTGGTGTGGGATCGAGCAGGCAGTGACGACTTGCCGCTCACCAGGCCTTAGGAAGGACCCTCCTTGGCTGCCTCGCGTACCGCGACCCAGAAGATGTCCAGCGCGATCACGGCTTCCGGCCGTGTGTCGTTCGCGAAGATTCGCGAACCCCTCGAAGTGCCAGACCTCTTGGCGCTCCAGACCGAGAGCTTCGACTGGCTCCTCGGCAACGAGCGCTGGCAGGACCGTGTAGCCGATGCCCTCGAGGCCGGCCGCAACGACGTGCCCACCCGCTCCGGGCTGGAGGAGATCTTCGAGGAGATCTCCCCGATCGAGGACTTCTCCGGCTCCATGAGCCTGAGCTTCCGCGATCACCGCTTCGAGGAGCAGAAGTACTCCATCGAGGAGTGCAAGGAGCGCGACATGACGTACAGCGCTCCGCTGTTCGTCACCGCCGAGTTCATGAACAACAACACCGGCGAGATCAAGAGCCAGACGGTGTTCATGGGCGATTTCCCGCTTATGACCGCGCGCGGCACCTTCATCATCAACGGCACCGAGCGTGTCGTCGTCTCCCAGCTGGTCCGCTCCCCGGGCGTGTACTTCGAGCGCACCCCCGACAAGACCAGCGACAAGGACATCTACTCCGCCAAGGTCATCCCCAGCCGCGGTGCCTGGCTGGAGTTCGAGGTCGACAAGCGCGACATGGTCGGCGTCCGCGTCGACCGCAAGCGCAAGCAGTCCGTCACAGTGCTGCTCAAGGCCCTCGGCTGGAGCGACGCGCAGATCCTCGAGGAGTTCGGCGAGTACGACTCGATCCGCGCCACCCTCGAGAAGGACTCCACCACCGGCACTGACGACGCGCTGCTCGACATCTACCGCAAGCTGCGTCCGGGCGAACCGCCGACGAAGGAGGCCGCGCAGGCGCTCCTCGACAACCTGTACTTCAACCCGAAGCGGTACGACCTCGCCAAGGTGGGTCGCTACAAGATCGGCAAGAAGCTCGGCATCGAGACCGACCTCGACGCCTCGACCCTCACCGTCGACGACATCGTCGCCACCATCAAGTACCTCGTCGCGCTCCACGCCGGCGAGAACACCATGGCGGGGCAGCGGGGCGGCGAGCAGGTCGACGTGCGCGTCGAGACCGACGACATCGACCACTTCGGTAACCGTCGTCTGCGTAACGTCGGCGAGCTCATCCAGAACCAGGTGCGTACGGGTCTGTCGCGCATGGAGCGTGTGGTGCGTGAGCGCATGACCACCCAGGACGTCGAGGCCATCACGCCGCAGACGCTCATCAACATCCGGCCGGTCGTCGCCTCCATCAAGGAGTTCTTCGGCACCAGCCAGTTGAGCCAGTTCATGGACCAGAACAACCCGCTCGCGGGCCTGACGCACAAGCGTCGCCTGTCCGCGCTGGGCCCCGGTGGTCTCTCGCGTGACCGCGCCGGCATGGAGGTCCGTGACGTCCACCCGAGCCACTACGGCCGCATGTGCCCCATCGAGACGCCGGAAGGCCCGAACATCGGCCTCATCGGCTCGCTCGC
>JAUNTP010000013.1 GCA_030538585.1 Mobilicoccus sp.
CCTTCCGGCTGCACGCTGACGGTGTGGGAGACGCCGATGTCGTGCGGGTGGGCGCGGCGCTGGCCCTGTACACCGAGCCCGGCGTCGGCGAGATCGGTGGAGCGATCCTCGACCGCCTGGACAGCGATGACACCTACGACGTCGCCGTCACCCTCGACCTCGCCGAGCTCGCGCGACCCATCACCGAGGTCCCCCTCGACATCGTCACCGTCGGCGACGACGCCTTCGTCGCGAGGACCGCGGACCTGGCGGGCGGGGCCTGGCGGGTCCACGGCACCGCGCTCAGTCTCCTCGACGCAGCCTCCTAGGCGTTCGCCTTGGCCCGGAACTGCTGCTCGATGGCCTCCAGCGAGCGGCCCTTGGTCTCCGGGAGCAGGGCGTAGGTGAACGCGAACGCCAGCGCGCACAGCACCGCGAACACGGCGAACAGGGCACCGACGCCGAACGCTTCGAGGGCGGGCGGGAACGCCGCGGACACGATGCCGTTGCCGATCCACAGCAGCGTCGTCGCGATGCCCATCGCGAGGGCCCGCACCCCGATCGGGAAGATCTCGCCGAGAACGACCCAGAGGATCGACCCCCACGTCATCTGGAAGAGGAAGATGTAGGCCGCCATGCAGGCCAGGGTGATGAACCCGACCGGGCCGAGACCGTCGGGGGCCGGCAGGAGCAGGTTGGTGCCCGCGAGGATCGCGAGGCTGACCGTTGTGCCGACGGCACCGAGCAGGAGCAGCTTGCGCCGTCCGAGGCGGTCGGCGAAGCGGATGGCGAGCAGCACGGCGACGACGTTCATGAACCCGATCCCCACGTTGGCGATCGTCGCGGCGGCGTCACCGAACCCGACCTCGGTGAGGGTGATCGGGGCGTAGTACATGATCGTGTTGATGCCCATGATCTGCTGGAACAGGGCGAGCCCGAGACCCAGGATGAGGATCGGCCGCACCCAGTCCTCCCGGATCGCCTGCCACTGCGAGGCCGCCGCCTCGCGGGAGACGCGGTCGGCGTCGAGGATGTCCTCGTACTCGCTCGCCGCCTCTTCAGGGGTGCGGTCGCGCAGCAGGGTGGCCTTGGCCTCGTCGTGACGGCCCTTCTGGACGAGCCAGCGCGGGGTCTCCCACACCCAGATGAGGCCGATCGCGAAGAGGAACGACGGGATGAGGGACAGGCCGAGCATCATGCGCCAGTCACCGGCGGGGGCGAAGATGGCGCCGACCCCGAAGCCGATGAACTGGCCGGTGACGATCGCCAGGGCGTAGAACGCCGTGACGGCACCGCGGATGCGGGCGGGCGCGATCTCGGAGAGGTAGACCGGCAGGACCACGGCGGCGAGGCCGGCGCCGATACCGGCGACGAACCGGGAGGCGATGAGGACCTCGGTGTTCGGGGCGAGGGCCATGCCGAGGGGGCCGAGGATGAACGTCACCGCGGTGAGGATCAACACCATGCGTCGGCCGTAGGCGTCGCTCATCTTGCCGCCGACGGCCGCGCCGATGATCGCGCCGACGATGAGGAACGTGACGACCGCCGAGACTCCGGCCGAGGACAGGTCGAAGTCCGGCTGGATGAAGAGCATCGCGGCGCCGATGACGCCGGTGTCGTAGCCCCAGTTGAGGCCACCCAGCGCGCCGAACGAGTACACGAACCCCGTACCGGCGAGCAGGCCCCCCTTCGTCGTCGAACGGTCGGCGGGCGCGCTGCTCATCGTGCTCTCCTCGTCGAAAGCGGTTGGGGGTGCCCGGGCTCCGCGAGGCGTCGCCCGGTTCACCGACCCTAACGAGGGTGCGAATCGGACATCAAGAGATGAGCGCCACTTTGTTCTAACATCTCAACTTTCGGACATCTCACGCAGTGCGACTCGTGGTCACGAGCGCGACGACAGCGACCGAGAAGGGAGTCAGTCGTCGAGGAAGAAGTCGGTGAGGAGGTCTTCCTGACGGCCGCCGTACGGGGTGAGGTCGGTGATGCCCTCGCTCGCCAGAACCTCGTCGTCGATGAAGAAGTGCCCGGTGCACGTGCGCGGGTCACGGGTGAGGATGACGTGCGCGGCGTCGGCCATGATCTCCGGGCCGCGGGCGCGGTTCATGCTCTCGTCGCCGCCGAGGAGGTTCTGTACGGCGGCGGTCTTGATGGCGGTGCGCGGCCACAGGCTGTTCGCGGCGATGCCGGCGTCCTTGAACTCCTCGGCCAGCCCGAGGGTCACGAGGCTCATGCCGTACTTGGCGATCGTGTAGCCGAGGTGGTTGCCCGCCCAGAACGGGTTGAGGTTGAGCGGCGGCGAGAGGGTGAGCACGTGCGCGTGCTCGCTGCTCAGCAGGTGCGGGAGTGAGGCCTTGGCGAGCAGGAACGAGCCGCGGCAGTTGATGTCCTGCATGAGGTCGTACTTCTTCATCGCGAGGTCCGGCGTCTTCGACAGGTCGATGGCGCTCGCGTTGTTGACGACGATGTCGATCCCGCCGAACCGCTCGACCGTCTGCGCCACCGCAGCGGCCACCGACTCTTCCTCGCGCACGTCACCGAGGATCGGCAACGCCTGCCCGCCGGCGGCCTCGATGGCCTCGGCGGCCGTGTGGATCGTGCCCTCGAGCTTGGGGTGGGGCTGGTCGGTCTTGGCGAGGATGGCGACGTTCGCCCCGTCGCGCGCGGCGCGCTCGGCGATGGCCAGGCCGATGCCGCGGCTGCCTCCTGACATGAGGATCGTGCGGCCGGCCAGGGTCTTCTGCGTCATGTCGTCTCCTCGTGTTTCGCGTATCGAACCCAGCGAACCATGCCGACACTTCGCGTGCACGGGTGTCGTCGCGGTGCGTCACGTCATGAGGTCGTGACGACGCCTCAGCACGCGGCGCACGTCCCGAGCCGCGCGGGGCGTCATCGGGATGGCGTCGACGGCGCGGTCGGCGACGTCGCTCGTCACCGTGAGGACGTCGTCCAGGGCGCGTTCGGCGGCGCGAGGCGCCAATCCGACCTCCTCGGCGAGCGCGAGCCAGCGCTTGCGAGAGAGGGAGTCGTCGCGACCTCCGATGCGCAAGGCCAATCGGTGATCGCCGTACGGGAGAGTTGACGGGATGTCGTAGATCGGCGCCACCCGCCACTCGCCGGCGTCGCGGACGACGGAGACGTTCTTGGCATGCAGGTCACCGTTGCCGGTCAGCCACGCCAGCGCCACCTGCTGCAGCACCGCCCGCACCGCGGGCAGTCGGGCCGGAGCCACCTCGCCGATGCGCCGGATCAGGTGCTCCGTGGTCACGGTGTACTTGTCGGCGGGGTAGCGACCCAGGAGTTGGGCACCGTCCTCGACGGCTGACCGATGGATCGCGCCGTCGACGACGTGGCGGTCGAACCGCGTGACGAGCAGTCCGCTGCGCCCGTGTCTGTCGTGGACGACCTCGCTGCGCACCACCGGGTGACGGAGGCCGCGAGCGAGGTCGAGGAAAAACGCCTCGTTCTCGACGACGTGCGGGTACTCGGGCGGGTCGAGCTTGAGCAGGTGGCAGCGGCCACCGTGGACGAGAGGCAGGGTGAGCATGCGCCCCGACACCTTGTCCTGCACCCCCGCCAGGGCGCTCGGGTCGATGCCCGACGTGGCGAGGAGGTCGCCGAAGTCCATGTCCTCCCAGGTGGGGTGGCCCGTTTCGACGCCACCTCCGGCGGAGAGAGACTCCGGATCGGTGCCTTCGGGGACCACTCGGACGTCCCCGACGGGATCCTCCCCGACGGCGAGCAGCAGGGAGAGCTCGTCGTCGGCGGAGGTCTTCACCGCAGCCCGGAGCCCGGAGAGGCGTCGACCCTCAGGAAGCAGCCCCGAGAAGAACGGCGGCAGCGCGCCGCCGAGCGTGCGCACGGGCTCGTCGGTGAGCGGCAAGCTGGTGGCCACGGCTCGCCCGTTCGCGGCGAGGTGCTCGGCGCGGTAGGTGAAGTCGATGCCGCCGTCGCGGCGACGCAGCGTGGCGGCGGGGGTGTCGCCGATGAGCACGTCGGCGCCCTCGACGTGGCGCGGGTCGCGCATCATCCACCCGCCCGGAGCACCGCGCGCAGGTCGAGGCCCAGCACGTCGAGGACGGCGACGACTTTGTCGAGCCGCAGCGTCGGCTTGTCGTGTTCAAGTTCTCGCACGAACCGCTCGGACACGCCCGCCATGTCGGCGACGTCCACCTGCAGGAGATGCAGGGCGGCACGGCGGGCCCGCACATCACGACCGAGCGACATGGTCCACCTCCTATCGGCACGATCGTGCCGATAGGTTTCAGTGTGGGGTGAGGACCGCGCAAAGGCAAGGGATACCGGCGCGATCGTGCCGGTCTAGGTGGCAAGCGACGGGGAGTAGCAGGCCACACTGAGCTACCGGCACGATCATGCCGGTAGCTCGTCGGTTGTGGCTCTGCCTCCGCCTCCCCGGACGGCTCAGTGGTCCTGGCCGGGGCCACTCGAGCCGGCGGGGTACTCGAGCATGGGGACCTCGTCGGCGGCCCAGGCGGCAAGGACCGGGTCGACGATGCGCCAGCACTCCTCGGCGACATCACCGCGGACCGAGAGCAGGGGGTCGCCGTCGATGATGAACGACAGGATCTCGCCGTAGGGGCGCAGGTCGCTGCTGCCGAGCTCGGTGACGAGGTCGACGGTGGAGAAGTCGAAGGCTCCCTCGGCGCCGCTGGTGGCGACCTTGAGGTGCAGCGCCTCGGGCTGCATGGAGAAGGTGAGGACGTTGGGTTCGGGGTCGTCGGCGAACCCGACGGGTACGTGCGCGATCGGCCGGAACCGGACGACGACCTCACGACGGCCCTGGAGCGCTTTGCCGCTGCGCAGGGTGACGGGGACGCCGGTCCAGCGCCCGTTGCGCACCTCGACCGTCACTTCGGCGAGGGTTTCGGTGGTGCGGGCGGCGTCGACGCCGGGCTCGTCGACGTAGGCGGGCACGTCGCGGCCCTCGACGGTGCCCGCGGTGTACCGCCCGCGCCGCGAGGACGCCTGAGGGTCATCGTCGACGAGGTAGGTGGAACGCAGCACGTGCGCCATGAGGTCGCGCAGCTCGACGGCGTCGACGCGGGCGGGTTCGTCCATCATGAGCATCGCCAAGACGAGCAGCAGGTGGCTCTGGATCATGTCGCGCAGCGCGCCCGCCTTGTCGTAGTAGCCGGCGCGGCCCTCCAGAGCGAGCTGCTCGTCGTACGTGATGTCGATGGACTCGATGTCGGCGGCCGTCCACACCCGGGACAGCACGCGGTTGCCCACGCGCAGGCCGATGAGGTTGAGCACGGTGGCGCGGCCGAGAAAGTGGTCGACGCGGAAGATCTGCTCCTCGCGGACGAACGAGGTGAGCAGCTCGTTGAACTCGGCGGCCGACGCCGCGCTCTCCCCGAACGGCTTCTCCAGGGCCAACCGGACACCCTCGGGCAGAGCGAGTGTGGCGAGCGCCCGGCACGCCGCGATGGTCACCGCAGGTGGCAACGCGAAGTAGAGGACGAGGGGGCGATCCTGCGGAAGGGCGTCGAGAAAGCCCTGCATCTCCGCGGGGTCCGTGACGTCGAGGGTGGTGAAACGCGTCGACTCCTCGGTACGCCGCACCGCCTCGTCGGGGCAGCTCTTGCACTCCAGGGCGTCGCGCACGATCTCGCGCCACGCGCCCTCGTCCATGCTGTCGGCGGATGCACCGATCAGCGTCACGTCGAGGTCGCGGTGGGCGAGCAGCGTGCCCAGCCCGGGCAGCAGCAGGCGCTTGGTGAGGTCACCGGAGGCGCCGAGGATGGCGAGGGTCACGGCTTCGGGCATGAGCGGCATCCGTTCGTCGCGGGGGCGTGCCCCGATCCTCTCCCAGCGACGCCCGCGGCGACACCTGTGCCAGGCTGTCGCAGTCATGCCGGCGGTGGTCTCGAGACGCTCCGCTCCTCGACCAACGATGGTGCGTGCGCACCAACGCCGACGTGCTCGCCCACCGACGACTCAGGCGGCGGCGCTCTCGCGGGGGCGGAAGTCGGGGCTGCGTCGGCCGACGTCGAGCAGATCCTCGATCGCGTCGGCGCAGCGGGCGCAGGCGCGCCCGTCGCCGTAGGGGTTGACGGCGTTGGCCATGGCGGCGTAGGCGAACGGGTCGTCGAACAGCGTCGTCAGGTGATGCAGTACGTCCGCCTCGTCGGTGCCGATGAGGCGGGCCGTCCCCGCGTCGACCGCTTCGGGGCGTTCGGTGGTGTCGCGGGCGACGAGCACCGGCACCCCGAGGCCCGGCGCTTCTTCCTGCAGACCCCCGGAGTCGGTGAGAACGACGGCGGCGCGACGCAGCTCGTCGACGAACGTCACGTAGTCGAGCGGCTCGCGCAGGTCGACGTTGTCGAGGTGCTCCACCCGGGGCACCACCGCGGCGCGCACCGCCGGGTTGAGGTGCAACGGCATGACCACGTCGACGTCGGGGTGAGCCTCGGCGAACGACGCGATGGCGCGGGCGATGCCCTCCATCCGCTCGCCGAGGTTCTCGCGGCGGTGCAGGGTGATGAGCAGCCGCCGGCGCCCCGTCAGCTCGGGTGCTGCGAGCCCGTCGACAACCCGGTGCAGCGCGTCGATGACGGTGTTGCCGGTGACGACGATGTCGGCCGGGTTGACGTTCTCCGCCAGCAGGGCGGTCCGGTTGCCGCTGGTCGGCGCGAGGTGCAGCGCCGCGAGGCGGCCGATGAGCTGACGGTTGGCCTCCTCCGGGAAGGGTGAGGCGAGGTCGTGGGTGCGCAAGCCCGCCTCCAGGTGCACGACCGGCACTTGGGCGTAGAACGCGGCCTGCGCTGCGGCGTTGGCGGTGCTCGTGTCGCCGTGGACGACGACGGCCGCCGGACGCAGCTCGGCGAGGATCGGGGTGAGGCGCGTGAGCGTCTTCGCGACGATCGACTCGATGCCCTGACCGGGCTCGAACAGTTCCAGGTCGTACTCCGGCACGATGCCGAACACGTCGTTGACCTGGGCGAGCATCTCGCGGTGCTGCCCGGTGACGACGACCTGAACATCCAGAGTGTCGCGTTCGCGGCAGGCGAGGACGAGCGGGGCCATCTTGATGGCCTCGGGGCGGGTGCCGTACACGAACAGCACGGTGGGACGGGTGGGCGCAGTCATCGCGGGTCGTCACTTTCTCGCGTGAGATGACGGTGGCGGCCCGGCGGGCCCCTCCGGTGGTGGCAGATGCCGCCCGCGTCGTCCGTGGAGGGGGAAAGGACGTGCGGGTCACTCGTTCAGCAGCCGTCCTAGGACGGGCGTCCATGACAGTTGTACGGCGCGCTCCGGTGCGGCGTCGAGCATCGAGGGATGCAACGCTCCTGGGGTGCTGCGGCGTCGAGTGCGGGGCAGGATGGGTCCGCACCCCACCGAGCCGCATCGACAGGAGAACGCCGTGAGTGACGACGTGATGAGCGCGGACGACCGGCAGGTCGTTCACATGTTGGCGTTCGCCGGCCGCGAGTTCGATCGCGTCCACGACCTGCTCGTGGGCGACGACGAGCCCGGGGAGGACGAGGTCGTCGCGGGCATGCGGGAAGACGGCGAACCCACCACCGCCGATGAGCAGGACTCCGATGAAGGCACCGACCATGACGACGAGAGTGACGAGCGCTCAGGGCCTGTGGCGAGTGCGTTGCGGGTGGCGGGGGCCGTGGTCGGGACGGCGGGACGCCTCGTCACCGGTTCGGTGCATCCGCGGCATGACGACTGGGAGAACGCCCCGCTGGATGACCGCATCGATTGGTGGGTCGGCCGCTTCGGGACGGCCGCTGCGGCGCTGGCCGCGATCCCGGGCCTCGGCGGCAAGATCGGGCGACTCACGCAGATCGGTGACGTGGTCGGTGCGGCGGCGCAGATCCTCGTGGTCCATGCCGTCGGGCGAGAGATGGGCGTCACCGACCTCGCGCCGCGCGTGACCGCCGCCGCGAACGTGGTCCTCGGTCACGACCTCACCGTCGAGGACGTGGCGGGTGAGCTCGACGGCCCCGACACCGAGCCGGACCCTGACGCCCCCGGCGACGCTCCCGAGGAGAAGACCGGGGTGCTCCGCCGGGTCGGCCGCACCGCGGCTCTGGTGTGGCGCGTGGCGAACCGCATCCGGCGGCTCCGTTCCGACCTGGGCAACCGCCAGCAGGGCGGCTTCCTCGTGCGGGCCATCAGCAACCTGCCCGGTCTGGGCGCGGCCGGCGCATTCTTCTCAGAACGCAAGGGAATCCGGCGCGCCGCCGACAAGGCCGCCGAGCGCTACGCCGGCCAGGCCTGAGGCGGCGGGAGCACCGATCCGACCGGATCTAGTCGAGGGCGTCCTGCGCGGCGGTGATGAAGGTCTTGAGCACCTGCACGCGGGCGTAGAGCTTGTCGTTGCCGGCGATGATGGTCCACGGTGAGTCGTCGGTGCGGGCGAGCATCTCGTTGATCGCCTCGACGTACACGTCCCACTTCTCACGGTTGCGCCAGTCCTCGTCCGTGAGCTTCCACGGCTTGTTCTCCTTGCGGGACTCGAACCGCTCGAGCTGCTCATCGGTGTCGATGTAGAGGAAGAACTTGAGCAGCAGCACCCCGTCGCCGGTGAGCTCGGTCTCCATGGCGTTGATCTCGCCGTAGGCCCGCTCCCACTCGTGTTCGGTGGCGAACCCCTCGACCCGTTCGACCATGACGCGGCCGTACCAGGACCGGTCGAACACGGCGATGCGGCCGCGGGCGGGGATGTTGTTGTAGAAGCGCCACAGGTAGTGGTGCTTCTTCTCGCTGCCCGACGGCGCCGCGGTGGGGTTGATCGAGTAGATGCGCGGGTCGATCTTCTTGACCAGGCGGCGGATCGCGCCGCCCTTGCCCGCGGCGTCCATGCCCTCGAACACCATGACCGTGGGGATCTTCGCGTCGGCGAGGCGGTAGGCGAGCGCGGACGCCTCGTCCTGCAGGTCGTCGAGGACGTCGTCGTACTCGTCCCGGGACAGCTCGTGGTCGAGGTCCAGGTCCTGCAGGATCGTCGGCGGCTCACCGTAGGAGCGGGCCGATGGGGGCGTCGCGGCGTCGCGGGCCTCCAAAGCGGCCTCGGCGGCCTCGCACACGAGCCCCAGCACCTCGATGGAGGCCTGCTTGCGGTCGTGGGCGTCGACCACCTGCCACGGCGCGTACGCGAAATGCGTGCGCGCCATGATGTCGGCGAACCGCGTGCGGAGCTTGACGTAGTGCTTCTGCTGACGCCGGTCGTCCTTGCCGATGAGCGCCTCGCGGGCGTCCGAGGCGTACTCGGCGATGCGGGAGGCCTGCTCCTTGCGGGTGATGTCGAGGAAGATCTTGACCACGAGGGTGCCGTCATCGGCGAGGGCCCGCTCGGTCGCCGACAGGGCCTCCAGGCGGACGTTCTCCTCGTCCTCGGTCATATCGAGCCGGTTGAGGACGCGGGTGTAGACGCTGCGGTCGAACACCGTGAACTCGCCCTGAGCAGGAATCGCCTGCCAGTACCGGTGCGTCGGCACGTGCAGGCGGTCCTCGTCGTCGACGTCGTCGAACACATGCACCGAGTAACCGCGAGGGTCGAGGTCACGCAGCAGATGAGCGAGCACGTACCCCTTGCCGGAACACTCCCAGCCGTCGATCTGCACGAGCACCGGAATCCCGGCGTCGGCGCAGCGACGTTGCAGGTCGGCCAGGCGGAGCTTCAGCTCACCGCGCTTGCTGTGGGCGAAGCGCTCACGACCCTCGACGTTCTCCAGCATGTCGTCCTCCTGGGGGCGGGGTATCCCTCCTTTGTACCCCGGCCGGTCAGACCTCGCCCTTCGACGGGACGCCGTAGCGCGACGACGGCCGCTCGATGCCGCCCGCGGCGATCTTCACCGTGAGGAACAGCGAGAGCGCGAAGAGGGCCAGCACCCCGATGGCGCCGATCCAGTGGTGACCGAGGAGGAACGCGCGGTGCCCGAACGTCGTGCCGAGCCAGCCGAGCATGAGGTAGCGGGCCTGGTTGGCGACGAGCACGAGCGCGAGACCGACGGCGATGCCGCCGAGGATGCGGTGCAGGTGCGCGCGGCGCAGACCGTAGAGCAGCGCCGCCCCGAGCAGGAGCACGGGCGTGACGAGCACGATCGTCGAGCACAGCGCGGTGATGCGCATCGCCATGACGTCGGCGGTACCGATGCCCACCCACACGATGGGGCCCGCCGAGGCGGCCTCACCGACGAGCCCGGCGCGGGCGAGGGTCGCAGCCGCCTGTGCTTCGGCCTGCACGAACGGTTCCTGCACGAGGAGGACGAGCGCAGCGGCCGCCAGAAAGGCGAACGCGAGGAGCGCGCGGATCGGGAACGTGGCGGTCATCGGTGCGCCTTTCGAGCGTGGGTGGAGCCGGTGCGGGCGCCGAACGACGCGCGGGCGGCGGTGGGCACGAGGTCGGCGACGGCGCTACCGGCAGCAGCGGCAGAGCTCGCCTGGCTTTCGAGGGCGACCTCGACGGTGCCGGCTTCGAGGCCGACCTCCTTGAGGCGGGCGGTCTTGACCCACCCGTTCTGCCGCAGTGCGAGGCGGCGGAACGCGTTGAGGACGTACACCTGGGTGAGGTAGCTGTACAGCCAGTACGTGAGGCCGAAACCCACGCAGCGCAGGAGGTTCCAGCCGCGCTCGCGGCCGTAGAGGTAGCCCCACGTCGCGAACGGGGCGATGCCCGTGAGCAGGATCAGCGGCAGCAGCCACCAGGACGCGACGATCCACGGCAACAGTCCGCCGGCGCTCTGCGCGCCGAGGATCGCCATGCCGATGAGGACGATGGGCCACACGACGATGCCGACCAGGGTCTGGATGGGGGTGGTGAGGAAGTAGCTCATCTCCACCGTGGCGGCGGGGGTGACGTGGGGGCTGCCCGCGACCTCGCGCAGGTAGCGCAGGCACTGGATGCCGCCCTGGCACCAGCGGGTGCGCTGTTTGACCAGCGCCGGCAGGCTCGCGACGGCCTCCTGGGAGACGACGGCGTCGTGCACGTACCGGATCTCATACCCGGCGAGCATCATGTGCAGGCTCAGCTCGTAGTCCTCCAGCAGCGAACCGTGCCACGGCTCGCCGGCCTGATCGCCGATGACGTCGAGGGCGGACAGGCGACTGAACTGCCCGTTGCCGCCGAGCCCGACGGAGATGGTGTGGCCGCGCAGCATCTGCATCGCGGCGATGGTGGTGCGGAACTCGGCGTCCTGCAGGGCGCGCAGGAGGCGGGCGAAACGGCTCGCGTCCGGCGGCGCTTCGAACATGGCGACCTGGCACTGGGCGGCGCCGACGACGGGGTTCCCGAACACGTCGTCGCTGGCGACGATGGCCATGGCGTCCTCGGCGAGGTCGCCGTCGGCGTCGACGACGGTGACGATGACCCGGTCGTGGTCGGCGTCCTCCGGCAGCCAGGCGAGCAGGGCCCGGTAGGCGGCGTTGAGCGCGTCACCCTTGCCGGTCTGCGCCTCGGGCAGCACCCGCTGCACGAGGTGGACGTGGTCGTCGACCTCGCCGGCGGCGGCGATGATCGATCCGGTCGCGTCGTCGCTGGCGTCGTCGATGACCCACACGTGCGCCTCTGGGAACCGGGAGCGCAGCCGCCGCAGGGAGGAGCCGATGACGGCCTCTTCGTTACGGCACGGCACGAACACGTGCCACGAGTAGAGGTTCGGGTTGCCCCACGCGTCGGGGCGGCGCCGCAGATACGGGACGAGGATCGTCGCGACGTAGGCGAGGAACACGGTCAGCAGCACGAAGGCGAGGGCCTGGAGCTGAACGTAGACGGACATGGAACTCCTCCGGCGAGGACATCGGGGAGGGGCCCGAGACGGAAAAGACGTAGGTGGGGGTCGGGTGTGAGCGAGGCGAGCGACGACGGGCCGGGGCGAAGGGGGATGGGGAGCCCCGGCCCGTCGGTGCCTCGGAAGGTGGATCTACGCGGCGAGCGCGCGGGCCCGACGCTTCACCTGGCACAGGAGCAGAAAGCCCGTGATGGCGAAGGCGGCGGCGAGCGCGACGACGAGCAGCGCACCCGTGCCGGCGAACGGCGCGGCGACGACTCCGCCGGTCGCGACGGTCGTGATGGTCGGGGTTCCCGATCCTCCGAGGTACATGGCGCTCAGCCCTTGCGGCGACGCACGGCGGCGATACCACCGACGAGGGCGGCGATCCCGAGACCGGCACCGGCGACACCGGCGGAGGCGACGGGGATGTCGGCGAGGTCGGCGTTCGTGACCTTGCCGCACGTGGTGATGCCGAGCTTGGCGGATCCGGTGACCGGGCCCGAGCCGACCAGGCCCGAGTCGGCGACGTCGAAGTACACCGCCATGGCCGTCACCTGCAGCTGGCCGTTCTCGAGGCGGTTCTGCTCGTTGTAGACCACGCGCATGTCGTAGTTGTTCGCGTTGGTGCCGGCAGGGATGTACACGACCGTGTTCGGCGCGGGCGTGCGGGCCGTGCCGAGCGGCACCGGCGACTCGATGACGACGTGACCGACGGCGTTGCCGTCGGCGTCGGTCGTGCAGTGCGACTCGATGCGTCCCGCGCTGGTGGAGCGCGTCGGGATGCCGGTGGTCCCCACCACCGGGGCCGAGATGGCGACCGAGGCGTCACCCGCGAACGGGGTCGACGCGTCGAACGTCGAGGTGCGCGGGTAGTACAGGCCGGTCGACAGGTTGACGCGACCCGACTTGGTCACGCCCACGAGCGGAGCGTTGTTCGCCGGGTTCGAGGTGGACGAGAACACGGCGGCCTGGTCGGTCGTGGCGGCGCCGTTCGCGGTGTAGTTGAGCGCCCACCCCTGCGCGGTGGCAGGGCCGGGCGCGTCAGCGGCGACGGCAGGCAACGCAGCGAGCGCGAGAGCCGCAGTGGCGGCACTCACGGCAAGAGCGCGGGACTTCTTCATGGATGAAACTCCCCAAATGGTGGCCCGACCGTGGAGGGGATCCCCGTGTCGGGCGGTGATGCGACGCCGGGTCTGGGCCCGTCGTGCCGCTCAGGAGGAGGGGGAGTGGTCGGTCTTGTCGACCGTCCGTCCTGAACGCTCGTTCACGTGGCGTCTCGCTATGTGTACGTCCCCCGGGGGGTCGCTGTCTCCCCCCGCGGTATCCATGTCCGATTCGAGGCGATTGCCCCGAGCCGTTCGCAAGGTCCACGCCGTTCGTCGCGCACAAGCCACCACCGACAGATCCGCCGCTGGTCACAGGGTTGAACCCCACCGCGTCTGCGCCACGGCAGCTCATCGCCCTTCTACGGTGGTAGGCCCCGTCCCCTTCCCCGCCTCGGAGGCGCCATGAACTCCGTGTTCCTCGCCGTGATCGGCGTCACGATGATGCTGCTGGGGTACCTCTTCTACTCGAGGTTCCTCGCCGCGAAGGTGTACCGGCTCGACCCCGACTTCGAGACCCCCTCGCACGAGTTGCGTGACGGGGTCGACTACGTCCCCACCAACAAGTACGTGCTGTGGGGTCACCACTTCACCTCGGTCGCCGGCGCCGCCCCCATCGTGGGACCGGCGGTCGCAGTGATCTGGGGCTGGTTCCCGGCGTTCCTGTGGGTGACGCTCGGCACGATCTTCTTCGCCGGCATGCACGACCTCGGCGCGCTGTGGGCCTCGGCCCGCAACAAGGGCCGCTCGATCGGCACCCTCTCGGCGCGCTACATCGGCCGTCGCGGCAGCAACCTGTTCCTCGTCGTCATCTTCCTGCTGCTGCTCATGGTCAACGCGGCGTTCGCCGTCGTCATCTCCGGGCTGCTCGTCAACACCCCCACCTCGGTCATCCCCACCTGGGGCGCGATCGCGGTGGCCCTCGTCGTGGGGCAGGCGATCTACCGGTGGAACCTCAACCTGCCGCTCGTCTCGATCGTCGGCGTCGTCGCCCTGTACAGCCTCATCCTGCTGGGCGACCGCTACCCGATCGTGCTCCCCGAGACAGTGATGGGTCTGCCCGCCGCCGGGTTCTGGATCCTCGTGCTGTTCATCTACGCGGGCATCGCCTCGATGTTGCCGGTGTGGATGCTGCTGCAGCCGCGCGACTACATCAACGGTCTGCAACTGTTCATCGGCCTCGGCCTGCTGTACGGCTCGGTGCTCATCGCGATGCCGACGATCGTCGCCCCGGCGGTCAACCAGAACCTTCCCGAGGGCACGCCCGGCATCATGCCGCTGCTGTTCGTCACCATCGCGTGCGGCGCCATCTCGGGGTTCCACGGCATCGTGTCCTCCGGCACGAGCGCCAAACAGCTCGACAAGGAGACCGACGCCCGCTTCGTCGGCTACTTCGGCGCCGTCGGTGAGGGTCTGCTCGCGCTCGGCGCGATCATCGCCGCGACCGCCGGGTTCCGCACCCTCGCCGAGTGGGAAGAGGTCTACCACGCGTTCAACCAGGGCGGCGTCAACGCGTTCGTCACCGGCGGCGGCGCGATCATGAACGCCGGCCTCGGCATCTCGCCGTCGCTCTCGGCCACGGTGCTCGCGACGATGGCGGTGCTGTTCGCCGCCACGACGATGGACACCGGCGTGCGCCTGCAGCGCTTCGTCGTGCAGGAGATCGCCGACATCGTCGGCGTCAAGCTCAACGTCGTGCTCTCCACGATCGTCGTGCTCGTCGTGACGATGGGGCTGACGTTCGCGGCCGGCGCCGACGGGTCGGGTGGCATGCGCATCTGGCCGCTGTTCGGCACGACCAATCAGCTCCTCGCGGCGCTGACCCTCTCGATCGTCGCGGTCATGCTCATGCGTCGCGGCCGCACGATCATCCCCGTCGTCATCCCGCTCGTGTTCGTCGGCGTCATGTCGCTGTACGCGCTCGTGGTGCAGCTCGGCACGTTCTGGAACAACCAGGACTGGCTGCTGCTCGCCCTTGACGTCGTCATCCTCATCGCCGCGGTGTGGGTGCTCGTCGAGGCGGGTGCCGCGCTCAACCGGGCCCGCACCGAGACCGAACGTGACGACGACGAGCTCGTCGACGACACGTCGCGACGTGGCGGGACCGGCGGAGCGACCGCCGCCGAGTGATGAACGAGATCGACCGGCCCGGCCTCGGCGCGCGCGTCCGCGCGTTCGGGGCCGGGCTGTCGGACTTCTACCACGCCCCCTACCGGCGCACCTGGGCGCGGATGCGACGCGACGAGGACGACCTCTTCATGATGCTCGTGCTCGGCGAGGCGCTCGGGCTGCCCAACCCGGTGAGCCACTACACCCTCGAACTGCTGCCCGTCGCGCTGGAGGAGTTCCACGACTGGCACACCCGCATGGGCCTGGAACGCTCGCCGCTGGATTCGCTCTCGTGCTGCTGAAGGTGACCTCGTGAACGACACGCTCGTGCGCCCTGGCCAGGGCGTCGTCTTCGTCGGCGGCAAGGGCGGGGTCGGCAAGACGAGCGTCGCCTCGGCGCTCGCCTGGTCGCAGGCGCGGGCGGGCCGCGATGTGCTCGTCGTCTCGACCGACCCGGCCCACAACCTCGGCCACCTGTGGGGCCAGCGCATCGGTGACAGCCCTGTCGAGGTGGCTCGCGTCGCGGGTGGGGGACGGCTGCGCGGGCTCGAACTCGATCCGCAGCGCACCGCCGATACCCACCTGGATGCCATCCGCCACACGCTGGAGTCCTACGTCGCCGAACACCTGCGACCCCAGGTGAAGCGCTACGTCGACTCGGCCCGCACCGCGCCCGGTGCCCATGAGGCAGCGCTGGTCGAGCGCATCGCCGAACTGTGCGCCTCGCGTCGCGACGACGAGCTGCTCATCTTCGACACCGCCCCGACCGGCCACACGACCCGCCTGTTGGAGCTGCCCGAGTTGATGCGGGTGTGGGCCGACGGGCTGCTGGCCGGGCGGACGCGAGCGCAGCGGTACGGGTCGGCGTTCGTCCGCGCCGGCGGGCAGGAGGACGCCAAGACCGAGCGCGACGCCCGCATCCGCGGCATCCTCCTGCGCCGCCGTGAGCGCTTCGAGGCGTTGCGGAGGCTCATCACCGATCCGGCCCTGTGCGGGTTCGTCGTCGTCCTCACCCCGGAGCGCCTGCCGGTGTTGGAGACGGTCGAGCTGGTCGCCGACCTGCAGCGTCAGCACGTCTCGATCAACGGCCTGGTGGTCAACCGTCGCAGCCCGGCGCAGGGCGCGTTCCTCGCCCGCCGCCGTGAGGTCGAGGAGGCCCACATCGCCGACCTCCGCGCCCAGGTCGAGCAACCGGTGGTCGAGGTCGACCTCCTCCCCGACGAACCTGTCGGCGAGGAGGGCATCACCACCCTCGCCGCCGCCCTCCACCACCCCTGACCTCCCCGCCCAGACGAGCGCCACTGACGCGCGAGGAAAGGGCGAGCATCCCCCCGTTGGTCGAGGAGGAGCGAAGCGACGTCTCGAGACCATCGTGACTGACGTGGTGACGGTGCGGCCGGTCTCGAGACGCTTCGCTCCTTGGATCGGGCAGTGAGCGCAGCGGCTGTGACGACATCAACCGACTGTGAGGGCGCTGCCGCTGAGCCAGCGCGAATCCAGCGTGGGTGGGATGCTGGCTCGCATGGCCGTCACGTTCGCGCAGGTCGTCGCTACATCAGCCGAGGTGGGGGCGACACGGTCGCGTAACGCCAAGATCGCCGCCGTTGCGCGGGCCCTGCGCGAGGCGGGCCCTGACGATGCGGGGATCGTCGCGTTCTATCTCTCCGGCACCCTGCCGCAGCGGCGCACCGGGGTCGGGTACCGCAGCCTCACCGACCTGCCCGAGCCCGCAGGAGAGGCGAGCCTCACCGTCGCCGAGGTCGACGCGGCGCTGGAGGAGATCGCCGGGGTGGCCGGTCAGGGGTCGGCGGCCCGTCGCCGCGAGGCAGTGACCGCGCTGTTCGCTCGCGCCACGGCCGACGAGCAGCGGTTTCTCGTCGGCCTGCTCACCGGGGAAGTCCGCCAGGGTGCCCTCGACGGGGTGCTGCAGGCGGCCATCGCCGAGGCCGCCGACGTGCCCGCGACGGCGGTGCGCCGAGCGGTGATGCTCGCCGGATGGCCGGCGCCGGTCGCGCAGGTCGCCCTCGCCGAGGGTGCCGACGGCCTCGCACGGATCTGCTTGGAGGTCGGGCGCCCCCTGCGGCCGATGCTCGCCGGGTCCGCTCCCGAGGTCGAGGCGGCCCTCACACAGGTCGGGGGCGGCGAATCCGTGGCGATCGAGCGCAAACTCGACGGCATCCGCCTGCAGGCCCACAAGGACGGCGACGACGTGCGCCTGTTCACCCGCTCCCTGGAGGAGATCACCGAACGGCTCCCCGAGGTCGTCGACGTCGTCCGGGCGATGCGGGCGAGCACGGCCGTCGTCGACGCCGAGGCCATCGCGCTGCGCGAGGACGGTCGCCCGCACCCCTTTCAGGTCACCGGCGCTCGCACCGCGAGCCGCACCGACCCCGCCGAACTCGCCCACACCACACCGGTGACGACGTTCGCGTTCGACCTGCTCCACGTCGACGGCGAGGACCTCCTCGACCTGCCCGCAGGGGAACGCGCCGATCGCCTCGCGGCGCTGCTGCCGGACGAGGCGTTGGTCCCGCGCCTGGTCACCGCGGACGCCGAGGCGGCCCGCGCCTTCTTCGACGAGCAGGTCGCCGCCGGCCACGAAGGCGTCGTCGTCAAGAGCCTCGACGCCCCCTACGCCGCCGGTCGGCGCGGTGCGGGATGGGTCAAGGTCAAGCCGCGCCACACCCTCGACCTGGTCGTTCTCGCCGTCGAGTGGGGCAGCGGACGCCGCAAGGGCCTGCTCTCCAACATCCACCTCGGCGCCCGCGACGAGAGCTCACCGACGGGGTTCGTCATGCTCGGCAAGACGTTCAAGGGCATGACGGATGAGATCCTCGCCTGGCAGACCGAGCGGTTCCTCGAGTTGGAGACCCACCGCGAGTCCTACGTCGTCCACGTGCGCCCCGAGCAGGTCGTCGAGATCGCCTTCGACGGGCTCCAGAAATCCTCGCGCTACCCCGGTGGCCTGGCGCTCCGCTTCGCCCGTGTGCTGCGCTACCGCGACGACAAGACCGCCGCGCAGGCCGACACCATCGAGACGGTCCGCGCCCTCGCCTGACGCAAGAAACCACAACGTCGGAACCGATCTGAGGGGTCCGAGACGTGCACACGCGTGACCTGCGACGATGGCGACAGGGCCCGACAAGGCTTCTGATCGGTTCCGACGTGGTGGTTTCTTGAGCGAGGAGCAGGTGTGGCCTATCCGGCGACCTGGCCCGGATCGGGGCCGTGGGTGGCGTCCAGCCGGGTGCTGTTCGTGCTCGTGTGTCTGTGGGCGGCGATCGTCGTGCCGCTCTGGTGGTGGGGTGTGCTCAGTCCGCGCCCTCCTGGGTGGCACGCGCACGAGATGATGTTCGCCATCGGCGGCGGCGCGCTCGCCGCCTACGTCCCGACCGCGTGCAACAGCTGGACCGGCCGCCCACCCGTGGCGGGTTGGCCCGTCGCCGTCCTCGCCGTGCTCTACGTGAGCGCCCGCACCGTGATGCTGTTGCCCACCGAGAGCCTCCCACGCCTCCTCGTGGGGGTGGCCCTCGTGGCCCCGTTCTGGTGGATCACCGGGGTCGTGCTGCGGGAGATGCGTCGCGCCGGCAAATCCGTCGCTGCCGCCGTCTTTCCCTACTCGGTGCTGGCGTTCTGCGCGCTCGCTGGTGCCGCGGCAGGCTGGTTCGGGTCCGGCATCATGACGGGTTCACCTCATCGCGCCGCGCCCCAGGCCCTCGTCGGGATGTTCGCCCTCCTGCTCGCGGGGGTGGGTGGGCGGATGGTCCCCGCGTTCCTCAACGCGGCCGCCACCCGGGTCGGGCTGCCCGTGCGCACCGGTCACCGGTTCGCGCGGCTCCCGTTCCTCCTCGCGCTCGCGCTCGCCGTGATCAGCGCCGGCACCTCCGCCTCGGCGGTGTTCACGGTGCTGGGCGGAGTGCTCCTCGCCGTGCACATGGCCGGCTGGCCGTGGCGCTACCTGCGCTACGACGGGCTCGCGGCGCTGACGGCCCTCGCGTACGCCTGGTTGCCGCTCGGTCTCATCGTGTGGGGCGGGCTGCGGTGGAGCGGGACCCACCTCTCCTTGGGGATGGTGGCCGCCTCGCATCTCATCACCATGGGCGCCCTCACCGGCCTCGTCGTCGCCGTCATGGCGCGCACGTCGGCGCGGCGCGGTGATCGGCGGCTCATCGTGCGCCGCACCACCCTCGCCGGGTTCGTGCTGCTCATGAGCGCCGTCCCGATCCGTCTACTGGAGTGGGACACCGCCGCGGTGGTGATGTGGTCGCTCGGCTGGTGCCTCGTGCTCCTCGGTCACCGCCACCACCTCACCGGGCCGCTCATCCGGCCCGTGTTCAGCGCTCGTCGGGGCGTCCCGTCGGCGTGAGCCGCGTCGGCAGTTGCGTCACCTTCGGGCCCGCGGCTTCTTCGAGGCGGTGGTGCAGCGGCCCGCCCTCGTACTGGACGGCGTCGTCGCTGAGCATCGGGGTGAGCTGCGGCACGGTGCCGAGCTGGGCGGCGGCCTGGGTGCTGAGCTCCAGCAGGAACACGTGCGCGTCCCGGGCGACGCTCTCGAGGGTGAACGCGAACGTGCCGCGGACGGGGCGAAACTCCTCGACGTCGCGGTCCAGGGCGACCAGGCCGCCCTGCATGTCATCGACCTCGAGGTAGGTGAGCGTGGCACCGTCGGGCGCCCCGATCCCGATCATCGCCTCCATGGGGCCGGTGTACCCGAGCGTGACCGCCGCGGCGCAGCCGAGCACGACCGTGTCGGCGATGACCGACTCCAGGTCGGTGAGCACGACGGCACCGGGTGCCGGGGTTCCGTCGTCGAGGATGTCGCCGCGGCTGAAGCCGGTGGCCATGATCCCGCCCGGACCGAACCCGAAGCTCGCCTCCAGGTGCGGCACCTCATCGCTGTGCAGGGTGGCGATGCGGTGGTCGGGGTTGTTGACGAGGGTGTAGCCGCCGGGGATGAAATCGAACGGGCCGCTCGGGAACTGGGTGGTGACGCGGGCCAGGTCGATGACCTCCACGGCCTGCTCGGCGGTGAAGTCGACATCCAGCGGGGTGTCGTTGAGACGAACGATGCCCATCAACCAGATGCGGTCAGGGTCGAGCTGCTCCAACGCGGAGTCCATCGCCACCGTCATGAGGTCCAGATCGTCGGTCTCGCTCATCTGCCACCATCTCCTGAGTTTCGGCCTGCGGGTGCCTCATCGGCGCAGAGCCTGTTAATGCGCGCTCCGTCATGGTGTCGATTCGGCTGAGATGTATACGAACAGGTGTCATGACGGAGGTGTCGGGTGCCGTGGTCGACGGCACCCGACACTGCCGTCGTTCACGCTACTCCCACGTGGCGGTCTCCGGGTCGATGCCGTGGGCGCGGGCGTTCTCGGCGATGGCGTCGTGCAGCCACTGCGCCAGGCCCGGCTGCACGGCCTCGTAGCGGTCGGTGAAGCGTTGGTCTTCCAGGTACATGCGGCCGAGGCACACCTGCATCGCGTGCGAGCAGTCGTACCAGCGCGCGATCGAGGCCCGGTGGCGCTCGGTGAGGGCGTTCGCCGTCTCCGATCCCGGTGCTGCGCCGTCGCGGACCGCCGCGGCCATGTCGGCGTCGAGGGCGTCGCTCTCGGCTTTGACGGCCTCCCAGTCCTCGCGGGTCATGCCCTGCTGCCGGGCCTGGGACTGCTCCCATTGCGGGGTGTCGCCCCACCGCTGCTCGGCTTCGTCCTGATAGTCGGGGTTCCAGTCGCTGCCGAAGATCTCGCTCATCTCTTCCGGCGTGAGGGTCTTGTCGGTCATGGTTGCCTCCATCATGTGCTCCACTGCGGAGACCATCTCCTGCAGGCGGGCGATGCGGCCGGTCAACAACTCACGCTGACGGCGCAGGTGGGCCCCCTCGTCGACGTCGGGGTCGTCGAGGAGCGGCCCGATCTGCGCCAGCGGGATCCCGACCTCGCGGTAGACGAGTACCCGGTGGATCCGGGCGACGTCGACCGCGTCGTAGACGCGATAGTCGGACCACGTGCGCCCGCTCGGGCGCACGAGACCGATCTCGTCCCAGTGGTGCAGGGTCCGCACACTCACCCCCACCATCCGCGCGACTGCGCCGACGGTCAGGGGGTCCGCGTTCGTGGTCACCGTTCCAGCATCGCTCACGACCACGGCGTTCCTGCCTCACGCCGCGTGAGGGTCAAGGGCGGCCTCAGCCGGTGGCGTGGCGCAGGCCGTGCATCCCGGCGTAGGGGGAGCGCTCGGGTGGGATCCACCCCTTGAGCGCAGCCGGACCGGGGCGGAACACCTCGACGCGCAGGGGCCGGCACACGTCGATGGGGTCGCGGGCCTCCGGGCCCCACATGGGGATCGACAGGTCGCCGCCGGGGCACGTCGAGAAGGCGGCGAGCAGGTCGATCTCGGCAAAGAACTCGATGTGATCGCCCTCTTGGGCGGGGCAGTCCTTCATGAAGTACTGGTCCTGGTCGTTGAGGCCGGTGACCTGGAAGACGTTGAGCACGTCGTGGACGTCGAACTCCGTGAGCCCGTGCGGTGCGACGGCGCGCACGAGGTTGCTGTGGCAGTGCACGTCGACGTCCTCGCCCGTCAGCAGCCGGTTGGTGTACGGGTCGCAACGGGTGCCGAGGAGGTCGTGGATCCGGCCACCCTGCGCGTCGATCCCGTAGTCGGCGAGGGTGTCGGCGACGATCGTCACGAGGGGTCGCAGGAACGGCAGCGTCGACCACAACCGGTCGTACGTGCTCACGTGCGCCGCCTGCAGCTGCCGAGTCTTCGAGGCCCAGAGGCGCTCGCGGGGGTCGTGGGCGTTCCACAGGTTGAGGTCGCCCACCTGCGGCCCGTCGACGGTGCTGATGCGGAACACGTGACCGGCCGGCACGTGCCATGCCTTCCCGGAGCGGATCGGCAGCATGAACTCCTCGACGAGGTCGCGTTCGGCCCTGGCGATGCGGTCGTACAGCGCACGATCGACGTCGAGCGGCCCGCCTGGCTCGGCGCGGTAGGCGGCCTCGGTTCCGGCCATGGTGGGTCTCCCTGTGTGTCGGTGATGCCGCTGTCACCCTCTCATCGCCCACGCGAGGCCGGGCCGTTCCCGCGCGCCGAGGCACGTTTCACGTGAAACCGGCCCACCAACGAGACAGGGCTGCCGCCCCTGGTCTGGAGCAGCAGCCCTGCGGATCGTGGGGCCCCCTCAGAAGGGCACGCCGCACTCGAGGATGACGTTGGCGTAGGGCGTGGCCTCGCCGGTGCGGATCGCGACCTGCACGCCGGGGGTGCGGGCCTTGAACTCCTCGTGGGAGAGCTCCTCCCGAGCGCCGAGGAGGTCGGCCCGCTCGTCGAACCAGGCCCCCGCGGGGCTGTCGGCGCTCTCGGCCGCGACGACGTGACCCTGGACGACGATCTCCCCTAGCAGTGCGTCGAGCACCGTCGTGAACGGCACCTGCCCGGGGACCACCGCGAGGTCGATGACGGGGATGCCGCGCGGGATGGGCAGGCCCATGTCGCCGACGAGCACGCGGTCGGTGTGACCGAGCGCCGCCAACTCCCGCGACAGGTTGGCGTGCAGGATGCCGCGACGTTTCATCGGTCCTCCCAGGCGTAGGACTCCTGCGCTCCCGACGCGCCGACGGCACGCGCACCCGCACGGTTGCCCGCCTCGGCGGCCGCCGCGAGATCGACCCCGGTCAGCAACGCCGCGGCGAGGGTACCGACGAAACAGTCGCCCGCGCCCGTGGTGTCCACGACCTCGACATGCTCACCGGGGCAATGCGTCGCCCCGTCGCCGCAGACGGCCACCGCACCGGCCTCACCGAGGGTGACGACGACCGACGCCACGCCCGCCTCGATCAGGCGCGCGCCGAGGGTGGAGGCATCTTCCACGGTCAGCGGAGACTCGTCGTCTGCGTCCACCTCGCTGAGTCCGAGCAGACGCGCCGCCGCGCGGGCCTCGTGCTCGTTGACGACGAGCGGGTGAGCGAGCCGCAACGTCGCCGGGGCGAGGTCCACCACGGGGGCGAGGTTGACGACCACCCGCGCCCCCGCCTCGACGGCGAGCGCGGCGGTCGCGTCGACGACCGGCAAGGGGATCTCGCCCTGCAGCACGACGACGTCGCCCGCGTTTATCTCGGCGGCGCGCACGTCGTCCAGTGTCACGGCGGCGTTGGCGCCGGGGATGACGATGATCGTGTTTTCCCCGGCGTCACTGACGGCGATGAGAGCGACACCGGTGGGGGTGTCGGCGACGGTGCGCACCGCGAGCGACACCCCCGCCCGCTCGAGCAGCGACGTGCCGGTGCCCGCAACCGGGTCGTCACCGACGCAGCCGACCATGACGGTCGCCGCCCCGGCGAGGGCGGCAGCGACGGCCTGATTGGCCCCCTTGCCGCCCGCCCTGGTGGAGCCGTCCGAGCCGAGGATCGTCTCGCCCGGGCGCGGGTGCCGCGCGACGCGGGCGAACAGGTCGACGTTGATCGACCCGACGACCATCACCCGGGCGTCGCGCCGAGCTCCCGACACATCGCCGCTGGTCACTGCAGGAACTCGTTCACGTTGTCCTTGGTGACGACCTTGACCTCCACGGGGATCTCGGCCTCGACGGTCTCACCGTTGATGGTGCGGATCGCGGTCTGGATCGCGACCTTGCCGAGCTCCTTCGGCTGCTGCGCGATGGTGCCGACCATCTGGCCGCCCTCCACGGCCTTGAGGCCGTCGTCGGTGCCGTCGAAGCCGAACACCATGACCTCCGAGCCGGCGCGAGCACCGAGCGCCTGAATCGCGCCGAGAGCCATCTCGTCGTTCTCAGCGAAGATGCCGGTCGCGCCGGAGTTGGCCTGCAGGAGGTTGGTGGCGACGTCGAGGCCCTCGGTGCGGTCGAAGTTGGCGGGCTGGGAGGCGGCGATGGTCACGCCGCTGCCCTCGATGCCCTGGGTGAAACCCTCGCCGCGGTCGCGGCTCGCCGACGTGCCCGGCACGCCCTGCAGGGTGAGGACCTCGCCGGATCCGCCCATCGCCTCGGCGAGGGTCTGCGCGGCGAGCTCGCCGCCCTGCACGTTGTCGCTGCTCACGAGGGAGGCGACGTCGCCGCCGTTGACGGCGCGGTCGACGGCGACGACAGGAATGTCGGCGTTGTTCGCCGGGCCGACGGCCGAGCCGGCGGCGTCGGAGTCGACGGGGTTGATGACGACGGCGGCCACGTTCTGGGTGACGGCGTCGGCGATCTGGTTGGCCTGCGTGGCCGGGTCGTTCTGGGCGTCGACGACGTTGAGGGTGACACCGGCCTCGTCGGCGGCCTCCTGCGCACCGTCGCGCAGGTCGACGAAGAACGGGTTGTTGAGCGTCGACACCGCCAGGGTGATGGTCTGGCCCGCGGCGTCTCCGGCCTCGGGCGAGTCGCCGGAGCCGGTGGTGTCGGCGCCGCCGCGGTTGCACGCGGCGAGGGTGACGGCCAGGGCCGAGACGGACACGATGGTGGACAGGCGTCGGATGGTCATGGTGGATCCTTCTTTCTGGTGGTGATCAGCGCCGGGAGCGCAGGACGTCGACCCCCACCGCCGCGGCGATGACGAGTCCGATGACGACCTGCTGCCAGAAGGCGGTGACGTTGAGCAGGTTGAGGCCGTTGCGGATGACGGCGAGGATGAGCGCCCCGATGAGGGTGCCCGTGGCCTTGCCGTAGCCGCCGGCGAGGCTGGCGCCGCCGATGACGACGGCGGCGATGGCGTCGAGCTCGTACCCCGCGGCGGCTTGTGGCTGCGCGGAGGCGAGGCGCCCGGCGAGCAGCAGGCCGGCGATCCCGGCGAACAGCCCCGACAGGGCGTAGACGGCGAGGGTGTTGCGCTTGACCGGCAGCCCCGCGAGGCGCGCGGCCTCGGTGTTGCCGCCGATGGCGTAGAGCGAGCGGCCGAAGACGGTGCGGTTCAGGATGAACGCGGTGACGCCCCAGACGAGGAGCATGACGATGATCGGCACCGGGATGGGGCCGAGGCTGCGACCGAGGGCAGAGACGGCGTCGGGCATCTCGATGGGGCGGCCCCCCGAGATGACGAGGGTGAGGCCGCGCGCGATGGACAGCATGGCGAGGGTCGCGATGAAGGCGGGCAGTTTGCCGTAGGCGATGGCGAGTCCGGAGACGGCCCCGATCGCGAGGCCTGCCAGCGGAGCGGCGACGAGCGCGATCGGGCCGGGGAGTCCGGCGGTGGCCACCAGCCACCCGCCCGCGACCGCCGACAATGCCGCGACGGATCCGACCGACAGGTCGATGCCGGCGGTGATGATGACGAACGTCATCCCGAACGCGAGCACGGCCACGACGGCTGCTTGGACGCCCACGTTGAGCAGGTTGTTCGTCGTGAGGAACGCCGGGGTGGCGATGAACATGACGAGGCACACGAGGGCGAGGCCGACGAGGGCGCCGTTGTCGGCGAGCCACGTCGTGATCGACCGGCGCGTACCGCGCGCTTTCGCGGCTTGTGCTGCCGCGGCGGGGGATTCAGCGGACACGGGATGACTCGACCTCCTTGACGGCCAACGACATGACCGCGTCTTGGGTGGCTTCTTCGGCGGTGAGCTCGCCGACGATCCGGCCCTTGTTCATGACGAGGACGCGGTCGCTCATGCTGATGACTTCGGGCAGGTCGCTGGAGACGAACAGCACGCCTCCGCCGCCTGCGGTGATGGTGTTGACGAGGTCGTAGATCTCGACCTTGGCGCCGACGTCGACGCCGCGGGTGGGTTCGTCGAGCAGGAGCACGCGGGAGCCGGCCATGAACCAGCGCCCGAACACCGCCTTCTGTTGGTTGCCGCCCGAGAGGGTGCCGACGACCTGGTCGAGGGACGACATGCGGATCCGCAGCCGGTCGGCGACGTCCTGCGCGCGGCGGCGCTGACCGGATAGGTCGGCGAGGCCGCCCTTGCCGGTGGGGTAGAGGGTGGCGTAGCCGAGGTTCTCCCCGACGGTGCCCGACAGGACGAGCCCCGAGGTCTTGCGGTCCTCGGGCACCATGCCGACCCCGGCGCGCACGGCGGCTCCGACGTCCTTCTTCTGTAGGGCCTTGCCGGCGACGCGGACCTCGCCGGTCGCGTACCCGTCGGCCCCGGCGATCGCGCGCAGCACTTCGGTGCGCCCGGCGCCCATGAGCCCGGCGACACCGACGACCTCACCGGCGCGCACCTGCAGCGAGATGTCTTCGAACACACCGGGGTTGCCCAACGCCTGGACGTCGAGGAGGACCTCGCCGGGCTCCTGCGCGATGTGGGGGTAGAGGTCGTCGATGTCGCGGCCGACCATGAGCCGCACGAGCGCGTCTTCGCCCTCCCCGCCGGGCACGGTGTCGACGGCGGCCCCGTCGCGCAGGACGGTGATGCGGTCGCCGATCTCCTCGATCTCATCGAGGTGATGGCTGATGAAGATCATCGCCACGCCGCGCTCGCGGAGGTCGCGGACGACGTCGAACAGCACGTCGGTCTCGGCGCGGGTGAGGGCTGCGGTCGGCTCGTCGAGGATGAGGATGCGTGCGTCCTGCGCGAGGGCCTTGGCGATCTCGACCATCTGCTGACGGGCGACGCCGAGGGTGCCGACGGGCCGGTCGACGTCGACGTCGAGACCGATGCGGGCGATCGCGTCGCGGGCGTACTGGCGCATCGCGCGCTTGTCGACGAGCCCGAAGCGGCGCGGTGTGCGGCCGAGGGAGAGGTTCTCGGCGACCGACAGGCCGGGCACGAGGTTGAGTTCCTGGTGGATCGTCGCGATGCCGAGGGCTTCGGAGGCGTTCGTGTCGGGGATCGACACCTGCGTCCCGTCGATCTCGATGACCCCGGCGTCGGGCTGGTGGACCCCGGCGATCATCTTGATGAGGGTGGACTTGCCAGCCCCGTTCTCGCCGAGGAGAACGTGCACCTCACCGGCGCGCACGTCGAAGCTGACGCCCGTGACGGCCTTGACGGCCCCGAACGATTTGCGGACGTCTCTGACGCTGAGCACGACGTCGGTCATCGGGCGACCTCCTGTTCATTGGTGACGTCGGCGCTGGGCTCGTCCGACGGTCCGCGTTCGCCGAGGGAGCGGCGCGGGATGAGCGTGGTGGGCACGGGGTCGATGTCGACCGACTGGCCAGTGATGAGGGCCAGCAGGGCGTCGACGGCGAGGTGACCCATCTGCGTCGTGTCTTGGGCGACGACGGTGACCGGGGTCTCGAGCAGCAGGAACGCGGGGTTGTCGTCGAACGCGGCGAGGCCGACGTCCTCCCCGAGGCGCACCCCGTGGCGGCGGAGCACCGTCAGGACGCCGAGGGCCATGAGCGCGTCGGCGGCGATGATGACGTCGGGCAGCTCGGGGCGCGAGAGGAGGTGCTCGGCGGCGGCGATACCGCTGTCGAGCTGAAAGTCGCCTTCGAGGATGTCGTCCTCGCGGAGCTCGACGTCGTGGTCGGCGAAGCGCTCGCGGGCGGCGGCGAGGCGTTCGCGCCCGGTCGAGGCCGCCAGGGGCCCGGAGACGATGGCGACGCGGCGGTGCCCGAGGGCGACGATGTGGTCGACGAGCGCGATCATGCCGCCGCGCGAGTCGGAGGTGACGACGGGGGTGCCGAGGCCGGTGTCGCGGTCGAGGCACACGGTGGGGCGACGCTCCACCGCTCGGCGCAGGGCGTCGGTGGCGCCGCCTTGGGGGACGACGAGGAGGCCGTCGACCTGGTGGCGGTCGAGGGCGCGCAGGTAGCGGTCTTGGGCGTCGCCGTCCTCGTCGGCGTTGCCGGTCATGACGGTGTAGCCGTGGGTGGTGGCTGCCTTGTCGACCGCGTAGGCGAGGTCGGTGAAGAAGGGGTTGCGTACGTCGGGGATGAGCAGCCCGATCGTGTCGGTGCGTCGCGTGCGCAGCGAGCGGGCGGAGGCGTTGCCGGTGTAGCCGAGGGCGTCGACGACCCGCAGAACCCGGGCGCGGGTGGCGGGCGAGACCGGCGCGGCGGGGTCGAGCGCGCGGCTGGCCGTCGCGGCCGAGACCCCGGCCTCGCGGGCGACATCCTTGAGCGTCGTGCCCATCCCACACCTCCTCGTGCGTCTGCAATCGATTACATGGAATCGATTGCAGGAGTCTGACGGGGGTTGGGCCTGCTGTCAAGGCCCGAATGACGAGATCCACGCCCAGGGCCATCCTCGACCCATCGTGCGATCAGGGGCGTGGAGGTGGGCGTTCATTTCATCGCTCACGGCAAACACAGTTTCGACGTGGTCGATCAGAGGGTGATTCGCATCGTCGCTGGTCAGAGGGGTGGGGTGTCGCCGGGGCGTCATCGACCACGTCGAAACTGCGTGTGCTGCGACGAGTGCGCCCGTCACGGTGGGGCGCGGGTGGTGGTGTCGTCGGCATCGGGGGCGCGTGGTCAGACGTGTTGACGCTGGTTGTGAGGTGTGGTCGCATGGAAAGGGAGAGGTGATGGCATGACGATGGAACTGTTTCTGACCATCGCGCCTGGGGTGCTCGTCCTGGTGGCGCTGGTTTTTCTGGTGCGTCGAGGGGTGCGCCGGGGTGAGATCAGGCGCCTGAGCCCCGAGGAGCGTGATGTCCTGAGGGAGAGGGGAATCGGCTCCACGGGCACGGGAAGGAAGCTGACCCCCGACGAGCGGCGACGCCTGCGTGACGGAACGCTGGTGCCACGAGCCGACGAGTGATCGCCCCTCGTGTTCGGTGGCGAACGCGGACCTGTGAGTGACGGGCCAGGCTCGTCGGTGGTGAGGTCATGCGACCGTGCTGCACGAGATCAGTGCTACGCTGATTGTTGTGGCGAATCTGACGATCAGTGTGGATGAGGCCACGCTCAAGCGGGCTCGGATGCGGGCGCTGGAGCGTGATGAGTCCGTCAATGCCGTGATGGCGGAGGCCCTGCGACGCTACGCAGATGCTCCCGGTCAGGTCGAACCAATGGCCGCTGTCCTCGCTGCCGCGAAACGATGGCAGCACGGGTCGGGTCCTGCCGGGCGCACCTGGACTCGGGACGACGCCCACCGTGGCTGACTTTTTCGACACCAACGTGCTGGTGTACGCCTTCGACGCAGGCGAACCGGTCAAGCAGGAACAGGCGCGCCGCCTCATGG
The DNA here is from genome assembly GCA_030538585.1 of Mobilicoccus sp. Classification (GTDB taxonomy): domain Bacteria; phylum Actinomycetota; class Actinomycetes; order Actinomycetales; family Dermatophilaceae; genus Mobilicoccus. Next base: position 29,015 of record JAUNTP010000013.1, read on the forward strand.
CGGAGCATCCCGACGCCGTCATCAGCACGCAGGTCCTCCTGGAGTGGTACGCCGTCGTCACGCGAAAATTTACGCCCCCCGTGCCTGCTGGCGAGGCCGCTGAGGTCCTGTCCGAGCTGGCCGAGCTGACCGTCGTCCCGGCAGATGCCGAACTCGTGGTCCGTGCAGGACGCACATCGGTCGCCCATCAGCTGTCCATCTGGGACGCGATGATCATTGAGAGCGCCGCCTTGCACGGATGCCCCACGCTGTGGAGCGAAGACATGGCCGACGGTGCGGTGCTGCGCGGGGTGACCATCCGCAACCCCTTCGCGTCGTAGCCCGCCGCCACGACGACCCCGCTCTCCAGGTCGAGGCCGGGTTCCAACCCGAGGGCGGCGCGGGCGACGGTGAGCCAGTCGTGCACGTGGATCCAGCTGAACCACTGCCTGCCGTCACCGACCGTGCCGCCGAGGCCCAGACGTGCCAGGAGCAGCAACCGGTTCAGGGCGGGGGTGTCTCGGTCGAGCACGATCGAGGTCCGCAGCGTGACGACGCGGTCGGCGTGGGCGTCCGTCGCCGCCTCCTCCCACGGGGCGGGCGACGCCGGTCATCTGCGGCAGGCCCACGTGGGGCACGGGTGAGGTCTCGTCGAGGCGCGCCTCGCCGGCATCCGACCAGATCGCCGTCGTCGACGCCTGCAGCCACCGCGGCACCGGCCGCGGGAGATCCTGTGACGCCCGGACGAGGGCACGCGTGGCGTCGACCCGGGAGGCCCGCAGATCAGCGATGTTCGCACGCGTCGGACGGGCATCGACGAGCCGGCCGGCCAGGTTGACGACCCCGTACGCGCCGTCGAGTTCGGCCGCCCACGGCCCCACGGTGCGCCCATCCCAGGCGACGTGCCGATGCCGTGCGCTTTGGTCGGGACTCCGCGTGAGGATGACGACCTCAACGCCGCGATCGGCGAGGTCGTCGGCGAGAACACTGCCGAGGGCCCCGGAGCCGCCTGCGATGACGACTCGCCCCGGGCCGGGACGTGAGAGATCGAGCGGTCCGTCGGTCATGGGCCCATCCTCTCGCGGACAGTCGGCCAGCGAGCGATGCGAGGGGTGCGCACAGCCCCTTACTAGGAGCGAGCGAAGCGAGTGACCCGAATTTCCGTTGGTCGAGGAGCGAGCGAAGCGAGTGTCTCGAGACCATTGGTGAGCTTCAACGGCTGCTTGCGATGGATGTCTCGAGACGTCGCTGCGCTCCTCCTCCGCCGGATCGAGGAGGGAGCGCAGCGACTGTCGCGAGATCGACCAACGGTGGCTGGTTCCTCCTCGACCTACAGGGGTCGAGGGCCTCAGCCCGCCAGCGGCGTGGCGGGGTGGTGGGTGTGGTGGCGGCCGATGGGGACGACGAGGGGTTTGCCGGTGACCGGGTCGGGGACGACCTGGCTGCGCATTCCGTACACCGTCTCGACAAGGGCGGGGGTGAGGACCTCGGCGGGGTCGCCGTCGGCGAGCACCTCACCGGCGCGGAGGGCGACGAGGCGGTCCGCGTAGCGGGCGGCGAGGTTGAGGTCGTGCAACACCATCGCGATCGTCGTGCCGCGCGCCCGGTTGAGGTCGGTGAGCAGGTCGAGCACCTCGACCTGGTGGGCGATGTCGAGGAACGTCGTCGGCTCGTCCAGCAGCAGGACGTCGGTGCGTTGCGCGAGCGCCATCGCGATCCACACCCGCTGCCGCTGCCCACCGGACAGTTCGTCGACGGACCGGTCGGCGAGCTCGGCGGTGCCGGTGAGGTCGAGGGCCTCGGCGACGGCGGCGTCGTCGGCCTCCGACCAGCGCGACAAGAGCTTCTGGTGGGGGCTGCGGCCGCGGGCGACGAGGTCACCGACGACGATCCCCTCGGGCGCGATCGGCGCCTGCGGCAGTAGACCCAAGGTGCGCGCGACCTCTTTGGTCGGCAGTCGGTGCAGGTCCGCCCCGTCGAGGATGACCCGCCCCGCGGACGGGGTGAGCAGCCGCGCGAGGGAGCGCAGCAGCGTCGACTTGCCGCACGCGTTGGCCCCGACGATGACGGTGATCGCCCCCGGGGTGAGCGTGACGTCGAGGTCGCGGATGACGGTGCGGTCGCCGTAGCCGAGGGTGACGCCCTCGGCGCGCAGGGTGTGGTTGCTCGTCACAGGGAACCTCCCGAGCGGTTGGTGCGGATGAGCAGGTACACGAGGTAGGGGGCGCCGAGCACGCCCGTGATGACCCCGACCGGGTAACGGGTGTCGAACGCGAACTGGCCGAACATGTCGGCGCCGAGCACGAGCAGCGACCCGACGAGCGCCGCGGGCACCATGAGCGATCCCCCCGCGCGGACGATCCCGGCCGCGATCGGGCCGGCGAGGAACGCGACGAACGCGACCGGCCCGGCGGCCGCCGTGGCGAACGCGATCAACCCGACGGCCGAGAGGATCGCCACCAGCCGCGTCCGCTCGACGTCGACGCCCAGGGCCGCCGCAGCGTCGTCGCCCTGCTGCAGCAGCCGCAGCGATCGGCCGTGCCCGAGCAGGATCGGCGCGATGACGAGCAGCGCGACCGCGAGCGGGGCAACTCCCTCCCAGGTGGCGCCGTTGACGCTGCCGGTGAGCCACCGCATCGCGGTCTGCAGATCCCACGCCGCCGCCGAGGCCAGGGCGTAGGAGACGACGGCCTTGAGTATGGCCGCGATCCCGATGCCGATGAGGATGAGGCGGGTTCCGGCCATGCCGTCGACGTACGCGAGGACGTAGATGAGCAGTGCCGTCGCCAGGGACGCGAGAACGGCGACGACGGAGACGACGACGTCGTCGGCCTGGAAGTAGACGATGGCGATGGCGGCGGCTGCGCTCGCGCCGGCGGTGATGCCGATGATGTCGGGGGAGGCCAGCGGGTTGCGCAGCATCGTCTGGAACGTCACGCCGCCCAGCCCGAACGCGGCCCCGGCGAGCAGCGACAGCGTCGCGCGCGGGAACCGCAGCTCACCGACGGTGAAGCTCGCGCCCGGCACGCTCTCGCCGAGAACGACGCGCACGACCTCACCCGGGCTGAACAGGCGGTCGCCGACCATGAGAGCGATGGCGAACAACACGAGCACGCTGAGCAGGAGCGCCCCCGTGGCGATGAGCCGCGACCGTTGACGGCGACGCCGCCCGCGGGTGACCGCCTCGAGGGTCGTGCTCGGTCGGGAGGTCGTCGTGGCGCTCACAGGGCCCTCGCTTTCTGGCGACGCACGATGGCGATGAAGACGGGGGCGCCGATGACGGCGGTGATGATGCCGACGTCGATCTCCGAGGGGCGGGCGACGACGCGCCCGACGACGTCGGAGGCCGTGAGCAGGCACGCGCCCGCGAGGGCCGAGAACGGCAGGAGGCGGCGGTGGTCGAGCCCGACGAGCAGGCGGCAGGCGTGCGGTACGACGAGGCCGATGAACCCGATCGGCCCGGCGAGCGCGGTGGCGGCGCCGCACAGCAGCACCGCGCCGACGCCGGCGACGATGCGGGTGCGGGTGACGTTCTCGCCGAGTCCGGCGGCGACGTCCTCCCCGAGGGCGAGCGCGTTGAGGCCGCGCGCGACGCCGAGGCAGGCCAGCGCACCGACGATGAGGAACGGCGCCACCTGGGCGATCGTGTCGAGGTGGGCGCCGCCGACGCCGCCGATCTGCCAGAACCGGAACCGGTCCATGACCTCCAGGCGCGGCAGCAGGATCGCGCTGACCAGGGAACTGAACGCGGCGGTGACGGCCGCGCCTGCGAGTGCGAGCTTCAGGGGGGTGGCGCCCCCGCGCCCGAGGGATCCGATGACGTGGACCAGCACGGCGGCCGCACCGGCGCCGGAGATGGCGAACCACGCGAAGCTCGTCGCGGAGCTGATGCCGAGAAACACCATGCCTGAGACGACGGCGAGCGACGCGCCCCAGGTCACGCCGAGGATGGCGGGGTCGGCGAGGGGGTTGCGGGTGAGGCCCTGCAGCACGGCGCCGGCCAGGCCGAGCGCGGCGCCGACAGTCATGGCGAGCACCGTGCGAGGGAGGCGGGAGGCGACGGCAGCCTGGTCGACCGTGTCAGTGCGTCCGGCCAGCGCGGCGGTGACGTCGTCCCAGCCGACGACCCGCGCGCCGAACGCCACCGACGCGAGGGCGATGAGCGCGAGCGCACCCACCAGGATCAGGAGCCACACACTCCATGGACCGGCAGCGGGCCGCCGACCGAGGGCGACCCGCTGGCCGGGTGTGGCGAGGGTGCTCACTGGGCCTTGGCGGCCGCGTCGTCGACGATCTGCAGGTAGTCGTCCAGGCCCCATTCGATGTTGAGGGGTGAGGGGTTGGCCGCGGCGGCGAGCGGGGTCTTGTCCTGGAGGAACGCGACGGCGCCGCTGCTCACGGCGGGGATCTTCGACCAGCGCGGGTCGGCCTGCAGGGCGGCGAGGTCGGCCTGC
>JAUNTP010000014.1 GCA_030538585.1 Mobilicoccus sp.
CGGCATGCCCGCCAGCGGCCTGCACGGCGTCCCCCGCCTGCCCGAGGACGCCCCCGCCGGCACCAAGAAGGAGTACACCTCCGACCAGGAGGTCCGCTGGTGCCCCGGCTGCGGCGACTACGCCATCCTCGCCGCCGTGCAGTCGTTCCTGCCCACTCTCGGACTCAAGCGCGAGAACATCGCGTTCATCTCCGGCATCGGCTGCAGCTCCCGCTTTCCGTACTACCTCGACACGTACGGCATGCACTCGGTCCACGGCCGCGCCCCCGCGATCGCCACCGGCCTCGCCGTCTCGCGCCCCGACCTGTCGGTGTGGGTCGTCACCGGCGACGGTGACGCCCTCTCCATCGGCGGCAACCACCTCATCCACGCGATGCGGCGCAACGTCAACCTCACGATCCTGCTGTTCAACAACCGCATCTACGGCCTCACCAAGGGCCAGTACTCCCCCACCTCCGCGCCGGGCATCGTCACCAAGTCGAGCCCCGCCGGGTCCATCGACCCCGTGTTCAACCCGGTGGCCCTCGCCCTCGGCTCGGGCGCGACGTTCGTGGCCCGCACGATGGACAGCGACCGCAAACACCTCACCGAGACCCTCCAGGCCGCCACGGAGCATCGCGGTACGTCCCTCGTGGAGATCTACCAGAACTGCCCCATCTTCAACGACGGCGCGTTCGAGCTGCTCAAGGACCACGAGTCCGCCCAGGCCCGCATCCTGCGCCTGGCCCAGGGTGAGCCCGTCAAGACCGGCGAACACCACGTCGTCGTGCGCGGCCGCGACGGGGACTTCGAAGTCGTCGGCGAGAAGAGCGCCGACCAGAGCCGCGTGATCATCCACGACCCCACCCGCGAGGACCCCACCGGAGCCTTCGCGTTGGCGCAGCTCGACCGCGAGTACATCCCCATGGGCATCTTCCGGGCCGTCTCCCACCCCACCTACGACGACCTCGTCCGCGGCCAGGTGGCCTCGGCCGTCGCCGAGCACGGCGGCAGCGTCGACGACGAGAGCCTCGCGCGCCTCCTGGCGGGCAAGGACACGTGGACGGTCGGCTGAGCGGCTCCGACACCGGACGCGCGGGCGTCCTCTACGGCTTCTCCGCGTACTTCATCTGGGGCACGCTCCCCCTCTTCTTCGTCCTGCTGCCACCGGCGGGTGCGTGGGAGATCCTCGCCCACCGCATCTGCTGGTCGCTGCTGTTCTGCGCCGTCGTGCTCACCGTCTTCCGGCGGCCGTGGCCCACCTGGCGGCGCCCGGCCCGCGAGCTGGTGGGGATCGTCCTCGCGTCGCTGCTCATCGGCATCAACTGGGTGAGCTACCTGTACGCCGTCACCACCGACCGGGTCACCGAGGCGGCCCTCGGCTACTTCCTCAACCCGCTTGTCAGCATCGCCCTCGGCCTGCTGCTGCTCGGCGAACGCCTGCGACCCCTGCAGAGCGCTGCCGTGGCGGTCGGGGCGTTGGGCGGCGGCTACCTCGTCCTCTCCTCCGGGTCGACCCCGTGGATCGCGTTCGTCCTCGCCACCTCGTTCGGTTTCTACGCGTTCGTCAAGAAGCGATTCGCGGTGGGGCTGGGCGCCGTCACCGCGCTCACCGCCGAGACGATGGTGCTGACGCCCCTGGCGCTCGCCGGCATCGTCTGGTTCCAGGCCACCGGGCACGGCACGTTCACCGCGCACGGGCCCGCCCACGCCCTCTTGCTGGCCGCCACGGGCATCGCGACGGCACTGCCCCTCCTGCTCTTCGGCATGGCGGCCTCGCGGCTGCCGCTGGTCATGCTCGGGCTCCTGCAGTTCATCGCGCCCATCATGCAGTTCTGCATCGGGCTCCTCCTCGGGGAGACGATGACTCCCGAGCGGTGGATCGGCTTCGGCATCGTCTGGGTGGCCGTGTCGCTCCTGGCCCTCGACTCCGTGCGGCGCCGCTGACCGACACGAACGAAGACGCCCCCACCCGGTGTCGGGTGGAGGCGTCCTGCGGTGCCCTGGGGGGTGTCAGGCCGAGGCGTGCGCTTGCCCTTCGCGCACCTCGACGTGCCCCTCGGCGATGCCCTTCTCGACGTACGTGAGCAGCATGTCGAGGTAGACGTGGAAGACCCCTTGCGTCGCTTCGTCGTCGCGGTCGACGAGCCACGCGAGCATGGCGCCGTCGGTGAGGGTGAGGACCATGCGGGCGAGCAGGCGCGGGGAGAACTCCTCGGAGGCCTGCAGTCCCAGACCGTCGACGATGAAGGACTCGATGACTTCGAGGAAGGTGCCGTACAGCACGCGGGCGGCCTCGCCGTCGCCGCGCACCGACCACGCGGCCAGTTCGTAGCTGAGCAGCTGCCGACCCGGGTCGGACAGCGTGTTGTCCCAGAAGGCCTGGATCGCCGCCTGCGCCTTCTCGCGGAGCGGCCGGCCTTCGGCACCGGCCAGTGCCTCGCTGACCGGCCCGAGGATCGGGTTGAGGAACGACTCGGCCACTGCGTTGATCAGCGCTTCTTTGCTGCTGAAGCAGTAGTGCACGACGCCGAGGGACACGTTGGCGCGTTCGGCGATGCGGCGGACCGACGCGGCAGCGAGACCTTCCTCGATGGCGAGTTCGATCGTGGCGTCGATCAGCTGCTCTCGACGGCGTTCTGCAGGCACTCTGGGCATGCTTAGCACTTTAGGGCCTCCCGCCCCCTCTCCGAGCCCTCCGCGACCCCTCTTACTTTGCTCATACTCGCGCGTTATCGAACCTTTATCCGACAGTGTCGGCAATCCGCCACTTCGCTGGACGGAGCTGTACCGAACGACTCACGGGACGCTCGTCCCCCTGCGGAGCGCCCCTGCGGGTGACTGAATTTACCACTGTTGCAACGGAATTCGGGCGATCGACCAGGACGACGGACCTGCAGGCGCGCGTTGGCGGCAGGTCGCCAGATCACACCGCGCGATCGACGACGCTCGCCGCGAACGCCTTGAGCGCCACCACAGCCGGCCCGTCCGGCAGCGCATCGAGCAGGTCCTGGGCCTGTCGTGCCACTCCCCGGGTGGCCTCTCGGGCCTCCTCCATCGCAGGATGCGAGCGCAACAGCGACAAAGCCTCCGCCACCGCGTCCTCGTCGGCGCTGAGGTCACGGTCCAGCAGCTCCAGGAGCCGCTCGTCGCCCTCGCGGGGGTTGCGGCGCAGCAGGAGCACCGGTAGGGTCTCGACGCCCTCGCGCAGGTCGGTACCCGGGGTCTTGCCCGACACCCCTGATCGCGAGTCGATGTCGAGGAGGTCGTCGGCCAGCTGGAAGGCGATGCCGAGCAGCTCGCCGTAGCGGCGCAACACCTCGACCGTCGCGGGCTCGCACCCGCCGAACATGGCCCCGAACCGGGCCGCGGTCGCGATGAGCGAACCGGTCTTGTCGCGCAGCACGTCGAGGTAGTACTCGACGGGGTCGGTTCCCTGCGGGCACGGCCGGTCGTCGCGAATCTGCCCGGAGCACAGCCGCATGAACGTCTGCGCCTGGATGCGAACCGCGTCGGGACCGAGGTCGGCCACCACGTCGGAGGCGTTGCCGAACAGCAGGTCGCCGACGAGGATCGCGGTCGAGTTGCCGTACTCGGCGTTGGCCGACGGCGCCCCGCGTCGCAGGGACGCCTCGTCCATGACGTCGTCGTGGTACAGGGAGGCGAGGTGGATGAGCTCCACGGCCGCCGCAGCGGCGATGACGTCGTCGTTGATGCCCTCCCCCACCTCGGCGGACAGCAGGGTGAGAACGGGACGCATCCGCTTGCCGCCCGCGGCGAGCAGGTGCCCCGACGCCCCGGCGATGAACTCGTCCTCGTGACGCACCCGCTCGGACAGGAACGCCTCGACACGACGCAGCCCCTCCGCGAGGGACTGCGCCGTGGTGGGGTCGAGGCCCGGCAGAACCGCCGTGACCGGGCCCGCCGTCATGCCGCGAACAACGAGAGCGTGGAGACGAGCTCCAGCACCGGGGCGGGGAAGACGCCGAGAAGCAATGTGAGGGCCACACCGAGAGCGATAGCGCTGACCGTGCCGAGCGACGGCGTGAGGACCACGCCGGTGCCCGCGCCCTCGAGCTGTCCGTCGGGCTCTGCGACGAACATGACCCGCACGAGGCGGAAGTAGACGAACGCCGTGACGGCGCTGCACAGCACACCGATGATCGCCAACACGGCACCCACCGGGCCCGCGTGCGCGATCGCCGCGCCGAACACCGCGAACTTGGCCGTGAAGCCCGACGTGAGCGGCAGACCCGCGAACGCCATCAGTAGGAACGCGAAGGCCCCGGCGACCAGCGGCGAACGACGGCCCAGACCCGCCCACTGCGAGATCGACGTCGCCTCGGCGCCCGTGTCGTGGCTCCGGACGAGCATGACGATGCCGAAAGCCGCCAGCGTCGAGAACCCGTACGCGGCGAGGTAGAACAGCACGGCACCGACGGCCTGCACGTCGAACGCGACGAAGCCGACGAGGATGAACCCGGCGTGCGCGATCGAGGAGTAGGCGAGCATCCGCTTGATGTCGGTCTGCGTGACGGCGAGCACCGAGCCGACGATCATCGTCAGACCCGCGACGATCCACACGACGACGAGCCAGTCCCAGCGCGCCGGTGCCAGGCCGACGTACGCGACGCGCAGGAGCGCACCGAACGCGGCGAGCTTGGTGCAGGCGGCCATGAACCCCGTGATGGGGGTGGGCGCGCCCTGGTACACGTCGGGGGTCCACACGTGGAACGGGACGGCACCGACCTTGAACAGCAGACCGATGAGCACCGCGACGCTGCCGATGAGCAGGAGCGGGTCCATGCCCACCTGCACGCTCATCGCCTCGGCGATGCGGCCGAACTGCATCGAGCCCGCGAAGCCGTAGAGCAGCGCGGCGCCGAAGAGGAAGAACGCGGACGCGAACGAGCCGAGGAGGAAGTACTTGAGCCCCGCCTCCTGCGACAGCAGCCGCTTGCGACGCGCCAGCGCCGACATGACGTACAGCGGCAGCGACAGCAGCTCGAGCGCGACGAACATCGTCAGCAGGTCACCGGCGGCCGGGAAGAGCATCATGCCCGAGACGCTGAAGAGCATCAGCGGGAAGATCTCCGACCCCGAGCCGTGCTTCTCGGCGATGCCCTCCTGGTAGGAACCCGGCACCGACGCACCGGCGGGCGTGATCGCGTCGGCGATCCGACCGTCGAAGCGCTCCGCCGTGATGATGACGGCGATGACCGACATGACGAGCAGCAGCAGTTGGATGGCGATGGTGGGGCCGTCCATGACGATGGCGCCCGCCAGCGTCGGTCCGGTGATGGCACCGATGTTGAGCACGAGGCTGAAGAACGCCCCGGCGAGGGCCACGACGGCCGTGGCGACCTGCGCCACGTGACGCGCCGGGCGCGGCACGAACGTCTCGATGAGCACGCCGATGAGCGCACCGGCCACGACGATCGCGACCGGGGCGATCGCCAACAGGTCGATGTCGGCGGGGATGAAGGCCGGCTCGGGCATCACTGGGCACTTCCGTTCGTCGCCCCGACGGTGGGGGCGGGCTCGGTGACGCCCGCGTGCTGGAGCGTCTGGGAGACGGCCGGGTTGATGACGTCGAGCACGGGCTTGGGGTAGAAGCCCAGCACGACGAACAACACGATGAGCGGGACGAGGACGAGCTTCTCGCGGCCGTTGAGGTCGGGCACCGTGTGCCTGGAGGGCACCGGACGCTCGAGGGTGTCGACGGCGGTGGCCCCACCCTCGCGCGAGCGTTCGGCGGTCTCACCTGCGGCGCTGACGGACTCGGCGCCCGTGGCGGGACGACCCTGACCACCCGCGTGACCGGTCTCGTCGACGCCGTGGCGCACGTCGTGGCCGGAGGCACCGTGGGCGCCGGCCTCGGCGTCCTCGTAGGAGACGACACCGTCGACCTCCAACAGGCGGGCGCCGGGCGCGGGGCCGGTGAAGACGCGCATGTACAGCAGCAGGATGTAGACCGCCGCCAGGATGATGCCGAGCGAGCTGATGACCGCCGCCAGCGGGTAGCGCTGGAACGTGCCCATCATCACGAGGAACTCGGAGACGAAGGAGCCGAGGCCCGGCAGGGCCAGGCCCGAGAGTCCGGCGATCAGGAAGGAGCCGGCGAGCACGGGGGTGACGCGCTGCCAGCCGCCGTAGTCGCGCACGTCCTTGCTGCCGCGGCGGGCCACGAGGAACCCGGCGACGAGGAACAGGGCGGCGGTGGAGAAGCCGTGGTTGACCATGTAGAGGATCGACCCGGCCATGCCGACCGACGTCATCGCGAAGATGCCGAGGACGATGAAGCCGAAGTGGCTCACCGAGGTGTAGGCGATGAGACGCATCATGTCGGTGCTGCCGATGGCGAGCACCGCGCCGTAGATGATCGAGATGAGCGCGAGGGTGATGACCACCGGGGTGGCCCACTGGCTCGCGTTCGGGAACATCTGCAGGCAGAAGCGGATCATGCCGTAGGTGCCGACCTTGTCGAGCACGCCGACGAGCAGCACGGCCGTGGCGGGACGCGCCGCGGTGGCGGCGTCGGGCAGCCACGTGTGCACCGGCCACATCGGCGCCTTGACCGCGAACGCGATGAAGAAGCCGACGAACAGCAGGTTCTCGACGACCGGGTCCATCGTCAGGCCCGTGAGGTTGCCGACGAGGAAGCCCTGCTCACCGCCCGCGCCCTGGAAGTAGACGCCGATGACGGCCACCAGCATGACCAGACCGCCCGCGAGGGAGAACAGCAGGAACTTGAGCGCGCCCGCCGCACGGCCGGGGCCGCCGTAGTTGCTGATGAGGAAGTAGACCGGCACCAGCATGGCCTCGAAGAAGACGTAGAAGAGGAACACGTCGGTGGCCGCGAAGACCCCGATCATGAAGGTCTCCAGCACGAGCATCCACGCGAAGTAGCCGCGGTGCCTGGAGCCGCCCTCCATGGCGACGTCGTTCCACGCGGCGACGATGCAGATGGGCACGAGGATCGCGGCCATGACGATCATGGCCAGCGCCATGCCGTCGACACCGACCGCGTAGCTCACGCCCCACTGGGGGATCCACGGGTAGACCTCGGCGAACTGGAACTGCTCGGTGGAGGCGCGGTCGAAGTCGACCGCCATCAGCAGGGCACCCGCGAGGACGACGAGGGAGAACCCGAGGGCCAGCGGGCGGGCCAGACGCTCGCCGAGCGCCATGACGACCACCGCTCCCACGAGCGGGAGGACCCCCAGCAGGGTGAGGAGGGGGAATGCCGTACCTGCCATCACTGCACCATCCAGACGACGAGGAAGAGACCGACGACGCCGGTGAGCATCATCAGAGCGTAGGAGCGCACCAGGCCGTTCTGCAGTCGCCGCAGACCACCGGAGGTGGCGGAGACGACGCTGCCGATGCTCATGACCGAGGCGTCGACACCGGCGTCGTTCGACAGCTCACGCGAGACCCCCATCGTGGGCCGCATGAAGACGAACTCGTTGACGTCGTCCTGGAACAGGTCGCGGCGGGCGGCCTGCGTGAGCAGCGAGCCCTGCGGAGCCGTGGCGGGCACCTGCTGGCGCCAGTACATGACGAACGCGACCGCGACACCGATGGCCATGGCGACGAAGACGAGCACCTGGATCGCGATGATCGGGATGATCGGCTCCGGGTGGCCCACGTGGCCGACGACCGGCTCGAGCCAGTACAGGAACCCGACCTGGTTGAGGAAGAACCCGAGGGCGACCGAGCCGACGGCGAGGATGATCATCGGCACGGTCATCGTCAGCGGCGACTCGTGCGGGTGGTCGTGGTCGTGCCAGCGGGCGCCGCCGTGGAAGGTCATGAAGAACAGGCGCGACATGTAGAACGCCGTCAGACCGGCCACGAACACCGTGAGGCCACCGAACACGAACGGCCGCCAGCCTTCCCCGGAGAGCGCCGCCTCGATGATGAGGTCCTTGGAGAACCATCCCGAGAGGAACGGGAAGCCGATGATGGCGAGCCATCCGAGGCCGAAGGTGATCCACGTGATCTTCATGTGCGGGGCGAGGTTGCCGAACGTGCGCATGTCGACGCGGTTGTTCATGCCGTGCATCACCGACCCGGCGCCGAGGAACATGCCGGCCTTGAAGAAGCCGTGCGTGACCAGGTGGAAGATCGCGAAGGCGTACCCGATCGGGCCCAGGCCGGCGGCGAGCATCATGTAGCCGATCTGGCTCATCGTCGAGGCCGCGAGGGCCTTCTTGATGTCGTCCTTGGCACACCCGACGATGGCGCCGTAGGTCAGCGTGATGGCACCGACGATGGCGACGGCGAGCTGCGCGTCGGGGGTGAGGTTGAAGATCGGGCTGCTGCGCACGATGAGGTACACACCGGCGGTGACCATGGTCGCCGCGTGGATGAGCGCCGACACCGGCGTCGGGCCGGCCATCGCGTCGCCCAGCCAGCTGTGCAGCGGGAACTGCGCGGACTTACCGCAGGCACCCAGCAGCAGGAGCAGACCGATGATCGTCAGGGTCAGAGTGCTCGCGCCCTCGACACCGGCGGCCACGCCGTCGAAGGTGACGGTGCCGAACGTCGCGAACATGAGCATGATCGCCAGGCCCAGACCGAAGTCACCGACACGGTTGATGATGAACGCCTTGTTCGCGGCGGCCGCGTAGGGCGGGTTCCAGTTCCAGAACCCGATGAGCAGGTACGAGGCCAGACCCACGCCCTCCCAGCCCACGTAGAGCAGCAGGTAGGAGTCCGCCAGGACGAGCAGCAGCATCGCCGCGACGAAGAGGTTGAGGTAGGCGAAGAAGCGGCGACGGTCGACGTCGTGCGCCATGTACCCGAGCGAGTACACGTGGATGAGGGAGCCGACGAACGTCACGAGCATGACGAACGTCATCGACAGCGGGTCGACGAGCAGACCGACGTCGAGGCTGAACGACCCGGCGGGGATCCACGACCACAGCGCGACGTGACGGACCCGGTCGACCGCCTCCATCGACAGCAGGTCGAGCAGGGCCAGCAGGCCCACGACGAAGGCGCTCCAGGAGAGGACGGTCGCGAGGATCGGACCGAAGGTGTTGGTGGCCCGACCGCCGACGAGCAGGATGGCCGCACCGAGCAGTGGCAGGGCGATGACGAGCCACATGAGGCCCGTCGTGCCCGTCGCCGGCTGCGCCGCGACGGCCTCGGCGGTGAGCGCACTGGCGAGGAGTTGTGATGACACGCTGCGCGCTCCTTACAGCTTGAGCAGGTTGGCGTCGTCGACCGAGGCCGAGCGGCGGGCACGGAAGATGGCCATGATGATCGCGAGACCGACCACGACCTCGGCGGCGGCGACGGCCAGGATGAACAAGCCGATGGCCTGGCCCTCGATGGAGGCGTTCATGCGGCCGAACGTGACCAGCATGAGAACCACCGAGTTGAGCATGAGCTCGATGCCCATGAAGACGATGAGCGCGCTGCGCCTCATCAGCACCGTGGCGGCGCCGATGGAGAAGAGGACGATCGCGAGGTAGAGGTACCACTCCAGACTCATCGCTCCGTACCCTCCTCGAGCTCCTTCTCCAGGTCCTCGGTGGACCCGCTGAACGACTTGGCCTCTTCGAGCTGCTCGCGCGCGACGAGGATACGCGAGACCGACAGGCGGCTCGGCGTACCGTCGGGCAGCAGCGCGGGCGTGTCGACGGCGTTGTGCCGCGCGTACACACCGGGGGCGGGCAGACCGGCGACGTGCTTGTTCTCGCGGATGCGGCGCTTGGACCACGACTTCTGGTCCGGCTTGGGCGTGAGCCGCTCGCGGTGGGCCAGCACCATCGCCGCGACGGCGGCGACGACGAGCAGGACGCCGACCATCTGGAAGGCGGCCATGTACGGCCCGAAGATCTGGTAGCCGATACCGGCGACGTTGCCCATCGCGTTGATGTCGGAGATGGGCGCCCCCTGCCGGAACGCGGTCTGGCTGATCGTCCCGATGAGCAGGATCGCGAGACCCAGCGCGACGATCCCGGAGGTGATGCGGTGACCCTTGAGGGTCTCCAGCCGCGTCTCCGAGGCGTCGACGCCGACCATCATGACGACGAACACGAACAACATCATGACGGCGCCGGAGTACATGAAGATCTGGATGAGCCCGAGGAAGTCTGCGCCCTGGGCGATGTAGAGGATCCCGAGCAGGATCATCACCAACACCATCGACAGGGCCGCATACACCGCGCGGCGGGCCATGACGAGGCCGAGGGCCCCGAGCACCATCATCGGTGCCGCGATCCAGAAGAGGATCGCCTCACCCGTAGTCATCGCCGGGTACCGCCTTCCGTGAGTCCGCCGTCGCCGGCGGGCCGGGTCTCGACACCGGCGGGGTCCGGGGCCCCCAGGGCACCGGAGGTCGCCGAGTCGGGGTCGGTGTCGGAGCCACGCTGCTGCGCGTACTCCTGCTGGGCGGGCGAGGCCTTGGCGACCTTGCCCTGGTAGTAGTCGCGCTCCTCCATGCCCTCGACCATCGGGTGGGGCGGGGAGACCATCCCCTCCTGCAGCGGCGCGAGGAGCTGGTGCTTCTCGAAGATGAGGTCCTCGCGGGTGTGGTCGGCGAGCTCGTAGAAGTTCGTCATCGTGAGTGCCCGGGTGGGGCAGGCCTCGATGCACAGACCGCAGAAGATGCAGCGCAGGTAGTTGATCTGGTAGACGCGCCCGTACCGCTCCCCCGGGGAGTAGCGGCCGGTGCCGCCCTGCTCGACCGGGGTGTCGTCGTTGTCGGCACCCTCGACGAGGATCGCGTCGGCCGGGCAGGCCCACGCGCACAGCTCGCAGCCGACGCACTTCTCCAGACCGTCGGGGTGACGGTTGAGCTGGTGACGCCCGTGGTAGCGGGGCTGGGTCGGGCGCTTCTCCTCCGGGTACTGCTCGGTGTTGCGCTTGCGCACCTGGTTGGCGAAGGACACGCCGAAACCGGCCACGGGCGCGAGGAGGTCGGAGAGGAAGCCGCCCTTGTTGTCGGCGGCGCTCTGCTCCGGCCCGTACACCGTCAACGGCTTGGGTTCGCCTCGTCGAGCGACGTCGGAGCCGGGGTTCTCCTCCGGTGTGGGGGTGGACTCAGCCACGGTGGCCCTCCTGGTCGGTGGTGGTCGGCTCGGGCGCGTCGGAACTGCGCGCGTCGTCGCCGGTGCGGGTGGTGGACCCGATCGCGGCCGGGGTGCGGTCGCCGGACTCGATCAACCGCTGGCCGGGCATCGGCGGCACCGGGTAGCCACCCTCGTAGGGGTCGATCTCCGGCGGCGCCTCGTGCGCCCGCGCTTCGGCCTTGCGTTGCTGTCCGGAGTCCCAACTCCAGGCCGCGGCGAGCGCGAGCAGGAGGAAGACGCCGACGACGATCATCGTCCACATGAACGTGTTGGGGCCGAAGAAGGCGAGCTGCGCGGCGCGGATGTAGGCCACGGCGAGCACCCAGACGATGGTGACCGGGATGATGAACTTCCACCCGAACGCCATGAACTGGTCGTACCTGGTCCTGGGGACCGTGCCGCGCAGCCACACGAAGAACCACATGAACATCCACATCTTCAGCGTCAGCCAGAGGATGCCCCAGTAGCCGTGGTCGGGGATGCCGAGCGGCATGGTGTAGCCGCCGAGGAACAGCGTGCTCGCGAGCGCCGAGACGGTGAACATGTTGATGTACTCGCCGACGAAGAACATGCCGAACCACATGCCGGAGTACTCGGTGTGGTAGCCGCCGACGAGCTCGCCCTCACCCTCGGCGAGGTCGAACGGGATGCGGTTGGTCTCGCCCACCATGCAGACGATGTAGATGAAGAACGAGAACACCGCCGGGATGATGAACCACATGCCGCGCTGGGCCTCGACGATGGTCGAGGTGGACATCGAGCCCGCGAAGAGGAAGATCGCGACGAGCGCGAGACCCATGCCGATCTCGTAGGAGATGACCTGGGCCGTGGAGCGCAGGCCACCGAGCAGCGGGTAGGTCGAGCCCGAAGACCAGCCGGCGAGCACGAAGCCGTAGGCGCCGACACCGGCCGCCGCGAGGACGACGATGACCGCGACCGGGGTATCGGTGACCTGCAGCGGGGTCTGGTAGCCGAACATGTTGACCATGCCGCCGAGCGGGATGACCGCGAAGGCGATCATGGCGCACGACATGGCGATGATCGGCGCGAGCAGGAACGTGAAGGTGTCCGCGTTCTTGGGGAGCACGGTCTCCTTCCAGCCCAGCTTGAACCCGTCGGCGAGGGTCTGGAACAGGCCGAACGGGCCGAACCGGTTGGGGCCGGAGCGCTGCTGCATGAACCCGACGAAGCGGCGTTCGAACCAGATGACGACGACGACCTGCAGCATCAGGTAGACGAAGAGGAAGAACACCTTGAGCGCCGAGAGCCACAGCGGCGTCGTGGAGAAATCC
The DNA here is from genome assembly GCA_030538585.1 of Mobilicoccus sp. Taxonomy (GTDB): domain Bacteria; phylum Actinomycetota; class Actinomycetes; order Actinomycetales; family Dermatophilaceae; genus Mobilicoccus. The sequence continues at coordinate 12,359 of JAUNTP010000014.1, forward strand.
GCGACGGGTGCGCCCGGGACGGCGACCGGCGGGATGGCGGCGAGGAACGAGGTCATGCGGAACCACCCTTGGACAAGGTGACGACGTCACCGGCGATGGCGCCGAGACCGGCGCGAACCCGTGACCGGGGCGAGTTGGTCGGCAACCACACGACGTGATCGACCATCGGGGTGAGACGGACCGGCAGCGTGATCGCGCCGCGGGAGGTGGAGACCGTGAGGGGGTCACCGTCGCCGATGCCCACGTGGGCGGCCGTCGTGGGCGAGATGCGGGCGAGGGCCGCCGGGGCGGTGCCGGCGAGGAACGGCTCACCGTCCTGCATGACACCGGCGTCGAGCAGGTGATGCCAGGTGGCGAGGACCGCTTCTCCGTCGCGCAGAGTGGGCAGCGACCCGGCCTGCACGCGAGGTGCCTGCGCCGTGGCGCCCGACCACGCCCCGAGGGAGCGCATCTCCTGGCGCACGGCGGCGAGGTTGGCGGTGCCGAGGAAGGCGCCCATCTCGCCGGCGAGCAGGTCGAGCACGCGGTGGTCGGCCATGGCGTTGTTGGAGAGGGCCTGCTCGAACTCGCCGAGCCGCCCCTCCCAGTCGACGAAGGAGCCGGCGCGCTCGTCGTGGCTCCCGACCGGGAGCACGACGTCGGCGTACTCGTTCATCTCCCCGGCCCGCAAGTCGAGGGAGACGACGAACGCCCGACGCAGCGCCGCGTCGGCCAGCTCGACGTCCGCGAGGTCGTCGTGTTCGACGCCGCCGACGAGCAGGCCCGAGAGTGCACCGTTGGCCGCGTCGGCGATCATCGTGTTGCCGTCGCGACCGGTGCCGCTCGGCACGGCCTCGCCCCAGGCGCGCGCGACCTCCTCGCGGGCCCCTGCGTCGCTGACGGGGCGACCACCGGGCAGCAGCGTCGGCAGCGCACCCACCTCGAGGGCGCCGCGGTCGCCGGCGCGACGCGGGATCCACGCCAACCGGGCCCCCGTGGCCGATGCCAGGGAGGACACGGCGCTGAGGGCGCCGGGCACGGCACCCATGCGCTCACCCACGAGGATGATCGCGTTCTCGCGCAGCACCTGGCCGATCTGCTCCAGCTCACCGCGTCCGGCCTCGATGGCCGCGAGCAGCTCGGGCTCGGTGCCGGGCGCGGCTTGCACGAGCGTGCCGAGCAGCTTGATGAGGCCATTGGACGAGAACGGGGCGACCGAGTAGATCTTCGTTTTGTTCGCGCGGTTGGCCTTGCGGAGCCGCAGGAACACCATCGGCGACTCCTCCTCGGGCTCGAAGCCCACGAGGAGGACCGCGTTCGCCTGCTCGAGGTCGGCGTAGGTGACCGCGCCGGTCTCGGGCGAGGTCGTGACGACGTGCGCGGCGAGGAACGCCTCCTCCTCGGCCGAGTGGGGCCGAGCGCGGAAGTCGATGTCGTTCGTGCCGAGCGCGACGCGCGCGAACTTGCTGAACGCGTACGCGTCCTCGACGGCGAGGCGGCCACCGGTGAGGACACCGACACCGCGGTCGGCCCTCGCGCGGGCGAGGCCGTCGGCGGCCACGGCGAGCGCCTCCGGCCAGGAGGACGTGCGCAGCTCGCCGTTCTCGCGGATCTTGGGGGCGGCCATGCGGTCGGGCTGGGTCTGGTAGGCGAACGCCCACCGGCCCTTGTCGCAGTTCCACTCCTCGTTGACCTCAGGGGTGTTGCTCACCATGCGGCGCAACACCGTGCCGCGACGGTGGTCGGTGCGCTGGAAGCAGCCGCTCGCGCAGTGCTCGCACATGCCCGGGGTGGAGACGAGGTCGAACGGGCGCGACCGGAACCGGTAGGTGGCGCTGGTGAGCGCACCCACCGGGCAGATCTGGACCGTATTGCCGGAGAAGTACGAGGCGAACGGCGTGTCCTGGAAGACGCCGATCTGGCTGTTCGCCCCCCGCTCGGTGAGGGAGATGAACGGGTCGCCCGCGATCTGGTCGGAGAAGCGCGTGCACCGCTGACACAGCACGCACCGCTCACGGTCGAGCAGCACCTGCGTCGAGACGTTGACCGGCTTGGGGTAGGTGCGCTTGGTGTCGGTGAACCGGCTCTCGGCGCGCCCGTGGCTCATCGCCTGGTTCTGCAGGGGGCACTCGCCACCCTTGTCGCAGACCGGGCAGTCCAGCGGGTGGTTGATGAGCAGGAACTCCATGACCCCCTGCTGGGCCTTGTCGGCCACCGGCGAGGTGAGGTGGGTCTCGACCTGCATGCCGTCGCTGCAGGTCATCGTGCAGGACGCCTGCGGCTTGGGCATCTTGGACAGTGTGCCGTCGCGGCCCGGCATCGACACGTCGACGAGGCACTGGCGGCAGGCGCCGGCCGGCTCCAACAGCGGGTGGTCGCAGAAGCGCGGGATTTCGATGCCGATCTGCTCGGCGGCCCGGATCACCAGGGTGCCCTTGGGCACCTGGGTCTCGATGCCGTCGATGGAGACGGTCACCAGGTCTTCGCGCGGCGGCATCGCCGCGTTGCCGCCCTGGGAGGTGGGGTTGGCACCCGACGCGGGGCTGGTCGGGACGGTCATGAGGTCACGCTCTCCTTCGCGAACAGCACCGAGGCCTCCGGCGGGAACGACACGTCGACCGGGGTCGTCATCGCCTGCACGAACTCCTCGCGGAAATACTTGATGCCGGAGCTCACCGGGCTCGTCGCACCGTCACCGAGGGCACAGAAGGAACGCCCGAGGATGTTGCTCGCGATGTCGTCGAGCTTCTCGATGTCGCCCTCGATGCCGCGCCCCTGCTCGAGGCGGGTGAGGATCTCCCGCAGCCAGTAGGTGCCCTCACGACACGGGGTGCACTTGCCGCAGGACTCGTGCGCGTAGAAGTCGATCCAGCGCGACACGGCCCGCACGACCGAGACGGTCTCGTCGAAGATCTGCAGGGCCCGGGTGCCGAGCATCGACCCGGCCTGCCCGACGGACTCGAAATCGAGCGGTACGTCGAGGTGCTCATCGGTGAAGATCGGGGTCGAGGAGCCGCCCGGGGTCCAGAACTTGAGGCGGTGCCCGGCGCGGATACCGCCCGCCATGTCGAGCAGCTCACGCAACGTGATGCCCAGCGGAGCCTCGTACTGGCCCGGGCGCTCCACGTGCCCCGAGAGGCTGAAGATGCCGAAGCCCTTGGACTTCTCGGTGCCCATCCCGCCGAACCACTCGGCGCCGTGCAGCATGATCGGCGGCACCGACGCGATGGACTCGACGTTGTTGACCACGGTCGGGCGCGCGTAGAGACCCGCGACGGCCGGGAACGGGGGCTTGAGCCGCGGCTGACCGCGCCGACCCTCCAGGGAGTCCAGCAGCGCCGTCTCCTCACCGCAGATGTACGCCCCGGCTCCGGCGTGCACCGTGATGTCGAGGTCGAAGCCGCTGCCGAGGATGTCCTTACCGAGGTAGCCCGCGGCGTACGCCTCACGCACGGCCTCCATGAGGCGGCGGTACACGTGCGCGACCTCACCGCGCAGGTACACGAACGCGTGGTGGCAGCCGATGGCGTAGCTCGTGATGATCATGCCCTCGATGAGGAACTGCGGGCTCGCCATGAGCAGCGGGATGTCCTTGCACGTGCCCGGCTCGGACTCGTCCGCGTTGACCACGAGGTAGCGGGGGCCACCGTCCGGCGGGGGCAGGAAGCCCCACTTCATGCCGGTGGGGAACCCGGCGCCGCCGCGGCCGCGCAGACCGGAGTCCTTCGCGGCTTGCACGAGGGCCTCGGGGTCGGTGCCCAGCGCCTTGCGGAGCGCCTGGTACCCCTCGAAGGACTCGTACGCCTCGAGGGTCCACGACCGGTCCGTCGTCCACGGCTTGGTGAGGATCGGGGTCAGCTCGGTGCTCATGCGCGCACTCCCTTCGCGATGTCGATGACGTCGAACGGGACCATCACTCGTCCACCTCTCCGTCGCCCGGCTTCTCGTCGGGCTCGTTGACCGGGGTGTCCTGCGAGCTCGGGCGGCCACGCTGCATGCCGCCGGCCTCCGCGCCCGGCCTGGACTCCGTGGGCTCGTACTGCTCGCCCTTGGGGGCATCCCAGCCGCGCTCCTCGGCGAGCCGGACGCCGACCAGGGAGGCGTCGCCGCCCGCGGGGCCTTCGTTGACCCGGCCGTCGGGGAACCCGGCGAGCACCCGCGAGACCTCCTTGAAGGTGACCACGGTGTCGGGGCCGCGGCTGGGCCGCACGTCATCCCCCGCCCGCAGCGCGTCGACCAGCGCGATCGTCGAGGCGGGCGACATGTTGTCGAAGAACTCCCAGTTGGTCATGACGACCGGGGCGTAGTCGCACGCCGCGTTGCATTCGAGGCGCTCGAGGGTGATGGCGCCGTCGGCGGTGGTCTCCTCGTGGCCGACACCCAGGTGGGTGCTCACCGCGTCCCAGATGGCGTCGCCGCCCATGACCGCGCACAACGTGTTCGTGCACACGCCCACGGTGTAGGTGCCGTTGGGGAACCGCTTGTACTGGGTGTAGAACGTCGCCACACCGCTGACCTCGGCGCCCGTGAGGCCCAGGGTCTGCGCGCAGAACTCGATGCCGCGCGGCGAGATGTAGCCGTCGACGCTCTGCACGAGGTGCAACAGCGGCAGCAGCGCCGACCGCTTCTGCGGATACCGCGCCACGACCTCCTCGGCGTCGACGCGCAACTGCTCGGCGACCTCCGCCGGGTACGGCTGCGTCGGCCGAGCCGGCTCGGTGCCGTAGTTGGGGCGATCCCCGTGCCCGCTCATCGGTTCTCCTCGACAACTCGTTCGCTGATGGCGCACTCGTCGTGCGGCCGCGCGGTGCTCATCGGTCCACGCCTCCCATCACCGGGTCGATCGAGGCGACGGCCACGACGACATCGGCCACGTTGCCACCCTCGACCACAGCGGCGACGGATTGGAGGTTGTGGAACGACGGATCACGGAAGTGGGCCCGGTAGGGGCGGGTGCCGCCGTCGGAGACGACGTGGCAACCCAGTTCGCCCTTGGCGGACTCCACGGCCTGGTAGGCCTGACCCGGCGGGACCCGGAAACCCTCGGTGACCAGCTTGAAGTGGTGGATCAGGGACTCCATGGAGGTGCCCATGATGTGCCTGATGTGCTCGAGGCTGTTGCCCTGACCGTCGGAACCGATCGAGAGCTGCGCCGGCCACGCGATCTTCGGGTCGTCGTGCATGACGGGGCCCGACCCGGAGGCGAGCCGGTCGATGCACTGCTCCACGATGCGCAGCGACTGCCACATCTCGTTGAACCGGACCCGCAGACGGCCGTAGGCGTCCGGGGTGTCCCACGTGCACACGTCGAACTCGTACGTCTCGTACCCGCTGTACGGCTCGGCCTTGCGAAGGTCGTGCGGCAGGCCGGTGGAGCGCAGCATGGGGCCGGTGATGCCGAGGGCCATGCAGCCGGTGAGGTCGAGGTAGCCCACGTCGACCAGGCGACCCTTGGCGATGGGGTTCTCGAGGACGAGGGCCTCCATCTGCTTGATGCCCTTGCGCATGAGGGGCATCTGCTCGTCGAGGATGTCCTTCCATCCCGCGGGCAGATCCTGCGCCACACCGCCGGGGCGGATGTAGGCGTTGTTCATCCGCAGACCGGTCGTGGCCTCGATGAACCGCAGGATGCGCTCACGCTGCTGAGCGGCCGTGGTGAACACGGTCGTCGCGCCGAGCTCCATGTTGCCCGTGCCGAGGCAGATGAGGTGGGAGCTGATGCGGGTGAGCTCCATCATCATCACGCGGATGACCTGCGCACGCTCCGGGATCTGCTCGGTGATGCCGAGCAGCTTCTCGATGCCCATGCAGTAGGCGGCCTCCTGGAACATGGGCGTCAAGTAGTCCATGCGGGTGCAGAACGTCGTGCCCTGCGTCCACGTGCGGAACTCCATGTTCTTCTCGATACCGGTGTGCAGGTAACCGATGCCGGCGCGGCCCTCGGTGACGTGCTCGCCGTCGAGTTCGAGGATGAGACGCAGCACGCCGTGCGTGGACGGGTGCTGCGGACCCATGTTGACGATGATGCGCTCGTCGCTGTGCTCGATGGCCTCCGCGGCGATCTGCTCCCAGTCGCCACCGCTCGCGGTGAAGGCGCGCTCGCCCTTCTCGCGGTCGCCCGCGCCGCGCGTGGCCTGGACGTCGTCCTCCAGCACCTGGCCGGTGTACTCGTTGGCAGTCATCAGTTGAACGCCCTCCGCTGGTCCGGCGGCGGCACGGTGGCGCCCTTGTACTCCACCGGGATACCGCCGAGGGGGTAGTCCTTGCGCTGCGGGTGACCGGGCCAGTCATCCGGCATGAGGATGCGCGTGAGGGCCGGGTGGCCGTCGAAGATGATGCCGAAGAAGTCCCAGGTCTCGCGCTCGTGCCAGTTGGCGCCGGGGTAGCACTCGACCACGGACGGGATGTGGGGGTCGGCGTCGGGGCAGCTCACCTCGACGCGGATGCGCCGGGAGCCGTGGGTGAGGGAGACCAGGCCGTAGCAGGCGTGCAGCTCGGCGCCCTCGTCCATCGGGTAGTGCACACCGGAGACGCCCGTGAACATCTCGAACCGCAGCGTCGGCTCGTCGCGCAGCGCCCAGGCCACGGCGAGCAGGTGCTCGCGACGGACGTGGATCGTCATCTCGCCCGCGTGGATGACGACGCGGTCGACGGCCTCCGCCATCGTCGCGCCGCCACGGCGCTCCAGCGCCGCTTCGAGCTCGTCGGCGACCTCGTCGAACCAGCCGCCGTAGGGCCGCGTCGCCGCGCCCGGGAACAGGGTGGGGGTGACCAGGCCGCCGTACCCGCTGGTGTCGTGGCCGTTCGTGGCGCCGAACATGCCACGACGCTCACCCATGACCTTCGGGTCCGGCTCGGTTCCCGGCGCGGCGGGCAGGGAGTCCCCGCCCGTGCCTTGGGTGTGTCCGGAGGAGGTGTCGCTCACGCCAGCAGCCCCTTCTGCTCGATCAACGGAGTCTCCGACAGCGCCGCACGCTCGACCTCACGCGCGATCTTCTTGCGGTCGAAGATGTGCGGGGACGCGGTGATCTGCTCGTGGAGCTTGAGGAAGGCGTTGATGAGCATCTGCGGGCGCGGCGGACAGCCCGGCAGGTACACGTCGACCGGCACGATGTGGTCGACGCCCTGCACGATCGCGTAGTTGTTGAACATGCCGCCGGAGCTCGCGCACACGCCCATGGAGACGACCCACTTGGGTTCGGGCATCTGGTCGTACACCTGACGCACGACCGGCGCCATCTTCTGGCTGACGCGACCGGCGACGATCATGAGGTCGGCCTGGCGTGGAGCAGCGGAGAACCGCTCCATGCCGAAGCGGGAGATGTCGTTGTCCGGGGACACCGTCACCATCATCTCGATCGCGCAACAGGCCAGACCGAACGTCGCCGGCCACACCGACTTGCTCAGCAGGAACCCCGCGACCGTGTTGATGTTGGCCGTCAGGACCCCCGAGGGCAGCGGGTCGGCGCTGTCACCCTGCCCGAAGGCGTACTCGGTGTTCGTCATGTCAGTCCCAATCCAATCCGCCACGACGCCACACGTAGGCGTCGGCGATGAAGAACGCATTGAGCAGGAAGAGCGTCACCGCGAACAGCCCGTACAGGCCGAGCTGGTCGAAGGTGATCGCGAACGGAAGCAGGAAGACCGCCTCCACGTCGAAGATGATGAAGAGCATCGCCGTCGTCGCGTACTTGATGGGGAACCGCCCACCCTGGTCGGCCTGGGGCGAGGGCTGGATGCCGCACTCGTAGGCCATGACCTTGGCCGCGTTGTACCGCCGCGGCCCCAGGAGGAACCCCATGCCCAACACGGCGACGAGGGCGAACCCGAGCCCGAAGGTGAAGAAGATCAGGATCGGCAGGTAGGGGCTGGTCATCTCCATGTGACGCGCTCCCCTTTCGGTGCTCGTGCAGCGTGGCGCATGCGGCTTCGTCTCTCCCGGTGGCCTCCCGGGCGCGCAGGCGCCCGGTCGGTCCGCCGTCAGTCTAGTGAATGTCGGACCCGCTCAGGCGGAAGGGGTCATGCGCGCCAAAGTCGAGATGACACGGTCGTCCAGACCGCCGCCGGTGGGCTCGGCCAGACCGGCCATGATCTTGACGAGGAAGCGCATGAGTGTGCGGCGCGGCAGGCCGTGTCGGACGGCGAGCCGCATGATCTCGGGGTGCCCGATGAGGTGCGCGAACACCGACCCGAGGCGGAAGTAGCCGCCCATCTCGGCCCGCACGGCGCTCGGGTAGCGCGCGAGGACCCGGTCGCGGGTGGCGCCGTCCTGCCCGTGGGCTTCGACGACGAGCTCGGCGGCAAGACGCGCGGCCTCCATGGCGTGGGCGATGCCCTCACCGTTGAACGGGCTGATCATGCCGCCCGCGTCGCCGAGGAGCAGCAGGCCGTCGGCGTAGTGCGGGACGCGTCCGAGCGCCATCGGCAGCGCGGCTCCACGCACGGCGCCGCTGCGATGCTCCTCGTCGAAGGTCCACTCGGGTGGCAACGTGGCGACCCAGCGGCGCAGCACGTCCTTGTAGTCGAGGGTGCCGAACGCCGGTGAGGTGTCGAGGATGCCGAGGCCGACGTTGCTCGTGCCGTCGCCGAGCGCGAAGATCCAGCCGTACCCCGGCAGGAGGATGCGGCCCGCCGACGGGTCTTCGGGGTCCTTGTCGACCCACAGCTCCATCCACGACTCCATGTAGTCGTCGTGGCTGCGGGGGGTCTCGTAGTAGGTGCGGACCCCGACACCCATCGGGCGGTCAGTGCGCCGCTCGCGCCCTTCGGCCACGGCCAACCGCGCCGAGACGCCGTCGCAGGCGAGCACGACGGGGGCGCGCACCGTGCGCCGCTCCCCCGTGGCCCGACCGCGCTCGTCCAGACACTTGACCTGGACGCCGCACACGCGGCCGCTGGAGTCGTGCAGCGGACCGGTGACGGACGCACCCTCGCTCAGACGGGCACCGTGCTCGACGGCGTAGCGGGCGAGCACCTCGTCGAAGCCGGTGCGCGGCATCGCGAGGCCGTAGTTCGGGTACTCCTGCACGTCCGGCCAGTCGATCTCCACGAGGTGACCGCCGCCGATGAGGCGCAGACCCCGGTTGCGGATCCACCCGTCGCTCTCCTCGTGCGGGACGCCGAGGGAGATGAGCTCTTTCACCGCGCGGGGGGTGAGCCCGTCGCCGCAGATCTTGTCGCGCGGGAAGCGGGCCTTCTCCAGCAGCGCCACGTCGAGTCCGGCCTGCGCGAGGTAGGCCGCTGCGGTCGCTCCGGCGGGGCCGGCACCGACGACGACGACGTCGGCCGTCTCATTCGGCGCGGGCGTCTCGTCGGCCGCAGTGCGTGGGGTGGGTGTGCTCACGAGCTCTCGTTCGTCGCTGGGGTCAGGCGTAGGCGCGGTGGAGCGCCACGATGCCACCGGAGAGGTTACGCCACTCCACGCCGCGCCAACCGGCGCGCCCGATGGCCTCGGCCAGCTCTTCCTGGTCGGGCCACGCCTGGATGGATTCGGCGAGGTAGACGTAGGAGGAGGGGTCGGAGCTCACGGCGCGGGCGATCGTCGGCAGCGACCCCATGAGGTAGGTCATGTAGACGGGGCGAAAGAGCGCGTTGGTGGGGGTGCTGAACTCGCAGATCACCAGCCGGCCGCCGGGCTTGGTCACGCGGCGGAACTCGGCGAGCGCACCCTCGTAGTCGCGGACGTTGCGCAGGCCGAACGACATGGTGACGGCGTCGACGGACGCGTCGGCGAGCGGCAGCCGCGTCGCGTCGGCGGCGAGGAAGTCGAGGTCGGGGTAGCGTCGCTCGCCCTCGCGCATCATGCCGAGGGAGAAGTCGCCCGAGACGACGTGGGCGCCCGCGGCACGGAACGCGAGGCTGCTCGTGCCCGTGCCTGCGGCGATGTCGAGGACGACCTGCCCGCGACGAGCCTCGACGGCGTCGGCCACCCGGCGCCGCCACTGGTAGGTCTGACCGAGGGACAGGACGTCGTTGGTGAGGTCGTAGCGGGCCGCGACCGCGTCGAACATCGAAGCGACGTCGGCGGGGTCCTTGTCCAGGCTCGCACGCATCATGGGGTCATCCTCTCAGGGGGACGGGCTCTCGTCGGCAAGGGCCGAGCGCATCGGTACGAGCTTGGCGTCGGATTCGGCAAGCTCTGCGGCAGGGTCGGAGCCGGCGACGACGCCGCACCCGGCGAACAGACGCATGCGGCGCGGGTCATCCGGGTCGATGACGCCGCTGCGCAACGCGATGCCCCATTCACCGTCACCGTCGGCGTCGATCCAGCCGACGGGGCCGGCGTAGCGGCCGCGGTCCATCTGTTCCAGTTCGGTGATGACCTCGTCGGCGAGCGACGTGGGCGTGCCGCACACCGCCGCCGAGGGGTGCAGGGTGCTCGCCAGACGCAGTGAGGACGCGCCGTTGGTGACGCGGCCCGCGACGTCGGTGGCGAGGTGCATGACGTTGGGCAGGTGCAGCACGAACGGCGTCTCGGGGACGTTGAGCGAGGTGCAGAACCGCGAGATGACGTCGGCGACGGAGGCTACGGCGTACTCGTGTTCTTCGAGGTCCTTGCTCGAATGAGCCAGCGAGGCGGCGAGCGCGAGGTCCTTCTCCTCGTCGCCGGAGCGGCGAATGGTGCCGGCGAGGATCCGGGAAGTGACGAGCCCGCGTTCGAGGCGCACGAGCATCTCGGGGGTGGCGCCCACGAGACCGTCGACCGCGAACACCCACGTGTTGCCGTAGGCGTCCGCGAGGCGGCGCAGCAGGTGACGGGGGTCGATGTCGTGGGTGGTCTCGGCGAGCAGGTCGCGGGCGAGGACCACCTTGTCGAGGTCGCTGGCGGTGATGCGGTCGACGGCCTCCGCGACGGTGCTCTGCCACGCGGGCCCGGAGAGGGCCCCGTCGGAGAACGACACTTGCCCAGGGCCCGGCGGCGGGGGGACCTCGTCCGTGCCGGTCCACACGTCCTCCCGAGGAGCGTCCGCGCGGGTGGTGTGGGTGAGGAACGTGCGTCCCTCCCGACGGCCGAGCACGTACTCGGGAACGACGAGGGTCGAAGTCTCGGCCGAGTCGGGCGCGTAGGCGAACGAGCCGAACGCGACCAGTCCGCTGCCGACGAGACCGACGGGGTCGTCGACGTCGGCGGCGGCCGAGGTCTCGCGCCACCACTGCTCGGCGGTGTCGAAGCGGTCGGGCCCACGCGAGGAGATGCCCGCGACCGCGCCCCACCCCACGAGGCCTTCCTCGCCGCGTACCCAGGAGTAGATGCGGTGGGCGGGGACGTCGGCGGGGATGCGCAGCAGGGGGGATCCGGCGGCGGCGACCTCACGCGTGCGCGCCACGAGGCGCGCGGGATTCTCGGAGGTCACGAGGGTCGAGCTTACCCTCGCCTCAGAAGGAGGTTCCTCCGATGGGTCCGGTCCCGGTCGCCAGCGCTGCGGCGAGAGCGCGGATGGTGCCGGGTGTCCGCTCCCCCAGTCGGCCCGTTGCGGCGAGGGCGGCGGGCCCGCGGAGCCCGAGGTACAGCTCGCCGAGGACGTCGACGTCGCACTCCACGTCCGGAACGGTGTCGGTGCGGGTGCACTCCGCCACGCCCTCGTCGTCGATGTCGAGAAGCCAGGTGCCCGTGTTGTGCTCGAGCGTGGTGTCGGTGATGCCGAGCGTGACCCGCGCGGGTGCCGCGTAGCCGCGGGCGGTGAGCATGCCGGCCACGTCGACAGGGCGTAGCCACAGGGCGTCCCCGATCTCGATCGACGCCGACCGCGCCGGGGTCCAGGCGAGCAGCGGGTCGTCGAGGCCGCGACCGGAGAAGACGGTCTTGCCCATGAGGTCCATGTCGACGAGGCGGCGACCGAGGGCGAGCATGGCGCCGGCGTCGACCGCGGCGAGGTGGTGGACGTTGACCGATCCGTTGGGGCCGGATCGCTCCCAGTCGGCGGTGCGCCGAAAGACGGCCACGCCGACGTCCTGGCCATCGCGGCTGGCGACGATGGCGCGGCGGGGCTCCTTGCCCCGGCGAGAGGCGGGACGGTCGCGCAGGTAGTGGCGGGCGAGGGCATCAGGGACGACGACGGTGCCGAGGGCCGGTGAGCGTCGGTCGAGGTCCTGGCAGCGCGCGGCGAACTCGTCGGCGTCGGTGCGCCGCACGAACGCGGTCCGGGTGGCGTCGGCAGCCTCGACCACCGAGGCGGGTGCGGTGAAGGTCGTGCCGCGGCCGAGGGTGTAGCCGACGTCGAGGGAGGCGACCGAGAAGCCGTAGCGTCCGTAGATGCCGGCCTCGGAGGCGTGGAGAGCGACGATGGCGTCGCCGCGATCGCGGGCGTCTTGGAGGTAATGGCGCATCATCGCGCTCAGCACGCCGCGACGGCGCATGTCCGGGTCCACCCCGACCCAGGTGAGGCCGTTGACGGGCACCAGGCGTGTGCCGTCGGCGGCGTTGCCGGGAACGCGGACGTGGAGTTCGAAGGAGGAGTACAGGCCCGCGAGGCGTCCGGGGGTGTCGGGGTGTTCCGCGCCGTAGGAGCGCGACAGGTCGATGTGCTCGGAAGCCTCCTCGACGGACATCGCGTCGGGGTCACCGACGAAGGCGATGGTGTCGAGGTCGACGAGGTCGGCCCGGTCCTGCTCGGTGAGTCGGCGCATGATCACCAAGCCACCCTCAGGGGCGCGGCACGACCCGTCAACCGAATACTCGCCTCGACCACCCCCGTTGGTCGAGGAGCGAAGCGTCTCGAGACCACCCCCACGCAACCGCGAAAGCCCCCACCCCCGTTGGTCGAGGAGCGAGCGAAGCGAGTGTCTCGAGACCACTCTCCACGTGACTGCGAGAGTCGGGGGTGGTTTCGAGACGTCGCTGCGCTCCTCCTCAACCAACGGGCAGGTGGGGCCACTCGACTACCCGTTGGTCGAGGAGCGAAGCGTCTCGAGACCACTGCCCACGTTTTCCTGTCAGCTCACCATGGTCTCGAGACGTCGCTTCGCTCCTCCTCGACCAACTGTGCGCTGCCTCGGCGTCAGGGGACTCGGAGGGGGACCTCGACGACGTGGAGGCCGCTGGGGCGGGGGGTCACCGCCGCCTCGAGCTCTTCTGCTGTGCTCGCCAGGGTGTGACGGACGCCGTGGGCGTCGCACAACGCGTCCAGGCGGGTGCCCGTCGGGGTGCGGAACACCCGCTCCAGCACGCCCGGATGACGCTCGCGCCGGTCTGCCTGCCCGTACTCCAGGGACGCGAAGATGGCGCCGCCGTCGTCGTTGGCGACGACGATCGTCAGGTCGGGCACGGGCTCGTCCGGGCCGATGAGCAGCCCGTTCGCGTCGTGGCAGAACGTGAGGTCGCCGAGGAACGCGTACGTCGGCGCCGTCGAGGCGAGCGCGATCCCGGTCGCGGTGGAGACGCAGCCGTCGATGCCCGCGAGGCCGCGACTCGCGACGAGGTTCGCCGTGTCTGCACCGTCGAGGCCACGGACGAGGTCGACGTGACGTACTCCCGCGGACGAGCCGAGGAACAGCACCGCGTCGTCGGGGAGGGCAGTGAGCAGCGTCGATGCGACGGCGGGACCGTCCGGCCAGGTGAGGTCGGCGTGGATCTGCCGGCCCACCTCCTGGGCCGCCGCCTCCCACGCCGCACGAAAGGCGTGCGCGTCGGCATCGTCGCTGGTCGGCGCACGGCCATCCCCCGACGCGCTCTGCTGGAGGACCGAGGGCGGGTGGCACCCCGCGGCGACGTGCCCGGGGTCGGGCCAGCGATGGTCGGCGGTGACGAGGTCGACGCGGACGTCCGGCAGGCGGGTCAGGGCCGCAAGGGTGCGGGTGAGGGTCAAACGACCCACGACGACGACGCGTTCGGGTCGCAGCTCGGGCCGGTCCGGCACGAGCGCGGCGATCCGGGCACCGTGCGGCAGCCGGGGTGCACTGCCTGCGTCGATGCGCCCGAACGGTTCGCCCACGACCGGATGTCCCTGCACCTGCGCCCACGTCGTGGCGGCGCGGGCGAGGTCGGCCGGGCTGTCGGCGAGCACGACGAGCGTGCGAGCGAGCGGTGGCAACGACTCGGCGTCCACCGTGACGTGCGTGGTCGCCACGCGGGTCCAGGGCGCACCGTCCGGCCGGCCCGCCAGCTCGGGGGGCAGGTGCGTGAGCGGCCCACCGGCCGGAGCGAGGGGGTCACGCAGGGGCAGGTTGAGGTGCACGGGCCCGGGCTCGCCGCCGCTCACCCCGGTGGCGGCGGCCACCGCGCGGTCCAGCGCGGTCCGCCACGCAGCGCCCGACGACGTGGTCTCCGGGACACCCAGGTCGTGGAACCACCGCACCGTGCGCCCGAAGAAGGCGAGCTGGTCGGTGGTCTGGTTCGCGCGCGTCCCCCGCAACTCCGGCGGCCGGTCAGCGGTGAGCAGGAGCATCGGCACCCCCGACTCGTGGGCCTCCAGCACGGCCGGGGTGAGGTTGGCGACCGCGGTGCCCGACGTCGTCACCACCGGCGCCGGGACTCCGCTCGCCTTGGCGAGGCCGAGCGCGAGGAACGCGGCCGACCGTTCGTCGACTCGCACGTGCAACCGCAGGAGGCCGGCCGCGTCGGCGGCGTGGAGGGCGTAGGCGAGCGGCGCCGACCGCGACCCCGGAGAGAGGACGACCTCGCGCACCCCCAGGCGCGCCAGTTCGTCGACGAGCACGACCGCGAGGGCGGTCGATGGCTCCATCGTGCTCACCGCTCGGCTCCGAGAGCGCTCGACTGCACGGCGAGGGCGAACGCCTCGGGCCGGTCGAGTCCCGCGGCCAGAGCGGCGGCGAGACCACCGGCGAAGGCGTGAGTTCCGTCGGAGGACGCGCGGGCTCCGAGGCCCTCGTGGCGCAGATCGTCCCACCACGCCCCGGCGGGTCCGGTGTGGACGGCCAAGGAGGAGGGCGGCATCGCCGCGTCGGCGACGGCGCCCGCGCCCGGTGCGTCGACGACGGCGACGTCGATGCGTTCCATGACGGCCGCGTCGAGAGCCCGCGGCAGGACGGGGTGCAGGTCGGCCACGATCTGGCAGTCGCGGTCGTAGGCCACGTCGAGGAAGCGCGGCGCGGTGGCGAGCAGAGCGGCGTCGACGACGAGAACGTCGCCGGGAGCGCACCGCGCGAGTGCGATCTCGACGGCCGCCTCCTCGGGGAGGGGGCCGGGGATGAGGACCACGTCCGTGGTGACTCCGTCACCGGTCGTCGCGCTGATCTCGAGGTGTTCGCCAGAGCTGCCCAGGCGGTCGACGGAGGCGAGGTCGATGCCTCGACCGACGAGCTCTGAGAGGCACCAGCGGCCGGCGTCGTCGTTGCCGACAGACGTGACGAGCTCGACGTGGACGCCGGTGGTGGCGCGGGTGGCCAGCGCCGCTGCGGCGACGAGGGGGCCTGCGCCCGCGAGGAATCGGTCGTCACGCTCGGCGACCCGGAAGCCGGGGATGCCACTGACCGGCAGCGCCCGTCCGAGCAGGGTCGCGCCCGCGACGACGACACGCGGGTCAGCCACAGCGGGTCCCCGCCTTCCATTCGCCGACCGTCACGGGCAGGGCCCCCTTCGCGGCCTGACGCCCGGTGAGCACGGCGGCGAGCGCGTCGAACGTGGCGGGGGTGCGCCCGTACACGGCGAGGCGCGCCTTCGCGGAGCCCTCCGCGAGGCCGTAGGGGACGTCAAGGGCGACGAGCACGTCGCCGGAGGCGGTTCTGGTGCCGGAGGCTTGCCCGCCGCCCGCCTGGTAGCCGCGGCCGCCGAGGAGGGCGACGCGCGTGGCGCCCTGCCCGCCGATCCGCAGCCCTGCGGCTTTCGCGGCGCGCGTGAACTGGGCCCGGTCGGCGTCGGTGCCGCCGGTGACGGTGACGGCCGACCCGACGAGGCGTTCACCGCAGCGTCCACCGATCTGGGTGATTGACGCGTCGGCGGCGGCGCGCGCGACCTTCTGGTGCGCGCCGGGAGCGGTCGGGGCCACGGTGCGCCCCCGCTCGGCGACGCGCAGGGTGGCGACCATGCGCGCGGCCGACTCCTCGAGCCGCGCCCGGCTGATGCGGCCGGAGGTCACGGCTCGTTCGAGAGCGCGGACAGCGGCCGCGGGGTCGGCGGGCATGAGCGCGACGTCGGCACCGGCCTCGATGGCCCGCACGGTGGCCTCCCCCGGCGCGGTGCCCTGCGTGACGGCGCCCATGTTGAGGGCGTCGGTGACGACGAGACCGGAGAAGCCCAGCTCACGGCGCAGCATCGTCGTCGTCACGGGCTTGGACAGGGACGCGGGCCGTGTCTTGTCGACGGCCTCGACCGTGACGTGGGCGGTCATGACGGCGGGCGCTCCCGCGTCGCTGAGGCGCTGGAACGGGACGAGGTCGCGTCGGTTGAGCTGTTGCCGGGTCGCGGTGAGGCGCGCGGCGCCGTGGTGGGTGTCGGCGGCGACCGCGCCGTGGCCGGGGAAGTGTTTGATGACCGAGACGAGCCCCGCCTCGCGGTAGCCGTCAACGTAGCCGCCGGCGACGGAGGTGACGAGGCCCGGCTCTCCGCCCGGTGAGCGCACCCCGATGGTCGGATCCTGGGGCGAGGTGACGTCGGCCACCGGCGACATGACGACCGTGAACCCGAGTCCGGCGAGTTCGGCGCCGGAGGCCCGCCCGACCTGGGCCGCGAGGTCGGCAGATCGGGTCGCGCCGAGGGCCATCGCGGCGGGGAACGCGGTGAGCGTGTCGTCGACCCGGGTGACCGGGCCGCCTTCTTGGTCGACGGCGATGAACGCGGGCCACGCGCGACCGCTGCGGCGCATCGCGGCGCGGTAGCGGTCGTTGGCCGCCTTCGCGGCCTTCGCGGCGCCGGCTCCTTGCGGCAGGGAGCTGCGCATGACGACGACTCCCCCGTACCCGCCGCGGACCCCGGCCTCCCCCGCCGAGACGGTGCCGAGGTCGGGGACGACGACCTGCGCCGCCAGGGCCCGGGTCGAGAGCCGGGAGACCTCGGCGCGGGCCGTGCGCATCTCGCGGGCGGTGTCGGCCTTGGCCTTCTCACCGACGCTCTGGGTGGGTGTGGCTGTGGGGGTCGCTGCGCTGGTCGGGGCCACTGATGCGGTGGTCGGCGGCGCCACACCGGCGCCCTGGGTTGCGGCGCACCCCACGAGCAGCGCCGAGGCGAGCGCGATCCCGGCCCGGCTCACCGCCCTGCTCCTGCGCCGCATCCCGCTGTCCTTCGCCTCGTCGTGCCTGCCTGCTCCCCCATGCCCCCCTGCTTTCACACGCTGATCGTCTCGACCGGCAGCGAGGAGTCGGCGCCGATCGCGAGGTCGGACGGTAGCCCGCCCGTGGCGACCACCATCGCACCCAGGGCCGCCACCATGGCGCCGTTGTCGGTACACAACGCGGGCCGCGGCACCCGCACCTCGATGCCCTTCTCCGCGCAGCGCTCCTCGGCGAGGGCCCGCAGTCGCCCGTTGGCGGCGACGCCGCCGCCGATGAGCAGGTGGGTGGCGCCGTGTTCGACGCAGGCGAGGACGGCCTTGCGGGTGAGCACGTCGGCGACGGCCTCCTGGAAGCTCGCGGCGACGTCGGCGACGGGGATGGGTTCTCCTGCGGCGCGGCGGGTCTCGACCCAGCGAGCGACGGCGGTCTTGAGGCCGGAGAAGGAGAAGTCGTAGCGGTGACGCTCCATGTCCCGGCCCGAGGTGAGCCCGCGCGGGAACCGGATGGCGTTCGGGTCGCCGTCGGCGGCGATGCGGTCGATGTGCGGCCCGCCGGGGTAGGGCAGGTCGAGCAGGCGCGCCACCTTGTCGTAGGCCTCGCCGGCGGCGTCGTCGATGGTCTGCCCGAGAGAGACGACGTCGCTCGTGATGTCGCGCACGAGGAGCAGGTTGGTGTGCCCGCCGGAGACGAGCAGCGCGACCATGGGCGTCGGCAGCGGCCCGTGTTCGAGCACGTCGACGCCGACGTGGGCGACGAGATGGTTGACGCCGTAGAGCGGCACGTCGAGGGCGAGGGCGAGGCTCTTGGCTGCGGCGACCCCGACGAGCAGGGCTCCCGCGAGGCCGGGCCCGCTCGTCACGGCGATGCCGTCGACGTCGGCGAGGGTGACGCCGGCCTGGTCACAGGCCTGCTCGATCATCGGCACCATCGCCTCGAGGTGGGCGCGTGAGGCGATCTCGGGGATGACGCCGCCGAAGCGGGCGTGCTCCTCGACACTGCTCGCGACGGCGTTGGCGAGCAGCTCATGGCCGCGTACGAGCGCGACGCCGGTCTCGTCGCAGGAGGTTTCGATGCCGAGGAGCAGGGGTGGGGAGGTGGTGTCGGTCGTGGTGGTGGTCGTCATCCCGCTCCTTCGAGGGTGAGCCGCATGACGTGGGCGTCCACGTCGCCGGGCTGGTAGTAGCGGGGCCGAGTGGTGAGGGTGACGAACCCGGCCTGCTCGTAGAGGGCGAGGGCGGCGCTGTTGTCGGCGCGAACTTCGAGCATGACGTGGGACTCTCCGCCTCGGCGGGCGGCGTCGAACAGGGCGTCGAGCAGGACCCGCCCGAGCCCGCGGCCCCGGGCGTGTGGAGCGACGGCGATGGTCATGATGTCGGCAACCTCGCCGCCGTGGTCGAGACCGGCGTAGCCGAGGACGTCGCCGTCGTCGAGGACGACGTACTCGCGGCGGGGCCGTTCGGCGAGTTCGGCCCACCACGACTGCGCACTCCAGGCGTCGTCGGCGAACAGCTCGCGTTCGAGGTCGGCGAGGCGGGGGATGTCGCGCCACGTCATCTCCCGCAGGGTCGCCTCTGCGGTGGGGGTACTCATCGGGGCAACACCGACTTCACGCTCGCCGAGGGCACCGCGTCCGGACGGCGCAGGTAAAGGGGGGTCGGGTCGAGCAGGTCGGCGCCGGCGGCGAGGCGGTGGCGGGCGAGGTCGGCGAGGTCGGCTGCGTGGACGTCGAGGCTGTCGTGCCGGCCGAGGTCGAGGCGGGCGAGGACGTCGGAGTACAGCACGGCCCCGCGCCCGAGGGCGGGCAGGGCGCGCGCCGACTCGGGCAGGTCGGTAGCGCGGGCGACGGCAGGTTCATCCTCAGCAGTGATGCCGCCATCGTCGAGGTGGTAGGTGGCCCAATAGACCTCCTTGCGGCGGGCGTCGGTGGCGACGAGCACCCGCTCGCGCACGCCGTGGAGCCACGCGCGGTGGGCGAGCGCGTCGAGGCTGCACACGCCGCGCACCTGGGCGCCGACGACATGCCCGAACGTCAGGCCGCTGGCGAGCCCGACCCGGAGCCCGGTGAAGGGGCCGGGCCCGACCCCGACGATGACGTCTGTCACCTCACGTGGTGCGCGCGCGGCGGCCGCGAGGACGTCTCGCATCCCCGGCGCCAGCAACTCTCCGTGGGCCCGCGCGTCGACGATGTGCGAGGTCGCCACCGTCCCGCTCTCGTCGGCGAGCGCGACGGAGACGGCAGAGGTGGACGTGTCGAGGGCGAGCATCAGCACCGCCCCAGGGTAAATCAGCCCACCGACACGCCTTGTCGCCTGAGCCGCCGACCCCCTTGGCGTGGGTGAGAGCGAGGCGACCACGCCCGGCCGCCGCATGCCATGTGTCGACCGGCATGTCGGCAGGCTCCCGCTCACCCTCACCCGCGATCTCGCCATGCGAACAGGCTCTTCACAACCTTTGTTGTCGAACACAAACGCTATAGAATGTGTGTATGACGGTGGCTGAGGTGTCCGGGAAGAGCACCGGCCTCGCACGCGATGACCGCGGCGAGGCCGACATCCTCGCCGAGCCCACCGACAACCCTTCGCCCCACACCACAGTTGACGATTTATGGCGCGCAGGGATGGACTCCCGCGTCGTTGATGGGCCCGACTTTCTCGACGGCACTCGAGGCCCTGACGAGGATCCGGCGTGGTTCGACACTGATGAGTTCCGGGCCTTGGAGGAGCGGGTGCTGTGGCGCTCGTGTGTTTCGGACAGCATCAGGCGCGCCCACGACGAAGTCGCCGGGCTGGCCGCGATGAGCACATCGCTGGTGACCGAGCGCCTCACCGACACCGAAGCAGTCGACCTGGCCCGCCAGTTAGAGGAGCTGTCCTGCTCGCTCGTAGCTGCTCAAGCCCGGGTGGCGGTGGTCGTGGACGCCCAGACCCGCGCGCAGCAGGCCGACTGCGGCGTTCCAGCGGCCAAGCGGGGAGTGGGAGTAGCAGCACAGTTGGGGTTGGCGCGGCGGGACTCCCACGCTCGGGCGCGCAACCGGTTGGCGCTGGCCAAAGACCTCATCAACGAGCTGCCCGAGACCATGCGAGCCCTGACCGCCGGGGTGACCACCGAGTACCGCGCCTCGCTGGTCGCGCGTGCCACCGCAGTGCTGGACCCCGACACGCGGCGCGGTGTGGACGCGATCATCGGTCCCGAGCTCAAAGATCTGTCGGATCGGGCGGTGGACTCCCGCGCCCGGGCGTTGGCCTACCAAGCGGACCCGCACGCCTTCGCTGCCGCCAGTGAGCGCAGCGCCGAAGAGCGGTACGTGGGGATCCGCCCGGCGCCGACGACGATGGCGCGAGTCACCGGGTTCTTGCCCGCTCCCGAGGGTGTCGCCTGCTACGCAGCGTTGGACTCCGCGGCACGCGCCGCTCAAGCCGCCGGGGATGAGCGCACCCTGGCCCAACTCCGCGCCGACATCTTCGCCGAACGCATCACCGGCCGTCACCCCCTGATCGATGGCCCCGACATCGAGGTCGGCATCATCATCACCGACCACACCCTCCTGGGCGACCACCCACCAGCCGAGCCGACCGCGGCGGCTGAGCCCACTGAGTCAGGCGCGTCGGCGGGGTCGACTGAGTCGGCGGAAGCAGGCGAGGCTGCAACCGCTGGTGAGTCGAGTGAGTGCGCGGGCGCGCGCATCGACGCGAGCTGTGAGGCCACAACTGATGGCCCGTCAGAGCAGG
>JAUNTP010000224.1 GCA_030538585.1 Mobilicoccus sp.
CGAGACGTCGCTTCGCTCCCCCTTCCCGGATTGAGGAGCGAAGCGTCTCGAAATCGACCAACCGGGGGGTGGGGAGGCGTCGCCTCTCGTCACACATCGAGCGCGGAGGGGGCGGGCTGTCGTCAGTCGGCGGCGACGAAGGGGTTGGAGAGGGTGCCGATGCCCTCGATCTCGATGTCGACGCGCTGGCCGGGGGTGACGCTGCCGACGCCGGCGGGGGTGCCGGTGAGGATGATGTCGCCGGGCAGCATCGTGAAGGCGCGTGTCACGGCCTCCACGAGGGTCGGGACGTCGAACACCATGTCGGAGCTGCGGCCGTCCTGCAGCACCTCGCCGTCGCGACGGGACACGATGCTGATGTCCTCGGGGTTGAGGTCGGTTTCGATCCACGGGCCGAGCGGGCAGAACGTGTCCATGCCCTTGGCTCGCGCCCACTGCCCGTCGCCGCGCTGCAGGTCGCGCGCCGTGACGTCGTTGGCGCACGTGTACCCGAAGATGACGTCCTTGGCCTTCTCGGCAGGCACGTCCTTGCACATGCGGCCGATGACGACGGCCAGCTCGGCCTCGTAGCTGACCTCGCCCGTGAGGTCGGGGATGACGACCGGGTCGCCCGGGCCGACCACGGCCGTGTTGGGGATGAAGAACATCATCGGCTGCGTCGGCAGCTCGTTGCCCATCTCCTTCGCGTGGTCGGCGTAGTTGCGGCCGATCGCGACGATCTTGCTGCGCGGGATGACGGGCGCCAGCAGGCGGGCGTCGGCGAGCTCCACCCGCTGGCCCGTGCCGGAGACGGGCGTGTACAGGGGGTCGCCGCTGACCTCGGCGATCCATTGCTCGTCGCCCTCGCCCTGGATGACGCCGTAGCGGGGTTCGTCGCCTGTCGTGAAACGTGCAATGCGCATGGTCAGCTCCTCCGGAGGGACGTGAGCACGGCGTCGCCGATGACGCGGTACCCCTCGTCGTTGGGGTGGATGTCGGTGCGGTGGCACATCCACGTCCACGCGCAGATGCGGGCGACGCGGATGGGCAGGATGCCGTACTCGTCGGTGGCGACCGAGCGCGTCCACCGGTCGTCGAACGGCTCGGTCACGTACGCGACACGGACGCCGGCGTCACGGGCGGCGCCGCGCACCGCCATGTTGACCTGGGTCCGCACCATGCTCGCCAGATTGCCCACGCTGCGGGTGCGTCGGTCGACGAGGTAGCCGGCCTGCGAGGGGTCGTAGTAGTCGAGGACCACGACACGGGCCTGCGGCGCGGCCCGGCGCAGCTCCGTGAGCTGCCGCGCGAGCTCCGGGCGCAGCGCGCGCACTCGCTGCTGGACGCACCGGGTGTCGACGGCGTCCGCGGCATCGGCCGTCGCGGAGGCGCCCGCGCAGCGCAGAACGTCGTTGGCGCCGAGGGAGACCGTCACGAGCGCGGTGTCGGGGTTCGCGCGCAGGAAGGCCAGCGCCGCCGCCTGCTGACTACCCTGGCGGTAGCTGCACCGCGCGCCGTCACGCATGGTGCTCGTCGACTCCCCCGTGCAGGCGAGGTTGGTGATGCGCAGCGCCTGTCCGCGCTGCGCCATGCCCTCGGCGACGCGTGCCGCGTACCCGCCGCGGGGATCATCGCCCCGGTCGGGCTGATACCCGGCCGACAGCGAATCCCCCAGCACGAGGTACGGCCGCGGCGCCGCGGCGACCGCCGGCGCGACGGATGAGACGGACGCCGTCGATGTGGGCGCTGCCGCCTTGGCCGGCGCGGCGAAGGCGCCGATGACGCCCATGAACGTGCCGACGAGCAGCAGGATCACGCAGAGCAGGGCGATGGCGGCGACGAGCGGGCTACGGGGGTTCATGCACTCTCCTGACGACGAGTCACCGACCAGCCTACCGAGGCACCGCCGCCGCGCACGGCCGACGGTCGGCCATCGGGCACAGAGGCCAGGCCCGGTACCGTGGTCGACCGTGGAGCGATGGGAGGAGAGCCGCTGGCGGGCGGCCGAGCGCGAGCACGCGAGCGCCGTCGACGCTCTCACCGACGCCCACCTCGAGCGCCGCCGCACCGGCGGAAAGCACCCCGTCGAGGACTTTCTCTACGTGTACTACCGGCACCGCCCGGGGCAGATGCGCCGCTGGCACCCCGGCCCGGGCGTCGTACTCCTCGGCGACGATCCTGCCGGTCGCGGGTCGTGGACGTCCTACACCCACGACGACCAGGGCGTCTTTCTGGACGTCCCGGCGTACCTCGCGCGCCGCGGGGAGTCGGTCGCGTTCGTGCGCGACCTCCTCACGGCCACGGCGTCGCGACCGCCGCACCTGGGCTGCTTCGGGCTGCACGAGTGGGCGATGGTGTACCGGCTCGGCGCCGACCAGCCGCGCCACGAGGCGTGGCCGCTGCGCCTGGCCCAGCACGAGGTCGACGACGTCGTGGACTCGATGACGATCCGCTGCAGCCATTTCGACGCCTACCGGTTCTTCACTCCCCCGGCGCGCTCGCTCAACCTGCTCCTGCCCACCCGCGAGACGCAGGCCGAGCACGAACAGCCGGGCTGCCTGCACGCGACGATGGACCTCTACAAGTGGGCCTTCAAACTCGGCCCCGCCGTGCCGGGCCACCTCCTGCTCGCCACGTTCCGCCTCGCCCGGAGGGCGAGAGAGCTCGACATGCGTGCCTCCCCCTACGACCTCGCCGAGCTGGGCTACGACCCGGTGCCGGTCGAGACCCCGCAGGGCCGCGCCACATATGTGTCGATACAACGCAGCCTTGTCGCGGAGGCCGCACCGCTGCGGGCTGCCCTCATCGACCTCTGCGAGGGCCTCACGACCACAGCTCGCTGAGATCGCCGCAGAGTCACTGACGCTCAGTCGGGGTCCCCGCCCCGCGGGCCGTGAACGAGGATGCCGACGATCGGGATCAGCAAGAACCACAGCCAGGCGGGAAACAGGCCCATGCCGCCGACGGTGAAGAACAGGATGACCGAGACGAACGGCGTCAGCCCCAACACCGCTCCGGCCGCCCGGGTGGGCAGCGACACGAGACCGCTCGTACGCTCCTCGGACCGCTCGACCCCCGCGCCGTGCTCCTCGCGCGGTCTCGGGGTCTCGAGCGGCGGGACCGGGGAGAGGCCGCCGCCGGTGTGCACGCCCTCGCCGAGGCTGCGCAGGTCACCGCGCTCGATGGCCTCGACCTCTTCGACCGTGCTGGCGTGACGCAGCCCGGTGGTGCGGCGCTCGTGCTCACTCACATCGATGCGCCCCTGCGACCAGGCCTCGCGCAGCCGCTCGACGGCAGCGTCGCGGGCCTGGCCGACCTCCGAAGCGAGGGGGTCTACCATCGCCCGCTCAGACCAGGCGCGTCATCCAGCCGCGGGTGTCCTCGACGCGGCCGTACTGGATGTCCAGCAGGCTCTGGCGGATCTTCATCGTCGTCTCGCCCGGCTCGGTGCCGACCGTGCACTCGCCGCCGTCCCACTTGAGGGTGCCGACCGGGGTGACGACCGCAGCGGTGCCGCACGCGAAGATCTCGGTGATCTCACCCGAGGCGACGCCGTCCTTCCACTCCTCGATCGGGATGCGACGCTCCTCCGGGGTGAGGCCCAGGTCCTTGCCGAGTTCGAGGATGGAGCTGCGGGTGACGCCCTCGAGGATCGTGCCGGTGAGCTCCGGGGTGACGAGGCGACCGTCGGCGTGCACGAAGAACAGGTTCATGCCGCCGAGCTCTTCGATGTAGGTGTGCGTCGAGGAGTCGAGGAACACGACCTGGTCGCACCCGTGCCCGATGGCCTCGACCTGACCGGCGAGGGAAGAGGCGTAGTTGCCACCGCACTTCGCGGCACCGGTACCACCCTCGCCCGCGCGGGCGTAGTCGGTCGACAGCCACAACGACACCGGCTTGATGCCGCCCGAGAAGTACGCACCCGCCGGCGAGGCGATGACGTAGTAAGTGACCCCGTTCGCGGGACGCACCCCGAGGAACGCCTCCGAGGCGATCATGAACGGGCGCAGGTACAGGCTCGTCTCGCCGGTGCCGTACTCGGGCACCCACCCCTGATCGGCCTCGACGAGCACCTTGATCGACTCGATGAAGTCATCGATGTCGAGCTCGGGCAGCGCCAACCGCTTGGCGCTGCGCTGCAGCCGGGCACCGTTGGCCTCGGGACGGAACGACCAGATCGAGCCGTCCTCGTGACGGAACGCCTTGAGCCCCTCGAAGATCTCCTGACCGTAGTGCAGGACGCCCGCGGCCGGGTCGAGCGTGATGGGGCCGTAGGGCAGCAGTTCGCCGTTGCTCCAGTTGCCGTCACGGGTCCACTCGATGCGCACCATGTGGTCGGTCATCGTGTTGCCGAAGCCGGGGTCAGCCAGGATCGCAGCCCTCTCGTCGTCGGAGAGGGGATCGGGGCGAGAGGTGGTGCTGAACGTGAGCCTGGACACTGGGTGTTCCCTTCCACGACGGTGTGTGAGCCTCACGGGCAGCCTAACTTACCGTCGGACACCTCCGGCCGATGGCGAATCAGCGCAAACGGGCAGCGATGGCGTCGCCGATCTCGGTCGTGGAGCGAGGGGTGGCACCCCGCTCGGCGAGGTCGGCCCAGACGGCCTCCTCGATGCGGCGGGCCTCCTCGGCGCGGCCGACGTGCACGAGCAGCATGGCCGCCGACAGGATCGCCGCCGTCGGGTCCGACTTGCCCTGCC
>JAUNTP010000225.1 GCA_030538585.1 Mobilicoccus sp.
CGACCATGCCGCCGTGGTACTGGAAGTAGTCGTCCGAGTCGGCGATGTCGTGCTCGCGGGTGTCGACGTTCTTGGCCGCCACCCGGATGCGCTTGTACGTGCGCTCCATCGTCTCCCGCGCGGGCACGCCGTCGAGGTCGCGTCCGTAGGCGTACCCGCCCCAGACCGAGTACACCTCGGCGAGGTCGGCGTCGGTGCGCCAGTCGCGTGAGTCGATGAGCTGCAACAGCCCCGCCCCGTACGTGCCCGGCTTGCTGCCGAACACCCGGGTACGGGCCGACCGCTCGTCGACCCCGGCAGCCTTGTCGGCCTCGACGTGGGCGCGGACGAAGTTGTCGCCCTCGCCCTCCTCCAGCGACGCGGCGAGCGCCACGGCGTCGTCGAGCATCGCCACGGCGTGCGGGAAGGCATCGCGGAAGAACCCGGAGATCCGCAGCGTCACATCGACGCGCGGGCGCCCCAGCTCGGCGAGCGGGATCGGCTCCAGGCCGTTGACGCGGCGGGAGGCGTCGTCCCACGTCGGCCGAATCCCCATGAGCGCGAGGGCCTCGGCGATGTCGTCACCGGCGGTGCGCATCGCCGAGGTGCCCCAGAGCGAGAGCCCCACGTTGGCGGGCGGCTCGCCCTGGTCGGTGACGTACCGCTCCACCAGGGAGTCGGCGAGGGCTCGGCCGGTCTCCCAGGCGAGGCGGCTGGGGATGGCGCGCGGGTCGACCGAGTAGAAGTTGCGCCCCGTGGGGAGCACGTTGAGCAGACCCCGCAGCGGCGAGCCCGACGGCCCGGCCGGCACGAACCCCCCGTCGAGGGCGTGCAGCAGGTGCTCGATCTCGTCGGTCGTCGCGGCGAGGCGCGGCACGATCTCGCGGGCAGCGATGTCGAGGATCGCGCGCACCTTCTCCGGGTCGGCGTTCGAGAGGGCCGGTCCGGCGTCGACCATCGCCATCGCGGCGACCTCGTCGACGGCCTCGAGGGTCCAGCCGCGCTCCTCCATCGCCTCGATGAGCACCCGCGCGGAGGCCTCGACGTCGTCGGTCTCGCGACGGTCTTTGCTGCCCTCGTCGAGTCCGAGCGCCTCACGCAGCCCGGGCAGGGCGTACTCGCCGCCCCAGATCTGCGCGGCCTGCAGCATGGCGAGCACGAGGTTGATGCGCCCCTCCCCCGTCGGCGCCTCACCGAGCACGTGCAGGCCACCGCGGATCTGGACG
This sequence comes from Mobilicoccus sp., assembly GCA_030538585.1. GTDB lineage: Bacteria > Actinomycetota > Actinomycetes > Actinomycetales > Dermatophilaceae > Mobilicoccus. The sequence continues at coordinate 1,206 of JAUNTP010000225.1, forward strand.
TCCTTGATCTCGCACAGCCATCCGTCGACGTGGAGGATGAAGTCGTCGAAGAACTCCTCGTCAGGACGGTCCTTGAGGCCCAGATCCTTGTCGAGGCGGGCGGCCTGAATGAGGGTCCAAATCTGCTGGCGCACGGCGGGCGCCTTGGCCGGGTCCATGACGCTGATCTGGGCGTACTCGTCGAGGAGCTGTTCGAGCTTGGCGATGTCGCCGTAGGAGTCGGCGCGGGTCATCGGCGGCACGAGGTGATCGACGAGGGTGGCGTGGGCGCGGCGCTTGGCCTGGGTGCCCTCGCCGGGGTCGTTGACGAGGAACGGGTAGATCAGGGGCAGGTTGCCCAGCACCGCGTCCGGCCCGCACGTCGCGGCGAGCGCCTGGGACTTGCCGGGCAGCCATTCGAGGTTGCCGTGCTTGCCGAGGTGGACGACGGCATGGGCGCCGAACCCGCCCTCCTCCTGCGAGGCCTCCAGCCAGCGGTACGCGGCGAGGTAGTGGTGGCTGGGGGCCATGTCGGGGTCGTGGTAGATCGCGATGGGGTTCTCGCCGAACCCGCGCGGCGGCTGGATCATGACGACGACGTTGCCCGCCTGCACCCCCGCCATGATGATGCTGCGCTCATCGCCATTCTTCGCGCCACGGTCGTCGACGTACAGCTCGCCGGGCGCCGCGCCCCAGGTGCCTTCGACGAGCTCGCGGAGTTCGGCATCCAGTCGGGAGTACCACTTCTCGTACAGAGAGGCGGGCACGCGCAGCGGGTTGGCGGCGAGCTGCTCCTCGGTGAGCCACGCCTGGTCGTAGCCGCCGGTGGCCACGAGGGCGTGGATGAGGTCGTCGCCGTTACGGGACTCGACGCCGGGCAGGGAGCCCTCACCGGCGAGCGGCCCGATGTCGTACCCGGCGTCAGCGAGGCGGTGCAGCACCTGCACGGCGCTGGCCGGGGTGTCGAGGCCGACGGCGTTGCCGATGCGGGCGTGCTTGGTCGGGTAGGCCGAGAGGACGACGGCGATGCGGCGCTGCGCCGGCGGAGTCGAGCGCAACCGCCCGTAAGAGACGGCGATGCCGGCCACGCGAGCGGCGCGCTCGGGGTCGGGCACGTACCGAGGCAGACCGTCGGCGTCGATCTCCTTGAACGAGAACGGGACCGAGATGATGCGGCCGTCGAACTCGGGCACGGCGATCTGGGTGGCGGTGTCGAGCGGCGTGGTGCCGTCGTCGTTCTCCACCCACTCCTCACGGGTGGAGCCGAGGACGAGCCCTTGGATGATCGGCACGTCGAGGGTGGCGAGCGCGCCTGCGTCCCAGGCGTCCTCGTCGCCGCCGGCCTGCGCGGCCGACGGGACGGTGCCGCCCGCCGCGAGCACGGTGGTGATGACGACGTCGGCGGCGCGCAGGGTCGCGAGCAGGGCGTCGTCGGGCTCGCGCAGGGAGGTGACGTAGAGCGGCATCGGCCGCCCGCCCGCGCTTTCGATCGCGTCGCACAGGATGTGGACGAAGTGGGTGTTCCCGCTCATGTGGTGGGCGCGGTAGAACAACACCGCCACCGTGGGCCCGGACGTCTCGACCGGCGCCGTCTGCCAGGCGCGGCAGGCGGCGACACCGCAGTCGGGGCGCTGCTCGGCGGGCAGGCGCAGGCAGGCGCCGGTGCAGCCGAGAGACCCCCAGGAGGGTGCGGCGGCGGGCGCGTCGAACCCGTGCCCGGTGAGGAGCACGGTGTCGGAGAGGAATCGGGCGAGCTGGTCGAGGTTGGCGGCGCCGCCGTGGGCGAGGTAGGCGTGCGCTTGGGTGGCGACCCCCATGGGCACGGTGGAGTGACTCATGAGCTCGGCGTCGGGGGCCTGCTCGCCGGTGAGCACGACGACGGGGCGGGTCTGCTCGGGTGACAGGAGCAGGTCTAGGCCGGTCTCCCAGGCGCGGCGGCCGCCGAGGAGGCGTACGACGACGAGGTCGACTCCCTCCAGGAGGGTGTCGAGGTGGGCGGAGAGGCGGGCGGCAGCGTCGGCGCTGTCGTCGGCGGCCTGGAGGCCCTCGGTGGGGACGAGCGCCCGGTCGAGTTTGGCCGGGTTGGCGTACCGCCACCCGACGGGTGAGGTGTCGGTGGCGGCGCGCGCCGAGAGCAGGTCGGTGTCGGAGGTCGACAGCAGCAGGAACATGGGTGGCCTCTCTCGGGGTCCGCGCCCCGGGGGTTGCGAGCGAACGACCGGAGTTCCTGACTTCCCCAGGCGTGGGGTCACAGTGGCGGGACCGTGCCGGCATCGCACCGGCTTCCTCCGCGATGTCGTCCGTGATGGGCCGGACCCGACCTGGGCCCGTGCGGCCGAGGCTACCGCGAGTCGCCCGGGGGCCGCGGCAGGGTGACCGATCCGCCGGCCGGTCGGACCAGGGGTGGGCACTGCTCCTCCGCCAGCGGGGCCGGCCGGGAGGTCACGAAGTGGGGCGAAACGGTCACGGCTGCATCACACTTCACCGCCTCGGCTCCTCACGACACTGCGGGGGACATAGGGTCGAGCACGCTCGGGGGAGACATCGCGCGGGTCGGGGGACGTCGATCCGCGCCCATCATCAGGGGGTTCACCATGTCGTTCACCACATCCATTGCACGCCGCGCGGCCATCGCCGTGACCGCGACCGGCCTGCTCGCCGGGCTCGTCGCCGCGCCACTGCCGGCGACCGCCTCAGCACCGCCGGTGCGTACGGTCACCGAGCGCGCCGACATCGACGGTGACGGGCGCGCCGACCGCGTCCAACTCACCATCGAGCGCGTCGCCGCGGGCGGCACGACCCTGCGCCTCACCACCAGGACGGCCGCGGGACGTACCGCCACGACGAGGATCGCCACCGAGGTGTCCGAACCCGGCATCGACGCGCGCGCCTACTGGGTCGGCACCGCACCCCTCGACGGGGTCCCGGGCGAGGAGGTCGTCCTGGACCTCGCCGGCGGCATCGGCGACGGCCACCGCCACATGGTCTACACGCTGCGGGGCGGCGCCTGGCAGCGGCAACTCGCGCCGGGCGCGCGCTCGTTCAACACCCCGTGGGTCATCTCGCAGCACCCTGCCTTCGGCATCGCCGGGTACGAGTTCAGCACCACAGGCCAGACGCGTCGCGTCGTCGCCACCCGCCTCACCCCCAATGCCGACGGGACCACGTTCTCGGGGTACCGCACCATGTACCGCTGGGGCACCCACGGCTGGATGTCGAGCGGCACCACCTGGATCCGCGACGGGATGCAGCACCGCGTCGAAGGCTGGGGCGGTTGGAAGGGCGTGGACCTCGGCTGACCTGGCGACCTCAGCATCGTCGTGGGGTGAAGGTGACCCATCGGGTGTTGAGACGCTCACCCGTGGGTGAGCTGTACACCGGACGTCCCGCCCGGTCGGTCGTTGCTCGTGCCGCCGCCGCGTGGGCGGGCAGCGTCGCAGCCGGGTCCGGCGCCCGGTACCCGATGCGGT
>JAUNTP010000226.1 GCA_030538585.1 Mobilicoccus sp.
GGTCGGCCAGGGCTAGGGCGGACGCGACCACGAGCGCGGACGACGAGCTCATGCCGGAGGCCAGCGGGAGGTCGGAATCGATGGTGAGGTGGGCGTCCGGGAGATCGCCGAAGTTGGCGCGCAGGCGGTGCCAGGCGGTGGCGACGTAGCGTCCCCAGTGGCCGGCGGGCAGGTCGACGGGACGGTTGGCCTCGAGCGTGACGGTTCCGGGGAAGGCGCTGGAGCGGGCGGACAGGAGCCCACGGCGGTCGTTGGGCGAGCCCCCGGAAGTAGTTAGGGGAGTCCTCGGGGGGGGGCGGGGGGTGGCGGTGGCCGTGACCGACTGGGAGGCGGCGCAGACCAAGACGTTGCCGCCGGCGTAGTCGGTGTGCTGGCCGAGCACCTCGATGCGGCCCGGGACGCGCCAGACCGCGGGTTGGGCCTCCGTCACAGCCTCACCTCGGAGCCCGCCAGTGCCGCCGCGACCGCCGCCACGTCGCCGCGGGAGGAGAGGTCGAGGACGCCGGCGTCCGAGGGGAGCACCGCGAAACGCTCGCCCTCGTCGACGAGCAGCCGCACGGCGTCCACGATCTCGAACTCGCCCCGCTCGGAGGGGGCGATGCGGCGGCAGGCATCGAAGATCGCCGGGGTGAAGAGCCAGCAGTTCATCGAGACCCGGCGGCCGGGCCCAAAGGCCTCCAACTCGGCCTCGGTCGGCTTCTCGACGATGGTCGTCAGCTCGCCTTCAGCCCCGGTGGAGAGGACGGCGTAGGCCGCGATCCGCTCGGCGGGGATGTTGGAGTGAGCCACGAGTCCGTCGGGGGAGTAGCCGATCGTCGCCGACCCGTCGGTGCCCGCCAGCGTCGCCAAGGCCTCGGTGGGGTACAGGTTGTCGCCGTTGATGACGACGACCTGATCAGCGCCCGCGAACCAGTTGGCGGCGAGCACCGCGTCGGCGGTGCCCAGCGGCTCGGCCTGCTCGGTGTAGAAGATCTCGATGCGCTCCAGGTCGAGGGAGTCGTAATAGTCGCGGACGGCCTTGTGTTCCGGCCCGATGACCAAACAGATCTCGGTCAGCCCCGCATCGGCGAGGCGTGACAGCACATGGTCGAGGAACGGACGCCCACCCAGCGGCATCATCGCCTTCGCCCCGGACGCCGCAGCCGCGGCCTGGTCGGGGGTCAGGGACGCGTCGGCGTCCTTCTTCATGCGCGAGCCGAGCCCGCGCGCCATGACGACGGCTTTGTTGGTGGCCATCAGCCCTCCAGTCCGAGATGGTCGGCGATGCGGGCGGCGATCGCCTCGGCATCATCCTGCGATTCGGCCTCGGCGAACACGCGCAGCACGGGTTCAGTCCCCGAGAATCGGACGGTCGCCCAGCAGCCGTCGGCGAAGTAGATCTTGGCGCCGTCGTCCCACGTGATGCGGTCGACATCCCGTCCGAAGTCGGGCAGGTCGTGGTCGGTGAACACGCGCTGCTCGAGCTCCGCGCGACGCTCGGGGGTGAACCCGTAGGCCATCTCGACCATCACGAGGCGTCCGTAGCGCTGCTCGATGTCGGCCCACAGCTCCGAGAGCTTCTTGCCCGAGGCGGCGACCATCTCGACCAGCAGGGAGCCCGCGTAGATCCCGTCCTTGCCCGCGATGTGGCCGCGCACGGTCAGACCGCCGGACGACTCGCCCCCGATCACGGCGTCCGTCTCGGCCATCTTGGCGCTGATCCACTTGAAGCCGACGGGTACCTCGTGGCACTCCTCGCCGTGCGCGTGGGCGACCCGGTCGAGCAAGTGGGTGGTCGACATGTTGCGGACGGCCGGCCCCCGCCAGCCCTTGCCGGTCAGCAGATACTCGTACAGCAGCACCAGAATCTGGTTCGGGTGCAGGAACTGACCCTCGTCGTCGATGATGCCGAGCCGGTCGGCGTCCCCGTCGGTGGCGATGCCGAGGTCGGCCTTGCGGTGCAGGACTTCGGAGGTGAGGTGCTGCAGGCTCGCCGCACCGGGGGAGGGCATGCGCCCGCCGAAGAGGGTGTCGTGGCGATCGTTGATGACGTCGACCTGGCAGCGCGCGGTCATGAGAATGGTCTGGAGCGACGTCTGAGCGACGCCGAACATCGGGTCGAGCACGATGTGCAGGTGGCGGTGCCGGATGGCGTCCATGTCGAGCTTGTCGATGATGGCGTCGAGGTACCAGTTCATCGAGGTCTGCACGGTGACGAGGCCGGAGTCGAGGGCCTCGTCGAAGCGGACGGCGCGCACGTCGTCCTCGGTGAGGGTCGCGATGTGGGCGCCCAGCGCGTCCGTGACCTCGGCCTCGGCGTCGCGGCCGCCGGCCGTGAACACCTTGATGCCGTTGTAGAGCGCCGGGTTGTGGGACGCCGTGACCGCGATGCCGTAGGGGCGGTCCTGGTTGCGGACGGTCCACATGAACATCGGGGTGGGCGCGGGGCGTCCGATGAACGTGACCGGGACGCCGTTGCCCGCGAACACCTCGCACGCCCACTCGGCGGCCTCGCGCGACAGGAAGCGGCGGTCGTAGCCCACCACCACGCCGAGGTCGGTGACGCCCTCGGACGCCATGCGATCGCACAGTCCTTGGATGAGGAGCCGGACGTTCGCCCGGGTGAAACCGTCGCCGATGATGGCGCGCCAACCACCGGTGCCGAACTGGATCACGGCTGTTCCCCTCATTTGACAGACCCCCTTACGTGGTGGGCGGTTACTTGACGGAGCCGGCGGTGAGGCCGCCGATGAGCCGCTTCTCGATGAAGGAGAAGAGGATGATGACGGGCACGACCGCGACCATCGCGACCGTGAACAGGTACTGCCAGTCACGGATGTAGAGGCCGAGGAAGCGCGGCATCGCCACGGTCAGTGGTTGCAGCGACGGGTCGGTGACGAGCACGAACGCGGCTGCGTACTCGTTCCAGGTGTTGACGAACACGAACACGATCGCGGTCACAATGCCGGGCCAGACGAGCGGCAGGGAGATGCGGAACAGGCACTGGAGGCGTCCGACGCCGTCGATGAGGGCGGCCTCGTCGATCTCCTTGGGAACGGAGGCGAAGAACGCCTGCATGATCCAGATCGCGAACGACAGGTTGAAGGCGCCGTTGATGAGAATGAGGGCGATCCAGACGAGCTGTCCGCGCCAGCCGACGAACTGCTGGTAGAGGCCGACCGCGAGCACGGTGGGCTGCAGCATCTGGGTGATCAGGACGACGAACAGGAACGCGAGGCGTCCGGGGAAGCGGAAGCGTGCGATGTAGTACGCCGCGGGGGTGGCCACGAGCAGCACGAGCAGGGTCGCGCCCACCGAGATGACGGTCGTCGCGAGCAGGGCGTTGCCGGGGGCGACCGACGACGTCCAGACGGTGAGGTAGTTGTCCCACTGGGGGGTGCTCGGGAAGTAGTCCGGCGGGATCTTGTTGATGTCGAGGCGCGTCTTCAGCGAGCTGAGGATCATTAGCGCGTACGGGAACGAGAAGAAGACGACGATGGCGATCACGCCGATGGCGATGCCGATCGGGTTGGGGGCCTTGTGAATACCCGACCAGCGGCGCTTGGTCCGGGCGCGGGCGTCCGGGGTGGGCTCGGGGGTGGGCTGCGGGGTCGGGGCGATGCCGGCGGGCGCGGTCATGCGACCTCCTTGGTGGGCTTGACGACCGCGAGGTAGATCGCGATCACGACCAGACAGAAGGCGAAGTTGACCAGCGACAGCGCGCTGGAGACGCCGGGGCCGAGTTGGGCCTTGTATTCGAAGATGAGCGTGGTCGTCGTGTGGCCGGTGTTGTAGCCGGGCGTCTCGTTGAGGATCTTGAGGATCGGCAGCGAGTTGAACACATTGATGATGTTGATGAGCGCCGCGACCGCGATCGAGGGGCGCAGCATCGGGAAGATGATCTGCCAGTAGCGCTGGACGGCGTTCGCCCCGTCCATGTGGGCGGCCTCGAGCATGTCGTCGGGGACGGACTGGAGGCCGGCCAGGATCGTGTAGGTCGTGAACGGCAGCGAGACGTAGATGGCGACGAACACGGCCACCCAGAACGCTGAGGTCGGGTTCTTGGTGAAGCCGTAGGCGGTTTCCAGGATGCCGGTGTCGACGAGCAGGCGGTTGAACAGGCCCACGTCGGTCTGGAGGCCGTAGTTGAACACCGTCGTCGTCATGACGACCGAGGACGCCCACGGCAGGATGATCACGAGGCGCAGCAGCTTGCGGAAGCGGAACTTCTTGTTGAGGAACTGGGCGAGCGCGAGCGACAGGATCACGGTGATGGTGACGACCACGACGACCCAGAGCACCGTGTTGCCCATGATGCGGGGGATGGGGACGGTCGGGAACGTCAGCGCTCCGGCGGGGCCGATGAAGTTGTCGAGGCCCGCGGGGCCGCGTTCGACGCCGTACGCGTTGTAGCGGCGGCTGGCCGTGTAGGCCATGAGGATCGTCGGGTAGAGCACAACGCCCGCGATCAGGATCAGCGTCGGCGTCAGCCAGGGCAGGGCCATCAGCACTTCGCGCGTCCGGCCACGGCTGCGTGGGCCACTCATGCGTCCTCCGGGTGGTTGGTGGTGATGCTGGTGAGGTGTGGGTGGGGGCTGGAGATGGGGTGGGGTTGGGGCTTGGCGGTACGGAGGGGGCCGCGACACTCAGGAGAGTCACCTCAGAGCGGGAGAAT
>JAUNTP010000227.1 GCA_030538585.1 Mobilicoccus sp.
TATCGACCTGCGCATCGAGGCGGGTGAGGTCGTCGCCCTCCTCGGCCCCAACGGCGCCGGCAAGACGACCCTGCTCGACATGATCCTCGGCTTCACGACCCCCACCACGGGAAGCGTGAGCCTGCTCGGCGGGACGCCCGCCGCCGCCATCGCCCGCGGTGACGTCTCCTCGGTGATGCAGTCCGGCGGCCTGCTGCCGCTGCTCACCGTGGGGGAGACCCTGGAGATGGTCGCCGACCTCTACGGCCGCCGTGACGCCGTGGCCGCGATCGTCCAGCGCACCGGGCTCGGGGCGGTGCTGCGGCGCCGGGTGAGCAAGTGCTCCGGCGGCGAGCAGCAGCGGCTGCGTTTCGCTCTCGCGCTCATGCCCGACCCGTCCCTGCTCCTCCTGGACGAGCCGACGACCGGCCTCGACGTCGCCGCCCGACGCGACTTCTGGGCCGCGATCCGCGCCGACGCATCCGCGGGCCGCACCATCGTGTTCGCCACCCACTACCTCGCGGAGGCCGACGACATCGCCGACCGCATCGTCCTCGTGGCCAACGGCAGCGTCGTCGCCGACGGCACCCCGGCCCGTATCAAGGGGACCGCGCTCGGTCGCCAGGTGCGTGCCACCCTCCCCGACCGCACCCTCGACGAGCAGCTGCGGACCCGGCCCGAGGTCACCGACCTCGCCCGCCGCGGCGACGTGCTCGACATCCGCACCGACGACTCCGACGCGCTCGCCCGGCACCTGTTCACCGCCACCGACGCCCGCGACGTCGAGATCACCTCGACCGCCCTCGACGATGCCTTCGTCACCCTCACCGGATCGGAGCAGTCATGACCACCCCTCAGCCCGCCGGCCCCACCTCGACTGTCCGCATCCGGCGTCGCGGCATTCCGTGGACCTACGTGCGCCTCGAATTGCTGCGGCCGCTGCGCAACCCGTGGACGATCGGTTTCGCGCTCCTCATGCCGGTGGCCCTGTACCTGCTCTTCGGTGCAGGCCCGGCCTACGGCGCCGAGCCGACGCCCCGCGGCACGGTCGCGGGGATGATCATGGCGAACATGGCCCTGTTCGGGTCCATGATGGCCGCGACCAACGTCGCGGGCAGCGTCTCCGACGAGCGCGCCAGCGGCTGGAACCGCCAACTACGCCTCACGCCCCTCTCGCCGGCGGTGTACGTCGGCGCCAAGATCGCCGCGGCGCTGCTCGTCGGCCTCATCGTCGTGGGCGTGACGTTCGCGGTCGGGTTCGCCACCGGCGCCCGCCTCGACCTGCCCTACGCCCTCGCGGCGTTCGCGTTCTCCTGGCTGGCCGGGTCGATCATGTTCGCCGCGTTCGGGCTCGCCATCGGTTACCTCTTCCGCGGTGAGGCCGTCCTCGGGGTCGTCGGACCGTTCATGTCGCTGTTCGCGTTCTTCGGTGGCATCTTCATCCCCCTCGACCAGCTCGGGACGGTGATGTCGACCGTCGGCACGTACACCCCGATGTACGGCCTGCGGAGTCTGCTCGACGTCATCACCCTCGACACGGCAGTCGAGGCCGTGGCGGTCGCCGGCGCCATCGGCTGGACCGTGCTGTTCGCAGTCATCGCGGCGTGGAGGTACCGACGTGTCGCCGGTCGTGAGTGAGGCCCCGTCCTGCGAGACGATGACGGACGACACGAGGGAGAGGAGCAGCGGGATGCGCAATCGACGACGCCGCGAGGGCCCCGAGGGCCGGGGCACGACGATCTACGCAGCGATCTTCCTCGTCTTCACCCCCTTCGCCATCGCCGACGGGTGGAGCAACGGGGTGGCCGACGGGCTCGGCGCCACGGTGACGACGCTGCTCTTCATCGTCTGGTACGTCAGCGGCTACCTCGCCTCCGAGGACCCCGCGCCGGCCTGGACGAGCTGGATCACGCCGTGGCGGTGGATGGCGGTGATGATCGTGCTCACCGCGATCGCCACGCTGTTCACGAACGCCGGGCTCATGTTCCTCACGTTCGTCGCGGCCGGGGCGGGTGCGTTGCTCGAACGCCGCATCAGTCTGGTCGTCATCCTCGCCGCAGGAGTGGCGTACGCGGTGTTCGGCGTCCTGCTGGGCATCCCGGCCCCGTGGGCGTTCGGCATCGGGCTGTGGACCGTGTTCATCGGCATGACGGTCTGGGGCGGGATGCGGCTCAGCGCCAGCGAGGAGGCGCTCATCACCGCGCGGGAGGAGAAGGCCGCGCTCGCGGTCGACCTCGAACGCTCCCGCCTAGCGCGCGATTTGCACGACATCCTCGGGCACTCTCTCACTGTCGTCACGGTTAAGGCGCAGCTTGCCGGTCGCCTCGTCGACGTCGACCCGGAGCGGGCCAAGGCCGAGATCGCGGAGGTCGAGCGGCTTGCCCGCGACGCGCTCACCGACGTCCGCGCCACCGTGCGGGACTACCGGACCCTCTCGCTGGCCACCGAACTCGCCGGTGCTCGTCGCGCGCTCGCCGCCGCGGAGATCGAGGCCGAGGTTCCCGGCGCCGTCGACGACGTCGCCTCGGAGCACCGGGAGCTGTTCGCCTGGGTCGTGCGCGAGGGGACGACGAACATCGTGCGGCACTCCGGCGCCCGACATGTCGTGATCCGGCTGTCGAGCGACGCGGTCGAGATCGAGGACGACGGCGTCGGCGTGGCGCCCGACGGAGAGCACGGCACCGGGTTGCTCGGGCTCGGGGAGCGAGCTCGCAACGCGGGCGCCACGCTCACGCTCTCGTCCGGGCCGGGCGGGCGTGGCACGGTGTTGCGCGTGGCGGCCGGTGACAACGAGGGCGATCGCCACTCGCGCGAGGACCACACGGTGACGACGGAAGGACGGGCTCGATGATCCGCCTGCTGCTGGCCGACGACCAGGCCCTCGTGCGCGGCGCACTCGCCGCGCTGCTCGATCTCGAAGCCGACCTGGAGGTCGTGGCGCAGGTGGGGCGCGGCGACGAGGTCGTCGCCGCGGCACGGGATCACGCGCCCGACGTGGCACTGCTCGACGTCGAGATGCCCGGGATGGACGGCATCGAGGCCACCGCCGCCCTGCGCGCGGCCTGCCCGCGGACGCGCATTCTCATCGTCACGACGTTCGGCCGCCCCGGGTACGTGCGTCGCGCCCTCGAGGCGGGGGCGCACGGGTTCGTCGTCAAGGACACTCCCGCCCCCGAACTCGCAGACGCGGTGCGCCGGGTCCACTCCGGGCTGCGGGTGGTCGACCCGAGCCTGGCCGTCGACTCGATGGTGAGCGGCTCCTCGCCGTTGACTGCCCGTGAGGCCGACGTGCTGCGCGAGGCCCGTCGTGGCGGCACCGTCGCTGACGTCGCCCGCGCCGTGCACCTCTCGGAGGGCACGGTGCGCAACCATCTCTCCTCGGCGATCGGCAAGACCGGCGCCCGCACCCGCGCCGAGGCCGCCACCATCGCCTGGGAGAACGGCTGGCTCTGAGCCCATTCTTCGGATGACTGGCAGAGCGCTCCTCGACCAACCGGGGGTGACCCCACCCCACCGTTGGTCGAGGAGGAGCGAAGCGACGTCTCGAGACCACCCCACACCACAGTGAGAGCTGGCCCCACGATCGAACAAAAAGCTGAGAGAAAGTGTCATGAACAGTAGCGATATCCCTGCCCTGAAGGTAGAATTGGAGCAGATATTCGAGAGGGGGGCAGGCCATGATCGATCAAGACGTTGAACGGCTCACCCCCGTCTTGCAGCCCCCTGCCGAGTGGGGTTTCGGAGACGCTCTCCCGGCCGACACGTTCGCGGGCTTGAGTGAAGACGCGATGCTCTCCGAACTGGAGAAGCATGAGCGGTTGACCGCCTGGCTGGCGGGTCGCGGGGTGGCGCTCACCGAGGCGTTGACCCGCTCACGGGAGAAATCAGCGTTGGAACGGCTCGACGCCGAGCAGCCCGATGCCTCGGCGCGGGCGCGGAATCTGGTCAAGGCCGAGGTGCGGGCGTGTATCGATCATGAGGTGGAGTTGGCGACCGGGTTGCCGTCGTCGGTGGCGCGCACGCGCACGAAGATCGCGATCGGTGACCCGGTCCGGTTCGGGCCGGTGCGCCAAGCGTTGAGCCGGGGAGAGTTGTCCTGGCAGCGGGCGTGGCATCTGGTGCGCGCCACCGAGGAAGCACCCGCGGAGGCGATCGAGAAGATCGTCGCGTCGGTGATTGCCCCGTATCCGGCGCGGAGCGCGGATGGGTTGGGTGGGTTGTTGGTGCCGCAGTCGGTGTTCACCTCCCGGTTGCGCTATCAGCTCGCGAAGGTGACCACCCCGCGGGAGCGGCATGAGCAGGGCGTGGAGAACCGCTGCACGATGACGATGCTGGACCCCGACCGCGGTACCGGAGAAGTCCGCATCACCGGTCACGCCGGCCGAGTGGCTGGGGCGCACGAGCGAGTGGACGCGATCGCGCGACGGCTACGCAAAGAAGGGGATCGGCGCACTCTGGCGCAGTTGCGTTCTGATATCGCGTTGGACTTGATGCTGTTCGGGCAGCTGCCTCGACAGGGCGACTTGCTGGATCCGCACACGGGGCAGCAGCGCCAGGAAGACCCTGCGGCTGTGGATGCGGCGCTGGCGGCTTATGGCACGTTCGACGGCGAACTACCGCCCGCGCGAGTCGACGTCGTGATCCCGT
>JAUNTP010000228.1 GCA_030538585.1 Mobilicoccus sp.
CCACTGTGGACCCACTGTGGGCCCTCTGCCGTCGGAACTCGACTGATCCCAGACGCGCTGGGGGGACCCGAAAGTCCCATCGCCGGACCTTTAGGGCCATAATGGCGCCGTGGCGACTGTTTCCTCTGCTTCTACGCACCCATCGGGATCGCACGCGGGCACCGGCCCGGGTCAGGGTCCCGTCACTCGACCCGACATGGCCTCCGTGGGCACGATCGTGTGGCTGTCCAGCGAACTGATGTTCTTCGCCGGGCTCTTCGCGATCTTCTTCACGTTGCGCGCCGCTCGGCCCGACCTGTGGCACGCGGGGGTGGAACACCTCAACCTGCCCCTGGCCCTCGGCATCACGACGATCCTCGTCATCAGCTCGCTGTGGTGTCAGCTCGGCGTCATGCAGGCCGAGAAGGGCATCGTCTCCCGCCAGGGCGGCCTGTTCGAGTTCAAGAAGTGGGGCATGCGCGAGTGGTACGTGCTGACCTACCTGTTCGGCACGGTCTTCATCGCCGGCCAGATCATGGAGTACGCCGAGCTGGTCGAGCACGGCGTGACGATGTCCACCGACGCGTTCGCCTCGGCGTTCTACATCACCTCCGGCTTCCACGGCATCCACGTCATCGGCGGGCTCATCGCCTTCCTGCTCATCATCGGCCGCTCCTACACCACGCGGCAGTACACCCACCGGCAGGCGGCGGGCGCCATCGTGACGTCCTACTACTGGCACTTCGTCGACGTCGTGTGGATCGCCCTGTTCGCGGTCATCTACCTGCTCCCGCCGCCACCCCTGTGATGGGCGGCCACCCGCAGTCGTCATACTGCTTCCCGACTCCCCCACCCTCGACGCCAAGGATGCCCTCGTGACCTCCTCAGCCGCCTCCCGACGCCGACACCCGGCGGTCTTGTTCGCGCTGCTCCTGATCGCCCTGGTCGCCGTCGGCGGCGTGTACGCGACCGTCTCCCCCTCCGGGACGGCGAGCGCCGACACGCGGGCCTACACGGCGCAGGACGTCGAGGCCGGTCAGCGCCTGTTCAAGGCCAACTGCTCCACGTGTCACGGCCAGAACGCCGAGGGCTCGTACGCGGGTCCGAGCCTGGTGGGTGTGGGCGCGGCTGCGGTCGACTTCCAGGTCGGCACGGGCCGGATGCCGCTCGCGGGCCCCACCGTTCAGGGTGGTCGCGCCGACAAGATCAAGTACACCGACGAGCAGATCCGCCAGATGGCCGCCTACGTCGCCTCCCTGGGCCCCGGCCCGGAGGTCCCCGACGAGACCTACGCCTCCGGCATCGGCGGCGACATCGCCCGCGGCGGCGAGATCTACCGCGTCAACTGCGCGATGTGCCACAACTTCGCCGGCTCCGGCGGTGCGCTCACCCGCGGCAAGTACGCTCCGCCGCTGCACGACATCGAGGGCAAGCACATCTACGAGGCCATGCTCACCGGCCCGCAGTCCATGCCGGTGTTCAACGACACCAACCTCTCCCCCGAGGACAAGCGCGACGTCATCGCCTTCCTGCACGAGCTCGACAAGAACGAGAACTTCGGCGGGCACGGCCTGGGCAACCTGGGCCCGGTGGCCGACGGCTTCTTCCTCTTCTTCTTCGCGGTGCCGCTGATGATCGGCGCAGCGGTGTGGCTCGGGCGAAAGGCCGCCTGATCCCGTGTCCACCTCCCGACCGCACGACAGCGACAGGAACGATCACATGAACGACAACGGCACCACGGGGAGCGGGTCGGACGAGACCTATGTCGCGGCCCCGGACGGCCGCGAGGTCGAGGGCCACGCGTCGGCCCGCGAGCACCGCAGCTCCGAGCTCGTCCAGTCCGATCGGTTCGAGAACCCGGGGCTGCCGCCCCACGTCCTGCGTCACGCCGACGTCGACGAGAAGGCGGCCAAGCGGGCCGAGCGTCAGGTGCTCGCCCTCTTCACGATCTCGATCCTGGGCACGCTGGGCTTCCTCGTGGCCTACTTCGCCCTCGAGGTCAACACCATCGTCCCGATTCCGCTGCTCGGCGGCACCGACCTGCAGCACATCGTGCTGGGCCTGTGCATGGCCGCCAGCCTGCTCGGCATCGGCCTGGGGGCCGTCCACTGGGCCAAGACCCTCATGCCCGACACCGAGGTCGTCGAGGAGCGCCACCCGATCCGCGCCTCGGACGAGGACCGCACCGGCCTCGTCACGACGCTGCGCGAGGAGGGCCTGCGCGACTCCCAGCTCGGCCGTCGCCCGATGATCGGTGTGCTGGGCGCCACCGCGGTCGGCATCTTCGCCCTTCCGCCGGTCGTCCAGGCTCTCGGTGGCCTCGGCCCGATGCCCGGGCGTCAGCTGCACCACACGTTCTGGCAGACGGGGATGCGCCTGTGCCGCGACCCGCAGATGACGCCCATCCGCGCCGACGAGGTCACTCTCGGCTCGGTGTTCCACGTGCTTCCCGAGGGTATCGACGGCCCCAAGCAGCACGCGCAGCCCGGCGAGGTGTTCGAGCACGACGAGGACCTGTCGTTCATGGAGCGCAAGGCCAAGGCCGCTGTGCTCCTCATGCGCCTGGACCCGAACGACTTCGTCAGCACCAAGGCCCGCGACTGGGGTCACGAGGGCATCGTGGCCTACAACAAGATCTGCACCCACGCCGGTTGCCCGGTCGGACTGTACGAGCAGCAGACGCACCACCTGCTCTGCCCGTGCCACCAGTCGACGTTCGACGTGACGCAGGACTGCAAGGTCGTCTTCGGCCCGGCCAAGCGCCCCTTGCCTCAACTGAAGATCACCGTGGATGATGAGGGGTACCTCGTGGCGGCCCAGCCGTTCATCGAGCCCGTCGGACCGAGCTTCTGGAGTCGTGAGCGATGAGCACTCAAGCCACTGCACGCGCGGCTGATCGGCTGCGCGAAGAGGACCGTCGCACCGGCGCTCCCGAGTCCCGCACCGGAGGCGGTCGCCCCGGCGCCGTCGCCGCGTGGTTCGACGACCGCACCGGGCTCGCGAAGCCGATGCGGTACCTCATGAAGAAGGTCTTCCCCGACCACTGGTCGTTCATGCTCGGCGAAGTGGCGATGTACTCGATGATCATCGCCCTGCTCACCGGTGTGATCCTCACCCTGTGGTTCGTGCCGTCCCTGCAGCACGTCACCTACGAAGGTCCGTACGCGCCCCTCAACGGCGTCGGCATGAGCGAGGCGTACGCGACGGCCCTCTACATCTCCTTCGAGGTGCCGGGTGGTCTGCTCATCCGTCAGCTGCACCACTGGGCGGCGCTGTTCTTCGTCGCTGCGGTCGGTCTGCACATGGCCCGAGTGTTCTTCACCGGCGCCTTCCGCAAGCCCCGTGAGATCAACTGGGTCATCGGCTGCGTGCTGCTGCTGCTGGCCATGATCGAGGGCTTCGCCGGGTACTCCCTGCCAGACGACCTGCTCTCGGGCACCGGTCTTCGCGTCATGGAGGGCTTCGTCCAGTCCACGCCGGTCATCGGCTCGATCATGAGCTACTTCATGTTCGACGGCGCCTTCCCCGGCGAGGTCATCATCGCGCGCCTCTACATGGCGCACATGCTGCTCGTGCCCGCGCTGCTCGTCGGCCTGGTCACCGCGCACCTCATCCTCGTCATGGTGCACAAGCACACCCAGTACCCCGGCCCGGGCCGCACCAACGAGAACGTCGTCGGCTTCCCGGTCATGCCGGTGTACGCCGCCAAGGCCGGTGGCTTCTTCTTCATCGTGTTCGGCATCATCGCCCTCATCTCGGCGCTGGTGACGATCAACCCGATCTGGGCGTACGGCCCGTACGACCCCTCCCCGGTCACCGCCGGCGTGCAGCCCGACTGGTACATGGGCTTCGCCGACGGCGCGCTGCGTCTGCTGCCGGGCTGGATGGAGTTCGTCACCTTCGGCTACACCTGGAGCCCGAACGTGGCGCTGGGCTCGATCGTCCTGCTCCCGGCGGTCTTCATCATCGCGGGTCTGTACCCGTTCGTGGAGGCCTGGGTCACCGGTGACAAGCGCGAGCACCACCTGCTCGACCGCCCGCGCAACCGCCCGGTCCGCACCGCCATCGGCATGGCCGCCATCGTCTGCTACCTGGTCATGTTCTTCGCGGCCGGTAACGACATCATGGCCATCAAGATGGGCCTGTCGATCAACGACATCACCTACGCCCTGCGGACGCTGTTCTTCGTGGGCCCGATCCTCGCGTTCATCATCACCAAGCGCATCTGCCTCTCGCTGCAGCGCGCCGACCGCGAGCTCGTGCTGCACGGCAAGGAGACCGGCCGCATCGTCCGCACCCCGGAGGGGTCGTTCTCCGAGCTGCACAAGCCGCTGGACGACTACGAGCGCTGGAACCTGGTGCAGCACGAGTCCCCCGCTCCCCTGGAGCTGGAGGCAGGCACCGACAGCAACGGTGTGCGCCAGTCCGGTGGCCCGTCCAAGCAGCGCGCGGCCCTGTCCCGGTTCTTCTTCAAGGACCGCGTCGCCCCGCCCACGCCGACCGAGGTCGCCGAGGCCGAGGCCCACGGGCACGGTCACGACGCCCACGACGAGCTGGGAGGCGCGCACGCGCCCGAGGAGATCGAGAGCATCCGCTCTCACTGATCTCTCGATCGCAGAGCAGGGGCGCC
>JAUNTP010000229.1 GCA_030538585.1 Mobilicoccus sp.
TCTGCACGTGGTTCTGCACCGTGCGGTGGCTGACGACGAGCACCTCGGCGATCTCCCGATAGGACATGCCGGTGGCGACAAAGCGGAGAATCTCGGTCTCCCGCGGCGTCAGCTCGGGAGCGGGCGTCTCCCGCTCGGCGGTGGTGTCGTCGGCCAGGCGCCGGTACTCCCCGAGCACCAACCCGGCGAGCCCGGGCGTGAAGACCGCCTTGCCGGCGGCGGTGGAGCGCACCGCGTCGAGAAACTCCTCGCGACCCGCGGACTTGACGAGATACCCCGTCGCGCCCTCCTTGACCGCCTGCAACACATCCGCCGCCTCACCGCTCGCCGACAGCACGAGGATCGGGGTCTCGTTCTCCGCGGCGCGCAGCGCCCGGCACACCTCCACCCCGTGCATGACCGGCAGGTTGAGGTCGAGGACGAGCACATCGGGCCGCGTGGCGAGCGTGCGCGCCACCGCCGCGCGACCGTCGGCCGCTGTCGCGACGACGTCGAACCCGGCATCGGTCAGATCCCGCGCCACGGCGTCGCGCCACATCGGGTGATCGTCGGCCACGAGCACCGTGATCGTCTGCCCTGTGGGCGTTGTCGCCGTCATGAGTCCACCTTTCGGGTCGGGGCGCTCACCGGCACCCGGATCTGCACCAGTGTCCCGCGCGAGGACGACGCGATGTCGGCGTCCCCACCCAGATCGCGAATACGCCCGAGGATGCTCGCCGACACCCCGAGGCGGCCCTCCTGCGCGGCGTCGTCCAGGCGACCCGGTGCGTACCCGGTGCCGTCGTCGCGCACCGTCACGGCCACCTCGTCCCCGTCGAGTTCGAGCAGCACCCAGGCGCGTGCACTCGGCCCGGCATGACGCGCCACGTTGTCGAGCGCAGCCGCCACCGCGGCGTCGATCGACTTGGCGCGAGACTCCTCCAGCGCCACCGGCTCACCGGTGTCGACGACGATGACCCGCTCCCCCGCCCGCGCTGCCAGCAGCGTCGCCAGGTCGACCAAGCCAGGCTCGGGCGCGTGCGCGCTCGTCACCGACCCGGACCCCGACTCCGACGCCGCGGCCACCACCGGTGCCCGGATGAGCTCCCGCAGCGCCCGCTCCTGCTCGGCCGCGAGCCGCCCGAGGTCGGCGGCCTCACCACCGATCTCCAGACCGCGCCGGTGCACGAAACTCAACGCCTGCAGCACCCCGTCGTGGACGCTGCGCGCCAGCCGCTCTCGCTCCGCGCTCGCGGCCCGCACCTCCGCCGCGTCCTTGAGGGCGCGCTGCCCCTCGCGGGCGAGGTCGGCGCAGTACCCCACCAAGGCCCCGAGCAGCAGCAGGATGACGATGTTGTGGATCGTCGTGTCGGTAGGCACCCCGATGACGACGAGGTCGGCGATGGCGATGAGCACCGCGGCACCGATGCCGCCCAGCGGGCCGGCAAGCACCGCCCACGACAACACCGTGGCGGCCACCCACATGCCCGGCATCGTGGGCGCACCCGCCTCGATGACGGCACGGGAGTCCACGAGCAGGGAGGCGAGCACCCCCGCCACCCCGATCGCCAACTCGAGGGAGAACCACACCACGCCCCGGTGCCGCCGCAGGAACGACAGCGCCGTCCACACCCCCAACACCGCCAGCACCACCCACCCGCGCTCGGGATGCTCGACCTGCGGCAACCGGTTCACGTACTGGTAGACGACGTAGGCGAGGATGAGCGGCCGCAGCAGATCGACGGCCGACCAGAACGCGACGATAACCCGCGCGTCGTCGGACTCCCCGCGTGCCATCGGCCCGACCTCAGCCGGATTCGCGGGTGCCGTCGCCCCGACGCTCGTCGACCTTGCGGCGCAACTCCTCGATCTCGGTGCGGGCGGCGCTGACGAACTCCTCGGTGCGAGCCTGAACCCGCGCCTGAGCCTGCGCACCCTCGGCCTTGGCGCTCGCCATGAACGTCTCGGCGCGCGCGGCCAGCTGTTCCTTGATGGTGGCCGCGTACTCGTCGACGTACTCCTGACCGGAGACCTCCGCGAGCGCCGCCATGATCTGGTCGGTGATCTCGCGCAGCACCTCCCGGTCGTGCTCACGCCCCGCGTAGTGGCTGAAGTCGAGCGGCGGCCCCACCCGCACTCCCACGCGCATGACGCGGGGAATCGTGCGGCCCGTGGGCTGGGCCTTGTCGGTGTCGATCATGGCGACGGGCACCACCGGCGCACCGGAGGCCAGCGCGAGCCGCGCGATGCCGGTCTTGCCGCGGTAGAGCCGCCCGTCGGGCGAACGCGTGCCCTCGGGGTAGATGCCGAACAGTTCACCTCGTCGCAACACCGCGAGGCCGGCGTCCATCGCCACCTGGCTCGCCGCGCCACCGGAGCGGTCGATGGGGATCTGACCGGTGCCCCGAAAGAACGCCGCCTTGAGTCGGCCGACGAGGCCGGGCTGGGTGAAGTAGTCGCTCTTCGCGGGAAACGTGATGCGCCGAGGACACATGAGCGGCAACAGGATGGAGTCGCTGAACGACAGATGGTTGCTCGCGAGGATGGCCGGGCCACGGGCCGGGATGTGCTGCTCACCCTCGATCCACGGACGGAACAGCACCCGCAGCAGGGGCCCCAGGAACACGAGCTTGATCCACCAGTACAGCACCGCACACCTCCGCCTCGACCGGGCCACTCTACGGGATGGGTGGTCTGTCAGAATCGGGCGCGGGAGCCCATGAGAAGAGGTGACATGTCCACCCCCGCAGACGACGACGACATCCGCGCCCAGTTCGCCGACATCGTCGCGCGATGGGACGACCCCCCACCCGAAGCGGTCAGCGACGAGGCGTCCGCCGACCAGAGGTCCGACACGGGCCCGCAGCACGGAACCGACGAGCAGCCGAACGCGACCGAGCACGCGACGGACGACCCCGACGACGCCCCCGACGACGCCCCAGCATCGACACCGGCACCTGCCCCGGCACCCCAGCCGCGCCCGGCGCAGGTGCAGCCCTCCGACCTGGCCTGGCGCGGCCACTCTCCCGTGGAGGACGACGAGGACGAGGGGTACGAGCCGCCTCCGCCCTCACCGCTGCCGTCGTTCTGGCTGGACTGGCCCTTCTACCTGGCGCTCGGCGGCATCGTGGGCGGGCCGCTGTGGCTGCTCTACCTGACGTTCTCCGACTCGCGAGCCACCGAGCTCAAGTGGATGGCGGGTGCCCTCATCGTCATCGGGTTCGTCACCCTCGTGCTGCGCCAGCCCAAGGAGCGCGACATCGACGACGATGACGACGGCGCCCGCGTCTGAGACTCAGTCGCCGTCGGCCCCGGGCTGCAGCGACAGCCAGTTCTCGCGGGTCGCTGCCACCGCGGCCTCGGCGTCACCGGCGCGCAACGCGTCGAGGATACGCTCGTGCTGGCTGACCGACGACCGGCCGGCGTAGGAGTCGAAGCGGGAGAGGACGACCCGGCGCAGGACCGGTGTCCACTCGTCGAGCACGGTCCGCAGGGCGGCGTTGCCGCTCGCTGTGACGAGCACGCCGTGAAAGTCGTCGTCCGCGTCGAGGGCAGCAGCGGCCGTACCGGCGTCGAGCGCCTCGGCGAAGCGGGCGTTCGCCTCCTCCATCCGTGCGAGCGCCGGCTCCCCGACCAGGGGCGTCGCGAGACGGGCCGCGAGTTCCTGCATGGCGCCCACGATCTGCTGGGCCTCCCGTGTGGCCACCGCGTCGACCTCGGAGACCGTCGTCGCCTTACCCGGGGTCGCGACGACCATGCCCGCGCGCTCCAGGCGCAGCAACGCCTCACGGATGGGCGTGCGGCTCACCCCGAGCCAGGCCTCCAGCTCGCTGTCCCGCAGCCGCTCGCCGGGGCGCAGCGTCCCGTCGACGATCGCGTCACGGATGGAGGCGTAGACGTGATCGCGCAGGAGTGACCGGCGATGAACGCCCTGGGCTGCGGGAATGGGCATGACCGCAGGATAGGCGCCGCGCTCGAATCGACCCTTGACCGACTCACCACCGACGTGCAATATATTGCATACCGGCAACGCTCGAAGGAGAGACATGGCCATCACCGACTTCCCCCGCCACGACCTGAGGTTCGGCCCCAGCCCCATCCAGCACCTCCCCCGCCTCACCGCCCACCTGGGCGGCGCGACCGTGTGGGCCAAACGCGAAGACGTCAACTCCGGCCTCGCGTTCGGTGGCAACAAGACCCGCAAGCTCGAGTACTTCGTGCCCGCCATCCTCGAGAGCGGCGCTGACACGCTGGTCTCCATCGGTGGGCACCAGTCGAACCACACCCGCCAGGTCGCCGCCCTCGCCGCGCACCTCGGCCTCAAGGCCGTCCTCATCCAGGAGAACTGGGTCGACTGGCCGGACCCGCTCTCGGACCGGGTCGGCAACATCCAGCTTTCGCGCCTCATGGGCGCCGACGTGCGCCTCGACGCCTCCGGGTTCGACATCGGTTTCCGCGACTCGTGGAAGAACGCCATCGCCGAGGTCGAGGAGCGTGGCGGGGTGCCCTACGCCATCCCCGCAGGCGGCTCCGACCACGAACTCGGTGGCCTTGGGTTCGCCAACTGGACGTACGAGGTCGCCGAGCAGGAGCGCGAGCTCGACGTCTTCTTCGACAC
>JAUNTP010000230.1 GCA_030538585.1 Mobilicoccus sp.
ACCTGGAGATCGTCCGCGAGCGCCTCGAGCGGGAGTTCGACCTCGACCTCATCTCGACGCTGCCGAACGTGGAGTACGAGGTGACCCTCGACGACGGGTCCGAGGTCGAGGTGACCAACCCGAGCGAGTTCCCCGCCGGCAAGATCCGCCACGTCACCGAGCCGGTGGTGCGCGCGACGATCCTCGTGCCGAGCGAGTTCATCGGCGCCGTGATGGAGCTGTGTCAGACGCGACGGGGCAGCCTGCGCGGCATGGACTACCTGTCCGAAGACCGCGTCGAGATGCGGTACACGCTGCCGCTGGCCGAAATCGTCTTCGACTTCTTCGACCAGCTCAAGAGCAAGACCCGCGGCTACGCCTCCCTGGACTACGAACCCGACGGCGACCAGCAGGCCGATCTCGTCAAGGTCGACATCCTCCTGCAGGGCGACCAGGTCGACGCGTTCTCCGCGATCGTGCACAAGGACGCGGCGTACGCCTACGGGGTGCGCATGGCGAGCAAGCTGCGTGAGCTCATTCCGCGGCAGCAGTTCGAGGTGCCGGTGCAGGCCGCGATCGGCAGCCGCGTCATCGCTCGAGAGACCATCCGCGCCATCCGCAAGGACGTGCTCGCCAAGTGCTACGGCGGTGACATCAGCCGTAAGCGCAAGCTCATCGAGAAGCAGAAGGAGGGCAAGAAGCGGATGAAGATGGTCGGTCGGGTCGAGGTGCCGCAGGAGGCCTTCATCGCGGCGTTGTCGAACGAGGCCGTCGAGAAGCCGAAGAAGTGAGCGAGCTGCGGCGAGAGGTCGTCTCGTTCGCGCGGCGCGACGGTCGCCTCTCCCACCGGCACCAGCAGGCGTGGGACGCCCACCATGCGCGCTACCTCGTGCAGCCCGACCGGGGGCATCGCGACACGTCGATCAGCCCCGACTGGGTGTTCGACCCGGCGGCGGCGTTCGGGCGGGTGGCGCCGCTGGTCGTCGAGGTCGGCACCGGCGACGGGGAGTCCATCCTCGCCGCGGCGCAGGCAAACCCGGAGCAGAACTTTCTCGCGGTCGAGGTCTACCGGCCGGGCTTGGCCCGCACGATCGTCGGTGCGGCCGACGCCGACCTGGACAACCTCCGCATCCTCGCGGCCGACGCCCGCGCCCTCGTGGAGACGGGTCTGGCGCCGGAGTCGGTCGCGGAGATGCGGGTGTTCTTCGCCGACCCCTGGCCGAAGGCGCGCCATCACAAACGCCGCCTGGTCGACGCCCGGTTCGTCGCCGCCGTCGCCCGGGTGCTCGCACCAGGTGGTGTGCTGCGGCTCGCGACGGACTGGGCCGACTACGCCGAGCAGATGGCGGCGGTGTGCGAGGCGTCCGAGCTGGAGTGCGACCACCCCGTCGAGGGTGGAACCCCGGCCAGGTGGGCGCGGCGGTTCGAGGGGCGGATCGTCACCCGCTATGAGCGCAAAGGTGTCGCCGCCGGGCGCGTCATTCGTGACCTGACGTTCAGGCGGCCGACGCGACGCTGAGCCCGCCGGGAGGGCAGCGGGCTCAGCGCCGCGCAGGCCGCCTGAGGCTGGCGCACCGTCGCGTGAAACAACATGGGGGAGTAAAGAACCCGTGACCCTCCCCCGAGGGACATCTTGCCACGACCAGAGCTGATTGGGGAGAAGGACATGGCTGGACGACCCCCCGAAGGGGAGCCCGCGCCGCCGGGAGGGGAGTTGCCGGCCTCGGCGCTGATCGGTGCGCAGGAGCGGGTGTTCAGGATCTACCTGCACGTCCCGTTCTGCCTGCGCCGCTGCGGCTACTGCGACTTCAACACCTACACCCCCGGAGAGCTGCGCGCAGACGGCTCCAGCACCGATGCCACAGCACCGCCGATCGAGTCGTTCCTCACCGCGGCGCACGCGGAGATCGCCCTCGCGGCGCGGGTGGCGCCCGCGCGACCGGTGGAGACGATCTTCCTCGGCGGCGGCACACCGACGCTGTTGACCCCGACCCAGATCGGGTCTCTGCTGGCGGACGTGCGGGACCGGTGCGGTCTCGCCGACGATGTCGAGATCACCACCGAGGCGAACCCGGACACCGTGGACGAGAGGATCATCGACGGGCTGGCACAGGCAGGCATCACGCGCATCAGCCTGGGGATGCAGTCGGCCGTGCCGCATGTGCTCGCGACCCTGGACCGCACTCACGACCAGGCCGCGGTCGGTCGGGCCGTGCGTGCGGCGCGGGCGAGCGGTCTCGCCTCCAGCGTGGATCTCATCTACGGCACGCCGGGGGAGTCCCTGGAGGACTGGCGCACGTCGCTGGAGACGGCGGTAGCGCTGGAGCCGGACCACGTCTCCGCGTATGCCCTGGTCGTGGAGGAGGGGACGCGGCTCGCGGCGCAGGTGAAGCGGGGCCAGGTGGCGATGCCTGATGACGACGACGAGGCCGACAAGTACGAGTTGGCCGACGAGATGCTGTCCGCGGCAGGGTATAAGTGGTACGAGATCAGCAACTGGACGGCGACGCCCGCCGGCCGATGCCGCCACAACGAGGGGTACTGGCGCGGCGACGACTGGTGGGGTATCGGGCCCGGTGCGCACAGCCACGTCGGTGGGGTGCGCTGGTGGAACGTGCGCCATCCCGCCGCGTACGCCGGGCGATTGGGCGAGGGTGTCTCACCGGCACAGGCGCGCGAGGTTCTGACGAGCGATCAGCGCTACGCGGAGGACGTGATGCTGCGCAGTCGCCTCGCCGAGGGGCTGCCCGTGGCGCGGCTGGAGGGGGCGGGGCGCGCCGCCGTTCCTGGTCTCGTCGAGGACGGCCTGGCTGAGGTGCGGGGCGATCGCCTCGTGCTCACCCTCCGCGGACGGCTGCTGGCCGACACCGTCCTTCACCGCCTCCTGGGCTGACGCACCTCAGCCACTGGTCGACCGCTGAGCGTCCGCCTGCGCCGGAGTCGGTAGCTGGTGGAGACGCGACGTGCCTGTCACCCATCGCCGCAGTGGCGCCGGGGGCTCGAAGAGGACCCCGAGGCCCACCGCACGCAGAGCGCGATCAAGCAGCAGGCAGAGAGCGATCACGACGGCCGTGATGAGGATGGGGTAGGCCACCTCGACCACCTGATGCGACAGCAGGGGGCGCAAGACGTCGGGGTAGCGCAGTCCCACCCAGGTCAGTGCCGCCACGAGCGGCCAGTGCAGGACGTACACGCCGAGGGTGCGTCGACCGATCCATGCGCCCGGTACGCGTAGCACCCGCCAGCGGGCCACCACTTGGGCCAGGGCGAGGAACGCCACCGCCGCGCACACGCCACCGACGAGGTCGAGGGGATAGGCGATTACGGGGGAGACGCGTTCGGCCAGCACGACGAGAATGCCGTAGCCGGCCAGGGCGAGCAGGCTCGCGAGCCACGACGTCGTCAGGGCGATGAGCTGCTCACCGAACAACGCACCCACGGCGAAGAACACGGCCCGCGGCAGCCCCGCCTCGCCGCCGCCCGCCGCGATGATCGCCCACCCGACCGCGACGAACCCCAGCAGGACCACCGGAGCGGGGAGCCGCCGGGTCGCGGCCAGCACTGCGATGGAGATGACGAGCACGTACACGAACCACAGCGGCCCCACCTGCGGATACAGCAGGCTCCACCCCAGCTCACGCCACGAGCGCAGGGGCGTCGTCACCACCGCCGGGTAGTGCAGCACACCGAGCGCGAAGAACACGAGCGTCCACACGAGGTAGATGTGAGCGTTGGTGAGGATCGCGAGCCGGGTCCGCGCCGCGCTCAGCCCCTGCCTGATCTTGGTGCGTGCCAGGTAGCCCGACAGGAGCAGCAACAGCGGCATCCGCAGGTCGGCGAGGATCGCGGTGTTGAGGACGACCCAGATGCGAGCCAGCGGCCTGCCGTGGTCGTCGGGGGAGAGCGGAAAGACGTGGAAGAGCCCCACGTGCAGCAGCACGACGGCGATGACGCAGAACCCCCGCGCCATGTCGATCCACGCCAGTCGCGTGACGGGTCGAGCAGGTGTCGACACGAGAAACTCCGATCCCCGAACATCGGCGAGCCGCTGAGCCTGCGGGAGCCCCCCGACGGCCGCGGCCCACAGTATCGACGGATCGCGTGCGCGTGAACCTCGTTCACGCCACGGCTCAGCGGGCCCTCAGCGGTGGTCGAGGCCGATGTCGAGGATAGGGGCGCTGTGGGTGATCCACCCGGCAGAGATGAGGTCCACGCCCGACGCGGCGACCGCGGGCGCGCTCTGCGCGGTGATGCGGCCCGACGCCTCGGTGATGCAGCGCCCCGCCACACGCGTGACGGCCTGCCTGAGCTGGGCCGGGCTCATGTTGTCGAGGAGGACGACGTCGACGATGCCGGTCTCGACTCCCAGGGCGAGGACCTCGTCCAGTTGCTCGAGGGTGTCGACCTCGACCTCCACCCGCACGAGATGACCGACCCGCTCCCGGATGCCCGCGAGGGCAGGACCGATGCCGCCCGCGAACGCCAGGTGGTTGTCCTTGACGAGGACGGCGTCGTCGAGCCCGAAGCGGTGATTCGACCCGCCACCGGCGCGGACGGCGGCCTTCTCCAGGGCTCGCAGGCCGGGGGTCGTCTTGCGGGTGTCGCAGATACGCG
>JAUNTP010000231.1 GCA_030538585.1 Mobilicoccus sp.
TGGGGTGGGCCGTCAAGCAGGACGGCTCGTCGTGGCGTCGCGTGGTGGCCTCGCCGGAGCCGCAGCGGGTCGTGGAGACGCGCATCATCCGGTTGCTGCTCAGCGCGGGTGTGGTCGTGGTGTGCTCCGGCGGCGGCGGTATCCCCGTGGTGCGCGACGAGCGCGGCAAGCTCAAGGGCGTCGAGGCGGTCATCGACAAGGACTTGTCGGCGGGCCGCCTCGCGGAGGCGCTCGAAGCGGATGCGCTGCTCATCCTCACCGACGTGCCCAACGTCATGAAGGACTTCGGCACCGATCACGCCGCGCCCATCTCGACGACGACCCCGGGCGAGTTGCGGGGCCTCGGCGCGCCGGCCGGGTCGATGGGGCCGAAGATCGAGGCGGCCTGCCGCTTCGTGGAGTTGACCGGCGACCTCGCGGCCATCGGCAAGCTCGACGACGCCGTGCGCATGCTCGAGGGCAAGGCGGGCACGATCATCACCCCGGGCGGCAACTACGGCGGCCCCGGCGACCTCAACCCCCGCCACGAGCTCACCGTCGACGTCTGACCTCAGTCCTTGCCGGGCGCGGCGTAACTGAGCAGCCGCTGCGTCAACGCCTCGGCTTCGGCCGCGCCCGGCATGATGAGCAGGATCGTGTCGTCACCCGCGATGGTGCCGAGCACGCCCTGCCCTGGCGTGGTGTCGATCGCCGAGCCGAGGTACTGAGCCGCGCCCGGTGGGGTGCGCAGCACCACCTGGTTGCCGACGCACACCGCCGAGACGAGCAGATCACCGACAGCCTTGCGCATGCGCCCCTCGACGACCTGCTGGTCCGGGGCGGGGCGGGCCGTCGTGTCGCCACCGAGGCCGGGCAGCGCGTAGACGAGGGCTCGGCCCTGACGCACTTTGACGGCGCCGAGTTCGACGAGGTCACGCGACAACGTCGCCTGGGTGATCTCCACGCCTTCGGCGGCGAGCAGGTCGAGCAGTTGGCCCTGCGAACGCACCGGGAGGCGGTGGAGGATGTCGGCGATGAGGCCGTGCCGGGCGCTGCGGCTGCGGGGGATCACGCGAGCTCCTTATCCATGGCTCCAGTGTCGCCCGTGCTACGCGCCGGCGGGCCCAGGGTGAGGACCGGGGTCGGCCCCCGCGAGCGCTGCGGCCTCATTAGGCTGGTGGCGAGGTGTCCGCGGACGCGGACGCGGTGAGCGAAGGGATCGTCATGAGCAGCCCCATCGACCCGACCGAGACCGGCGCCTGGGAGCGTCTGGCTGAGCTGGAAGCGTGGATGGACCCCGATCTGCGCCGGTGGTTCGAGGAGGACCCGCAGCGGGCGGAGCGGTTGACGTTCACGGCGGCCGATCTGCACGTCGACCTGTCCAAGAACCTCATCACCGACGAGATCCTCGCCGCGCTCGTCGAGCTCGCGGAGCAGGTCGACCTCACGGGGCGCCGCGACGCGATGTTCGCAGGTGAGCGCGTCAACGTCACGGAGAACCGGTCGGTGCTACACACCGCCCTGCGCCGGCCGAAGGGCATGGAGCCGGCGCTCGTCGTCGACGGGCAGCAGGTCGATGAGGACGTGCACGCCACCCTGGAGAAGGTGTACGCCTTCGCCGAGCAGGTGCGCTCGGGAGCCTGGACCGGCGTCACCGGCAAACGCATCGAGTCCGTCGTCAACATCGGCATCGGCGGCTCCGACCTCGGCCCGGTCATGGTCTACGAGGCCCTCACCCCCTACGTCCAGGAGGGTTTGAGCTGCCGGTTCGTCAGCAACATCGACCCCACCGACATCGCCGAGAAGACCCGCGACCTCGACCCCGAGACGACCCTCTTCATCGTCGCGAGCAAGACCTTCACGACCCTGGAGACCCTCACCAACGCGCGCCTGGCCCGCGCGTGGCTGCTCGAGTCGCTGCAGGGCGCGGGCGCGATCGACAGCAGTGACGAGAAGAGCGCCGAGGCCGTGGCCAAGCACTTCGTCGCCGTCTCCACGGCGCTGGACAAGGTCGCCGACTTCGGCATCGACCCCGAGAACGCCTTCGGGTTCTGGGACTGGGTCGGGGGTCGCTACTCGGTCGACTCGGCCATCGGCACCTCGATCGCCGTCGTCGTCGGGCGGGAGCACTTCGAGGATCTCCTCGCCGGGTTCCACGCGATGGACGAGCACTTCCGCACCACCGACATCGGCGCGAACGTGCCGGCGCTCATGGGGCTGCTCAACGTGTGGAACGTCAACTTCCTCGACGCCGAGACCCACGCGGTCCTGCCGTACGCGCAGTACCTGCACCGGTTCCCGGCTTACCTGCAGCAGTTGACGATGGAGTCCAACGGCAAGTCGGTGCGCTCCGACGGCATGCCCGTCACCTGCCACACCGGGGAGGTGTTCTTCGGTGAGCCCGGCACCAACGGGCAGCACGCGTTCTACCAGCTCATCCACCAGGGCACCCGCATCGTCCCGGCCGACTTCATCGCAGTCGCGAACCCGACCCACGGCCTGCGCGACGGTGACGCCGACGTGCACGAGCTGTTCCTCGCCAACTTCTTCGCCCAGACCGCGGCGCTCGCGTTCGGCAAGACCGCCGACGAGGTGAGGGAGGAGGGCACCACCGACGAGGCGATCGTCGCCGCGCGCGTCTTCGAGGGCAACCGGCCGACGACGTCGATCATGGCGCCGGCCCTCACCCCCAGCGTGCTCGGTCAGCTCATCGCGTTGTACGAACACATCACGTTCGTGCAGGGCATCGTCTGGGGCATCGATTCCTTCGACCAGTGGGGCGTCGAGCTCGGCAAGCAGCTCGCCCAGAAAATCACCCCGGCGGTGGCGGGCGACGACGAGGCCCTCACCGACCAGGACGCCTCGACCCAGGGCCTCATCCGCTACTACCGGGAGCACCGTACCCGGTGAGGTGACGCGTTCCTCACCGGCGCGTTGCCGTGCTGACGCGGTGAGGCGATGATGCTGGGATGCGAACGACCTTGGACATCGATGAGGGAGTCCTCGCTGCCGCGAGATCGATGGCGCGAGCGCGGCGCATCTCCCTGGGTGCCGCTGTGTCCGAATTGGCGCAGCGCGGGCTGAACGCTCCTGCCGGTGACGAGCTGCGTGTCGACGTCGCCTACTCGCCGTTCCCGATTCTCCTCGGCGACCCGGAGCACGCGGTGACACCCGAACTCGTCGACGCCTACCTCGACGATGCTTGACCCAGAGCCGGGTGACAGCGCATCACCAGCGGCTTGCCCCCGCAGGATCGGCGGCACGTCACTGTGCTGGCGCACTGACTCGCACCGCGGTTGAGGGTCGAGATCCGGCAGTTCTCGACCCGCTGCCGACCGGGACTCAGGTGAAGAACTGGAAGCCGGCGTGGGTGGCCCACGCCGCGACGACGCACCACAGCACGGTCATGAGGCTGATCCACGCAGCGGCGGCGCCGGGGCGGGCCCCGAGGGCGACGGCGGCCGCGGCGCAGATCTGGGTGCCGATGAACGGGCTGAGGAACGACAGGAGGGGAAGCCCACCACGGTCCAGGACGTGCTGCACGCGCTGCCTCCGGCGCGCGTCGCGGGCCCCTTTGCGCGCGCGCTGATCCGGGTCGTCCTTGCGCCGGCGGCGCCGATGCACCACTGCCGCCCACCTGGTCGCGAACCAGTCACCGGCGTAGGCGGCGAGCACGACCGTCAGGACGTTCCCGGTGGCCCCGGCGATCACCACCGGGACCGTGGGCAAGCCCGCTAGCATGCCCGCCGGGATGACGATGATCGCCTCGAGCCACGGGAACGCCCCGCCGGCGAAGACACCGAGCAGTCCCCAGAACGTCTCGTTGGTCATCGCGCCCTCGACATCGTCCAGGCCCCTAGGAGACGGCGCCGTGGCGCCACATCATGGCCGCCACCTCGACGCGATTGCGCAGGTTCAGTCGCTGCTGGATGTGCGACAGGTGCGACTTCACGGTCGACAGGGCGAGAAACAGCTCGCTCGCGATCTCGGCGTTCGTCCGGCCGCGCGCCACGAGCCGGGCCACATCGAGTTCCCGCTCGCTGAGGACCTCCAACTCCTCCGCCCCGCCGGGTGTCGCCGCCGCGCGACGCCGCAGCAACGGCAGGGTGAGCTCGGGAGAGATGAGCGCGTCGCCCTGCGCCGCGGCGCGCACCGCCGAGACGAGCAGCGCCGGCCCGGAGTCCTTGACGATGAACCCGACCGCGCCGTTCTCCAGGGCGGTGTCCACCGAGTGCTCGTCACCGAACGTCGTCACGACGACCACGGCCGTCTCCTCCGACACCTGCGCCGTGACCTCCAACCCGTCCAGGTGGGGCATGCGGATGTCGAGCAGCGCCACGTCGGGGCGTAGGCGGCGGATCGCCTCGATCGCCGACGGGCCGTCCGCGGCCTCCCCCACCACCTCGATGCCGTCCTCGGCGGCGAGGATCATGCGAAACCCGACCCGGACCATCTCCTGGTCGTCGGCGATGAGCACGGTGGTCATGACACGCTCCTGCGGTCTGAGGGAACGACGGGGACCGACACGCGGACGGCCCACCCGCCGGTCGGTACT
>JAUNTP010000015.1 GCA_030538585.1 Mobilicoccus sp.
AAGCACGGCGACGAGAAGGCCGAGGCCCACTGACCTCCCCCCGTTGGTTGAGGAGCGAGCGAAGCGAGTGTCTCGAAACCACCGTGCCTATCGCAGTGACGTGGGCAGTGGTCTCGAGACGCTTCGCTCCTCCTTGGATCGAGGAAGGAGCGGAGCGACTGTCTCGAGATCGACCAACGGGGGGTGTGGCTATCGCAGTGACATCGCCAGTGGCCTCGAGACGCTTCGCTCGACCAACGAGGCGCCGGCGAGCGGGGTCAGGGGCCGGCGATGGCGCGCTTCACCTCGGCGACGTCGGGTTTGACCATCGTCAGGAGTGCCTGGTGGGCGCGCTCGGCTGCGTCGCCGCCGGTGTGCATCGCCTCCCGATACGCCTCGGGGACGACCTGCCAGTTCAGGCCGTACCGGTCGACGAGCCACGAGCACTGCATCGGTTGGCCGCCGTCGACGAGGGCGTCCCAGACACGATCCAGGTCCTCCTGGGTCTCCTGGAAGGTCTGGAAGGACACCGCCTGGGTGAACGGGAACCCTGGTCCACCGTTGAGCCCGAAGTAGGGCCGCCCCTCCAGCTCGAACGAGACGCACAGCACAGTCCCTGCTTCGAGACCCGCCGGGTGGCCCTCCTGCACGTACTGGACCGCCGACACGCGCGAGTCGGGGAAGACCGACACGTAGAACTCCGCCGCCTCGAGGGCGTTGCCGTCGAACCACAGGCAGGGGGTGATGGGTGTGACCATGCTCGTCTCCTTCGTGGACGGGGGGTGCGTCAGCCGGTGAAGGACGGCTGCAAGAGCTGGAACGTGGCGCCCTGGGGGTCGCGGATGGTGGCGAGCGGGCCGTAGGGGGAGTCGACGGGGCCGTCGACGATCTCCGCGCCGAGCTCGTCCATCCGGGCGAGGTCGCGGGTGAGGTCGTCGGTGGCGAGATAGACGCGCCAGTGCGACGGCACCCCGTCGGCGAAGACACCGCGGGCGTCGCCGAGGCCTGCGTATGCGGTCTCCTCCGCGCCGTGGGTGGAGTACTTCCAGTCGGCGTCCATGCGCGACACGTCCCAGCTCATGACGTCGCGGTAGAACGGTTCGGCGGCGTCGAAGTCCAGCGTCATGCACTCGAACCAGACTGCCGTGCCGGGCCGAAGCGGGAGGTCCATGCCTCCGACCTCGCCGGGCTGCCAGAGGCCGACTGCGGCGCCTGCGGGGTCGACGACCACCGCCATCGACCCGCGCGGTCCGACAGGCATGGGCTCGACGATGACCTTCGCTCCCGCAGAGCGGGCGGCTGCGGTCGTGGCCTCGATGTCGGAGGTCTGCAGGTAGACGTCCCACGAGGTGGGCACCTCCCCGCCTTCGGGGCAGGTCATCCCCACGGTTGACATGAGGCCCCCGACGAGGGCGTCGCCGGCGTGGATGAGGTGATAGTGGCCGTACTCCTCGCCCTGGTCGGTGATCGTCCAGCCGAAGAGGTCACCGTAGAAGGTGCGCGCACCCTCGGGGTCGCTGGTGGAGAGGTCGACCCAGGCGGGTGCGCCGTCGGGGCGGGTGTGGTCGGTCATCGTGGTCTCCAGTTCAGATCGGTGGGTCCTCGGGTACGGTCCCGACGCTAGGCGGGCGCCGCACCCTCACGACACTCCGATCTTGCGCAGTGCGGGCAGGGCCGTGAGGATCGGCGTCTCCCACCCGCGGGCGGGCCGGAAACCTACCTCGACCTCGCAGGCCGTCGTGAGGGGTGCCGGGTGCATCCCCACGTGCGGCGCGTCGTCGGCGAGGTGGGTCAACGGGTCGGTGACGTCGGGCACGACGGTGGCCAGCAGCCACGGATGCCCCGGCGTGACCGGCAGCGTCATGTCGCCTTCACCCCGCCGCATGGCTCCGGCTCCGGGGACGCCCACGGGAACGGGGTGCGGGTACAGCCCCACCCACACCAGGGGCTCGCGGCCGACCTCGGTGGCCGGTGGCAGGTGAACGCGGATCGAGATCGTGCCGGCCCCACCACTTCCGACCCGAAACGGCGGGGCCGTGCTCGACGTCACCTCGTCGGCCAACCGCTGCAGGTCACCGGGCGCCACCCCGACCTGCTCTCGAAAGCGTCGGATGAAGGTGCCCGGTGAGGAGAACCCGACCTCGTGACAGGTGTCGACGACCGACAGCCGCTCGGTGAGGAGCAGCCGTTTGGCCAGGTGAAAGCGGTGCGCGGCGAGATAGCGGATGGGCGAGATGCGGACGGTGGCCGTGAAGGCCCGCGCGAGGTGGAACGGGCTGTACCCCACGGCGTCGGCGACGTCGGCGAGCGTCACCGTCTCGGTGACGTGCCCGCGCAGAAAGGCGGCAGCCTGCAGCGCGGCGCGCTCGGCGTCACCCATCGAGGCGCAGCCGAGCACCTCCGCGCTCGAGGCGGCGCCGACGGCCTCACCCATCGAGATGGTGAGCCGGGGCGTGATGCGCCTGGTAGAGGAGCATGTCGTCGGCGCCCGGGACGGCGAGCATGATGCCGCGCCCGAAGCCCATGTCCTGCACGTCACCGGAGAACTCCGCTCCCCGCGAGCGAAGCTCCTCGACGGTCGCGTCGAGGTCGTCGCACATGAGGGAGATCTCGTGGTGAGAAGAGCTGCTCCAGCCTCCCTCGCCCGAGGTGGGGTGGACCCCCATCTCGCTGCGTCCGGTGCCGAAGATGAGCCACGAGTTCGGGTCGTCGCTGCCGCTGGAGTCGGGGACGAACGGCCAGCGCAGGACATCTTTGAGGAAGGCCCGGGTCGCGGCCGCGTCGTCGGAGTAGATGAGCGTGTGCACCGCCGTGATCGCCATGGGTTCGACGATAGTGGCGGCCACCGACAACCGACAGACCCCGACCGCCAACTCCCGCGCCATGACCGATATGTCGCATCGCTGCTCCCGGCATTAGGGTGGCGCAGATGAGCACGCTCGAGGTGATCGGTCGGATGGAGCCCTACGGGCTCACGCACGCGCTCGTTCTGCTCACCACGGCCGTGGCTGCCGCGGCGTTCACGTGGGCCGCACGCACCCGCCACGGCGAACGGATCCTCGCTGCCCTCGGGTGGATCCTTCTGCTCAGCAGCCTCGGATGGCTCATCTGGTGGTGGATGCCGGAGCGTTTCGACCTGCGCCATTCGCTGCCGTTCCACATCTCCGATTGGCTGCGGGTCATCTCGGCCGTCGCCCTCATCACCCGCGCGGGGTGGGCGGTGGTGCTGTCGTTCTACTGGGGCCTCACCCTCAATCTTCAGGCGTTCCTCACCCCGGCGCTGGTGTACTTCGAGAACCCGCCGCTGGAGTTCGGCATGTTCTGGTTCTCCCACGGGGTCGCGCTGGTCGCGCCCATCGCCATCGTGTGGGGGTTGGGCTACCGCCCCACGTGGCGCGGCTTCGCGGCGGGCTTCGGGCTGACGCTCGTGTGGCTGGCGATCACCCTCACGGTGAACGCCGCCCTCGGCGCGAACTACGGGTTCGTCAGCGAACCGCCCGACGTGGCCTCCGCGATCGATCTTCTCGGGCCGTGGCCGTGGTACCTGGTGTCGTTGGCTGCGATCCTGTTCGTGGCCTGGGCGCTCATGACATGGCCGTTCACGACCGCCAGAACCCAGGAGCGCACCGTGCCCACGTCGTCGTCGCTGCTGCGGCGCCGACCGCTCACCGACGATGGGATTCCCGCATGATCGGCAACCGCCCCCTCCCCCTGCCGCCGGAGGCCCAGCGCGGGCCAGGCCGCGACCTGTCCTTTCGCGACCGCCTCTCCCGCATCCCGGCGCTCACCGGCACTCCCGCGGCTCTCGACACCGACCACCTTCCGGCGGGTCCGGTCGAGATGTTCCTGTGGTGGTTGGACGAGGCCGTCGCGGCCGACGTGCCCGAGCCACGCTCGGCCACCCTGTCCACCGTCGACGCCGACGGTCTTCCGGACGCGCGGGTCCTTGTGCTGCGGGATCTCGGCGAGCGCGGGTGGGCGTTCGGGAGCACCCGGTCGAGCCGTAAGGGCGAGCAGCTCGCGGCGCAACCGGCGGCGGCCTTGAGCATGTGGTGGCAGCCGCAGATGCGCGCGGTCCGTCTTCGCGGCCCGGTCGTGGAGGCGAGCCGCGAGGAGAGCGACGCCGACCTGGCCCGCCGCCACCCCGACGCCCGCGCCCGGATCGCCGACGGCGACTGGCAGGTGTGGTGGCTGCGGCCGCAGCGTGTGGAGTTCTGGCAGGGCGCCCAGGACCGTGGCCACACCCGCATCATCTACACGCGCACCACCGAGGCGTGGACGCACGAGGTCACGAGCGAAGGGTCGAACTGACATGTGGGTACACACTCGTGATGTGGTGCGCGACGCAGCATCGCGTCCGGTTGCATCGTCCGCGGCCGTACTGAGCGGTCTGAGCCTCGAGGACGCCCACCACCGCCCGCAGGACCGCGGCAACTCCATCGCGTGGCTCGTGTGGCATGCGGCGCGACAGATGGACGTGCAGACCGTCGAGCTGAGCGGCGACGACACGGTGTGGTTCTGCGGAGGATGGGCCTCCCGGCTGGGTGTCGACCGCGACGAGGGCGACTTCGGCCTCGGCGACTCCGGCGAGGACGTGGCCGCGCTGCGGATCTCAGACCTCCCGGCCCTGCAGGAGTATCTGGCCGCCTGCGTCGACGCCCTCGTCGCCTACGCCGACACGCTCAGCGGCAGCGATCTCGGCGTGGTCATCGACGACTCCTACGACCCTCCGGTCACCCAGGCGGTGCGGTTGGTGAGCATCATCGACGACGCCGCCGTCCACATCGGCCAGGCCGGCTACGTGCGGGGCTTGCTCGACGGGTGGACGATCGGGGTCTGACCGCTCAGGACCGCTCGCGGTGCCGGGCCACCTGGGACAGCACTGCGAGGATCGGAAGCTCGATGAGTGGCCCGACGACGAGCGCGACGGCGATGAGCGGCTGGTGCGGGAACGCGACGACAGCGATCGCGAGCGCGATCGGTGAGTTGCGGGCCGTGACGACCATCGTCAGGGTGACGCGCTGCGGCCCATCGAGACCGAGCACTCGAGCTGTCAGGGTCGCGAGGAGCGGGAGCGCGACGAAGAAGACGAGCAGCGGCGGCAGGAGCGCGGCGATCTGCGCGCCGTGTTCGGCCACGACGGGAGCCTGCCAGGCGAACATCGCGACCACGGCCAGACACAGCGCGGGCACGATGACCTGCCCGGCGAGCGCGTCCACCCGCTCCCTCGAGCCCGGTCGGTGAACGTCGGCGCGCGAGGTGGCCCAGCGCACGATCAGGGCGGCCACCAGCGGGACACCGAGGACGATGACGACGGCCTCCACCAGGGTCGCGGCGTCGACGGCGGCGGCCTGGCCCCCGAGCAGGAGCACGTACACGGGCAGCAGGAGCAGTTGCAGCACGAGGTTGACCGGCAGCAACGCCGCCGCGATCCCGGTGTGCCCGCGCGCCATGGCGGTGAAGACGAGGTACCAGTCGGTGCACGGAGTCACCAGCAGGAGCAGCAACCCGATGCGCAGGTCGGGCTGCCCGGCCAACAGGCTGACGCCGAGCCCCCACGCGAGGAGGGGTGTGACGATGAAGTTGAGGGTGAGGCTTGACGCGACCAACGGCAGCGAACTGCGCACCTCCCCCACGTGCGTCGCGTCCATGCGCACGAACACCGCCGTGAGCATGAGCAGGAGCGCGGGCAGCACGACGTACTGACCCCAATCGCCGGAGGTCGCCGTACCGAGCCACAGGCCCAGGAGCGCGGCGAGCGTCACGAGGACACTCTGCAATCGCTCAGCCCACGACATCGCGCGCCCTCTCCTCCGTGCCGCTCACGCTCGCACGGTAATGGACCGCGTCGGCGCCGCCGGCATCGGCGTCGAGAACCGCAGGGGCGACCCGGTGGCTCGGCGGGCGACCGCCGGGATCAGCGCTCGGACAGGCGCAGCACCGTACCGGAGGGGTTGGCCGCGACCTCCTTGCCGCTCACCCAGTTGCTGATGGCATTGGCGTCACCGGCGAGCGGCACCCAGGTGTTGCCCTGGCGGCGATCCATGCGCAGATCCCACTGACCGCCGGTAGCGGTGCGCTCGCGGTACCAGTTCTCGGCCGGGGCGCCGACGAAGCTCTCGATCTCGTTGCGGAAGAACAGTGTCAGCTCACCGGTGACTCGGCCCCGGTCGGTCGAGAGCGTCCACTCGCGGTCGACGTCCCCGCCCGTCACCTGCTCCACGGTGAGGCTGAGGTTGACGTTCTGACCGCTCACGGAGTCCACATCGAACCACCCGAGCGTGAAACCCTTCGCGTCGGTGAGGGTCACGCGTTCGCCGACCATGCTCCGGTTCACCGCGGCCGTGGCGGTGTTCCGCTCCCCCTCGATGGGGTCGAGACGACGGTCGAGGAACGCGTAGCGCAGGTCGACGTAGTCCAGCAGCGCCTGCACGTGCTGGGCGTGACGGCCCCACTCGCCATGGTGCTCGCCGGGGTGGCGCTGGAACACCTCGGGCGAGGTCGGGTCGATGGCGAGCACGTCGGTGAGCGAGCCGGAGATCGCCGACGTGCGCTGCTCGAAGTACTCGGGGGTGAACACCTCGTCCATGAGGTGACGCAGGCGCGCATCGAAGCGGGCCCTCAGCGTCGGGTCGTCGAGGACCTTCTGCACGAGCAGGTTGTCGTAGTGGGTGCGGATCTCGTACTCGTAGGCGAAGTAGTCGTTCTCGGCGCCAAAGCGATCACCGCGCCAGTGCGACCCGAACGTCAGGTCCTTGTCCCAGGGGATGACGACCCACTTGGGGTCGTCGTCGAACTGGTTGTGGAACAGCCAGTAGTCGTCGCCGAACGCGTCGACGTCTCCGACGATCATGTGGATCGCGAGCCAGTCGAGGTAGATGTCGGCGTCGAAGGTGTCCTCGAACTCCGCGGCGAAGCTGCGGCCCTGCGCGGCGGCGTCACCGAAGATCCATTCGTTCGACCAGCGGTGCAGGGCGAGCGGTGCCGAGAGGTCGGTGTCGTCCTCGTCGGGCAGGCGACGCCAGCGCCACCACTCGTCGTACAGCGCGGTGACCTCCTCGTCGCTCTTGTCGCGCACGTCGAAGCCGAACATGCTGTCGGGCAGGTCGGGAGCGTCGCGGAACTCGTCCCGCACGAGGGTGATGTTGTTGCGCTCGGAGCCGCCGCCGGTGACGAAACCGAGGTCGGCCATGAGGTTCTGGTCGATGCGCTGCACGTGGGTGTGCAGCCCCTCGTACACCTCGTTGTGGTGCAGCATCACGTGGCGGGTCTGCGGGCCGGGGCGCTCGAGGGTCTCGAACATGCCCATCGAGAGGCGATCCTTCATCAGCGTCGGATCGGTCCACATGGCGTTGGCGTTGAGGCGCGACTGACCGCGGTCCTCCTCGCGGTAGGCGAGGAAGCTGTCGGGCCCCTGGATGCGGTCGTCGAAGCGGATGTTGAACGACTTCTTCGGCAGGTACCGCGTCGAGGAGCCGCGGAAGCGGAAGCCCTCGGGGTCGAGGTCGATGCAGTCGGCGCCGGCCTGGCCGCGCGGCGCGTACGCGCACAACTCACCGGGCAGGATGCGGTCGCCGGACTCCACGTCGCGGGAGTAGAGCAGGTCGAACCCCTCACCGGGAGTGCCGTCGTCGGCGGTGTGGTCGTACAGGTACATCGGGATCGGGGCGCGGGCATCCTCAGCGAGGATCTCGTCGAGGTCGGCGGCGTGGCTCGGCAGGGCGGCGGGAAGGCCGACACCGACGGCCAGGGCCACGCTCGTGGCCAGGGTGCGGCGGGCGCGAGTCAGGGCACTCATGAGTGTTCTCTCCGTCGAGGGGCCGGGGGGAAACGCTCCTTCAACGGTAGGAGGCGACCGGCCGGCGCATCCTTCCCCGAGGTGAACGCCTGCGCACCAGCGCGCGGCGCCTTCGTGAACCGGACACGGTCGACGAGATGGGCTGCAGCAGGGGGTGGCGGGTCTAGACAGCGAACGTCGGCGTCCCGACTGTCACAAGGAGTCGAGGATGAGGTCGAGCACGAGGCGGAACTCATCGGGACGCGCCTCGCGTCGGTCCGTCGCGTGGAAGCGGGCGTGCGCCTCGAGATGTGGGTAGACGGTTGTGAGCTGCTCGCGTTCGAACCGTGCGCGACCCTCGGCCTCGGGAATCGCTGCGTAGCCCCCTTGCAGGTGAGAGAAGCCGACGATGTGATTGACGACGAGGTGAAAGCCGAGGTCCTGCCTCTCGGGCGGTAGATCCGCGGCGGCCAGGTCGGCCAGCAGGCGCTCGGCGAGGCGCCACCGGTGCGGGCCGGGAAAGACCAGCGGCCACAGGTGGGTGGCCCAGCGATGCTCGCGCAGAGTCCCATTCAGGGCGGTGGCCGTCGCGACGATGTCGTCACGCCAGGACGGCGCGGCGGGTGGGTCGACGTCGGCGAGCACGGCGTCGACCATCGCTTCGAGGAGGTCGTCCTTGCCGGCGACGTGGTTGTAGAGCGACATCACCTTGAAGCCGAGGTGCCCGGCGACCGCGCGCATCGTGATCGCGTCCAGGCCCTCTGCATCGGCGAGGACGACGGCACCGGTCACCACCGTTTCTCGGGTCAGGCGAGGTCGACGCCCCGAGACACCATCCGCGGCGGCACCTCTTCCCATACGTGCATAGTACGTCTAGAGTCATAGCCATGACACGTACAAAGTACGCGGGGCGTGTTGGTGGGACCCGATCGGCATCCCTCCCGACGCCCACGCGTGCACCGGCCATCCCCCGATGGCTCGTACCGGCAGGGCTCCTGACCTTGGCAGTCATCCCGGCGCTGGGCGGCGGGATGCGCCTCGTCGACCTGGCGGGCAACCCGGTCGTCACCGAGGCCAACGCCCGCTTCGTGGCAGCGCCGACACCCGTTGTCGCGCACATCGTCAGCGCGACGGCGTTTCTCGGAATGGGCGCGTTTCAGTTCACCTCGCGCCGCTCAGCGCCGGGGATGCGCCGTCACCGCCGCATCGGGATCCTGGCCTGGCCGTGCGGCGTCGTGGCCGCCTTCACAGGGCTGTGGATGACGCTGACCTACCCGTGGCCGGATCCCGACGGCCTCGCCCTCTACCTCGTGCGCCTCGTCTTCGGCTCGGCGATGACCCTTTCCCTCGGGGCCGCCGCCGTAGCCCTGAGGCGGGGTAACGGCGCCGCACACGGGGCCTGGATGACCCGCTCCTACGCGATCGGCGCCGGGGCTGGGACGCAGGCCTTGCTCCTCCTCCCGCCGACCATCGCCTTCGGGGCGCCGGGTGAGATGCTGAGGACCTCCCTGATGACGCTCGGCTGGGTCCTCAACATCGCCGTCGCGGAGGGCGTCATCCGTGCGCGCCGACGCCGCCGGCTGACGTCAGCGGCTGCCCACCCGAGAGCTCTCGTCCGGGGTCGGCACGAATCACGGCGGGGTGTGGCCACAGCATCTCCGTCGGCGCACAGCAGTGGACCCCCGAGCCGCTCGGAGTGAGCACCGCGCGACAATGGGCGCGACACCTCTCGGAAGGACACCTGTGATGGCCACCCCTGTGACGCTCTGGTTCGACGTCTCCTGCCCGTACTGCTGGATGACCGCTCAGTGGATTCAGGAGGTCGAGAAGGTGCGCGACCTCGACCTCGAGTTCACCCCCATGTCCCTCTCGGTCCTCAACGACGGCCGCGACATCCCCGCCGATTACGCCGAGAAGATGAAGGCCAACTGGGGCCCGGCGCGGGTGTTCGCCAAGGTCAAGCGCGATGAGCCCGGCAAGGTGCGGGAGCTGTACCAGACGATGGGCACGATGCTGCACGACGAGGGCGAGAGCGGTAAGGCCGACTTCGGCGCCTACGACGGCGT
Source organism: Mobilicoccus sp. (assembly GCA_030538585.1). GTDB lineage: Bacteria > Actinomycetota > Actinomycetes > Actinomycetales > Dermatophilaceae > Mobilicoccus. The sequence goes on from JAUNTP010000015.1 coordinate 9,823, forward strand.
CATCGCCGCCGCCCTGGAGAAGGTCGGCCTCGACGCCGCCTACGCCGAGGTCGCCAACACCGAGGAGATGGACGCGGAGTTGCGCGCCTACCACCAGGCGGGGATGGACGCCGTCGGTGAAGACGTCGGCACCCCCGTGGTCAAGGTCGGCGAGCACGCCGCGTTCTTCGGGCCGGTCATCTCCCGCACGCCCGAGGGCGAGGAGGCCGGTGAGGTGTTCGACGCCGTCGCCCGCCTGGCGCAGTTCCCGTACTTCTACAGCGTCAACCGCGCCCGCACCGAGGCCCCGCAGGTCGGCAACGTCACGACCTGACACGCCGACCCGCCCCGTTGGTCGATCTCGAGACAGTCGCTCCGCTCCTTCCTCTCGTTGGTTGAGGAGGAGCGAAGCGGCGTCTAGAGAAACCATGGTGACGTTCGAGGTCATCTCACGATGGTCTCGAGACGCTTCGCTCCTCGACCAACGGCAGTCGCGCTACTGCGAGAGGCACGGTGGTCTCGAGACGTCGCTCCGCTCCTCCTCGACCAACGGGAGGTGGGGAGCATCCGCGCAGGTCAGCGGCATGGCAACGCAGCGTTGCCTCATGGCGCGTAAGAGTAGCCACCGCCGGGGCTCCTCGGGCGTGACCCGGCCCGGCATCGCCGTCTACGGTCGTGACGTCGCCGCTCGTGGCGGCACTCCCACCGTTGCGGAAAGGCCCGCTCATGTCCCTCTCGGATCGCATCAAAGACTGCCGTCACCAGGCGGGTCTCACGCAGGCTCAGGTGGCGGAGTCCCTCCGGGTATCGCGGCAGGCGGTGACGAAGTGGGAGTCGGGAGTGGGCACGCCCGACATCGAGAATCTCGCGGGCCTGGCGCGCCTGTTCGGGGTGAGTGTCGACCATCTACTCGCCGACGGTGGCGCGAGCGACAACGTCGTGCTGCGGCGGGACGTCGACGTCGCGTCGTTGGAGCCCTACCGCCCGGCCGGCATGGTGCAGGGGTCGAGGGCGCACGCGGCGATGAAGCAGGTGTTCCCGTCTGCGACGGTGTGGCCGCTCGTGCGCACCCGCCGCAACACGCGCACCGAGGAGGTCACCGAGTGGTTGGGGGCGCTGTTCGCGAACACGCCGTTCAACGTGTTCGGCACCACCGACGCACTCAGCAACCGTGACGCGTACTACCTCGTCGAGGACGGTACCCGCCACCTCCTCGCGCGCGTCGGCACCGACGCCGTGGAGGCCCGGGAACTCCCCGAGCGGGTGAGCGGTCCCCGGTTCACGGTCGGCCAGGATCAGTTCAGGCGGTACCGCCGCACCCTCTGAGCACGCAGCCGAGGATGCAGCCAGGTGGGGGTGATGACCCCCACCCCGCTGCATCCTTGTCTGTATCCTCAGCGACGCTTCTGCAGATCCTCGACGGAAACGGCGCCGCCGATGAGGTCGCCGTCGATGATGAGCGAAGGGATCGTCACGGTACGAATGTCCTTCTCCACCACGTTCATGCCGGTGACGAGGGCCTCCTCCACGCGGTCGGACTCGGCGAGCTCCACCACGCGCGCGATCCCGTCGGCGTCGTAGCCGGCGTCGGTGAGCCAGGCGTGCAGCTGGTCGGTGGCCTGCTCGGTGGTGGCCTCCTCGTTGAACCACACCTGCCACGGACGACCGGCCTCGTTGATGCCGGTGAACATCTGCTCGAGGATGGCCCAGTCGGTCGGCTCACCCGAGGGAGCGCCCTGTTCGGCCTCCAGCATCTGCAGCGCGATGAGGTAGCGCGTCACGAGCGGGGAGTGCTGAAAGCGGGGAGCGAAGTCGCCACCGATCGGGTAGGGCACGTACGCGATGTTATGGGTGCCGTCGACGCCCGCCTCCTTGAGGTTGCGGAAGAGATGCGCGCAGAACTGGCAGCCAGGGTCGATGATCTCCAGCGCCACGGGGAGCCCGTCGCGCCGGCCACCGAGGTAGCTCGCGTACGCGGGCGTGAACTCGGTGGCGTCCCAGGTGCGGATGCGGTTCGGCACCGCCGCGGCGGCGTCGACGAGCGCCGTGCCCTCGTTGCGGAAGGCGCCGACGACGTCACCGCGCATGAGGGTGGCGGAGAAGCTCAACTCGTCGCTGGCGATGCCGCAGCCCTGCGTCGAGGACAAGGAGCAGGCGACAGGGTCGGCGCGGTTGCACGTGCCGTACGCGGCGAGGTTGAGGCCCGAGCGCCCCACGATGTAGAGGCTCAGCACGAGCGAGAGCACCATGAGGAACGCGACCACCTCGATGGCGACCGACGCAGGCCCCACCAGGCGCGGCGAGCGCACCGCGACGGGCGCGAGAAGCGAGTTCTTCACGTCCTCACGAAAGGTCGTGTCGCAGGGACGGAACGTGACGCGGCGCGCCATGCAGCCCCAGGCGCGCCGCAGCAGCGTGCGGTACTTCGCCGAGACGGCAGCGAGAAACAGCAGGACGATGAACGCGGCGATACACAGCATCTACAGCCCCTTGGCCAGGCGCGTCACCGTCGAGACGGTGTGCGCGATGTCGGCCTCGCTCGTGTGCGCGCCGAGGCTGAACCGCAGCAGCGGCGGCAGCCCTTCACGCTCAATGAGCCAGTGGTGGGCACAGAATGCGCCGCTGCGCACCATGATGTTCGCCTTGGAGAGAAAGGTCGCGAACCGGTGCGCGTCGACCCGCTCGGGCACCACCGTGACCAGCGATGACCCGGGAGCGCTGAGCAGGCGCAGGTTCGACGCCGCACTCAAGCCCTCGTGCAGGGTGGTCGCGAGGCGGGTTTCGCGGGCTTCGAGGTCTTCGCCGGTGGCAGCGCGGTAGCCGTCGAGCCATCCCAGCGCGGCGCGCAGGGCGAGGATCTCTCCCCACGCCTGCAGGCCCGGTTCGAGGCGAGTGTGCCCACCGGGCAGGAGGTCGTACTCGGCCTCGCGCACGTCGCTGACCTGCCCGCCGCCGACGAAGCTGACATCGAGGGATTCGAGTAGCTCGTTGGTGGTGACGACGACCCCGAGCGAGGCGCCGTACAGCTTGTGCGCCGAGAAGCAGATCGCGTCGGCGCGCAATCCCCGCATCAGGGAGGGTGCGTGCGGGAGGGCTTGGGCGGCGTCGATGATGACGATGCCGCTGCGCGCGTGCGCAGCGTCCACGAGCTCGGGGAGGCCGAGCGTCGGAGCGCCGTTGACGTTGTTCATCGCCGAGATGACGACGATGGCGTCGGTGAGGTCGTCGTTCCGGTAGATCAGGTGGCCGTCCGCGTCGCGGTCGAGCAGCACCCGCTCGATCCCGGCGCGGCGGGCGTGAGCGATCGTCGGCAGGAACACCGAGTTGTGCTCGGTGTGGGTCGTGATGACGCGCCGGTACCGCCCGGCCGGGAGCTGGTGGAGCAGAAGGTTGATGCCGTAGGTGGTGTTGAGGGTGAACGACGCCGTGTACGCCCGCGCCGGCAGATCGAGGTGAGCGAGCACCGCGGCCCGGGTGGCCTCCACGCCCTCGTCGACCTTGCGGCCCCACGCGTACTGCACCCGGTCGCCGCACGCGTTGTGGGTGAGGTAGTAGTCGTTCATCGCGTCGATGACCGGCTGCGGGCGCAAGGTCTGGCACGCCGAGTCGAGGTACACCTGCTCGGGCGGCAGGTACTCGAAGCCGTAGCGACCCTCAACGGCGGAGGCGGCCGGGGTGCGGGAGCGGGAGAACAGCCCCATCACAGGCCCGCCTTGGCGACGGCGGCGTCGAGCGGGTCGGTGAGGTCGGACAGGCGCCGCAGGATGAGCATGTCCCCGTCGAGGAAGAACGTGGGGGTCCCGGTGACGCCGAGGTCGAGACCGTCCTGATAGTCGCGCTCGATGCGCTCCTTCACGGCCGGGTCGGCGACGCTCGCGTCGTAGGCCTCCAGGTCGAGGCCGAGGTTGTCGGCGAAGATGCGGAAGTCGGCGGCACGCGAATCCTGCTTCTCTCCCCACCCGGGCTGGGTGGCGAGCAGCACCTCGACCATCTCCTCCATCTTGCCCTGCGCGGCAGCGGCTTCGACGGCCAGCGCGGCGTTCATGGAGTTCTTGTGGCCGGGGCCGGGAAAGTGGCGCATGACGAACGTGATCTTGCCGTCGTAGGCCTTGCGGACGTCGTCGATGGCGGGGCTCACCGCGCGGCAGGCCTCGCACTCGAAGTCGATGAACTCCACGAGCACGGGAGCGCCCTCGGGGCCTTGATCGAGGACGTGGGAGTCGGTGCGGGTGGCGGGCGCGGCGTCGGGGTCGCCGCCGGTGGAGCCGCCGCAGGCGGACAGGACAAGGGCCAGCACGGCAGCGATGGCCGGCAGCAGCAAGCGGGAGTTCACGGGGTTCCTTCAGGGTTCGAACTGGTCGGTGGGGATGTTCGGCGCGTGTCAGCGCTGACCGACCGGCGGACCCCGGCGACGATACGGACGCGGCAACCCCAGCGCGCCCGGCGCGGGGTCAGGTGCGGAACCCAGGAGGAGAGGAGCGATGGCGGGAGCGGGCCCGCCCCGAGTGAGGTCCAGGCAGGTGGTGAACCAGGCGTTCGCGGCGTGAAGGGCTCGGCGAGCCCACCATCCGGCGCCGAGCGCGAGCAGTGCGCCGACCAGGCCGGCAGCGAGCACCAGCGCCGCGACGACGGCGAGCAGGGACGCAGCAGAGTCGAGGTGGGGTCCGGCGAGATAGGTGTGCTCGGGGCACAGGCTCGAGGACGCCAACAGGTCGAGGTGCAGGCCGGCGGGCGCGAGGACCGACAGCGGGCGCACGCACGTGAGGGAACTGAGGGTGAGGACCGACAGGGCCCCGGTGAGGGTTTTCGCGGCGGACAGCACGACGGCCACGGCGGCGGTTGCCGCGCTCAGCCGGTGCATTGTCATGGTCGCTCCCTTACTTATCCGGGTTCAGGATCACACCGCATCCTCGCTACCGCACGGTCCGAAGGTCCCGACGCCACCTCTCACCCGCCCGAGTCGGTGGGCGTCGGCAGGGATGCGCCAGGACGAAACGCAGTTTCGACGTGGTCGATGACACCACTCATTCCATCAGAGCAGGTCAGCGACCTGCGCTCTTCTGCGGGGCGTGTCGACCACGTCGAAACTGCGTTTGCTCGGCGGTGAGAACTGCCTGCGCGACGCCAGAGGGCCGCGACACAGCTCGATCAGGGCCCCTCCGGCGCGGCGGCGCGCCAGCGGGCGAACCCGCCTTCGGTGTTCAGGACTTGCCCGGTCATCCAGCGGCCGTCGTCGCTGACCAGCCAGGCGATGAGGCGGGCGGGATCGTCGGGCTCGCCGATACGGCCGAACGGGAACATGGGCTTGAGCTGCTCCGTGAGCTCGGGGGTCGTGTAGCCGGTGTCGACGGGGCCGGGGTTGACGCAGTTGACGGTGATGCCCGCGTCGGCGAGCTGGTCGGCCACCGTGAGCGTGACGCCGGCGAGCGCGGCCTTCGCGGCGGCGTACGCGATCTCGCCCGGCATCGGGCCCTGCCCTTGGCCGCTCGTCATGAACACGACCCGACCGCCAGGGCGCCCGTCGTGCTGCGCCGCGAACGCTTGGGCCAGCAACAGGGACGAGCGGGTGTTGGCGGCCCAGTGCGCGTCGAGCATCTCGGCGGTGAGCGTGCCGAGGGGCCCGTCACCGCCCGAGCGCGCATGGTTGCAGATGAGGACGTCGACGTGCGCGAACTCCTCGACGGCGCGGGCCATGACGCGCTCGGGCGCGTCGGGTTCGGCGAGGTCGACCGACACGTCGATGACGCGTTGATCCCCCCTGCACGCCTCACGGACGCCGGCAACGACGGCGTCGATGTCGTCACCACCCCACGGCTGCTGCTCATCGTGTGGTCGGTGATGGGTGAGCACCAGGTGCGCCCCCTGGGCGGCGAGGCGGCGGGCGACGGCGTACCCGATCCCGTTCCTGCGGCTCACTCCCGTCACGAGAGCGACCCGGTCCTGACGTGCGCCGTTACCAGCGTTCACGGGGCGAGGAGGGCGAGGTCGCGGCGGACGTAGCGTAGGTGTGCCCACTCCTCTTCGAGGATGACGCGGATGCAGTCGCCGACGGTGGGTCGCCAGTCGTCACCGCCCCAGGGGTTGTCGCGCGGTTCGTCCAGCAGCTCGGGCGTGACGTCGTCGAGGAACTCGGTGACCATGGCCTGCCGCTGCCCGCGCACGTCGAGGATCTCCTCGAAGCTCGGCGGTTCGGTGCGGAACATCGAGGTGTCGAAGCCCATCTGCTCGGCGCCGGTGAAGATCACCCCGATCTCGTGGAACGGCTGCTCGATGCCCTTGATGCCGCCGCGCAGCCACGCGTCGGTCGCGAGGATGAGGTGGCGCAGCGTCTGGGTCAGCGACCACTCGTCGGGGACATGAGCGTCGACCAGCTCGCGCGGGGTCTCGGCGACCGTGCTCGCCCACGCCGCCTGGACGGCCTCCCACCCCTCCCGCAGCCCCTCGGGCGTGGTCGCCTTCTGCAGCTCGCGGCCGGGAAACTGCCGGTTGAGTTCGGCGTCGACCAGCGGCACGACATCGACGCCGTTGACGATGAGGCTGCCGAAGAAGAGGTCGTGGTCGTCGACGTCGAGCCCAGCCAGGTCGCAGGCCCGCATCGTCACGCCGCTCATGTCGCAGGAGCGGAACGTCGCGCCGGTGAAGCGGGCGCGTTCGAACGTCCCGCCTTCGAACTCGGTGGTGCGGGAGAAGGTCGCCATGGCTTGAGTCTCTGCGCTCGTGATGCGACAGTCAAGGGACCGAGCGTCCCGAAGCCGGGGCCGTTTCAGGGTGATCACCGATACCTCTCGACGGCGAGTGGCCCTACCGTCGAGATGAAGGGGGTTGCTCATGTGGCCGGTCGCGCTCGATATCGATGACAGCATCGCCCGCCTGGCGCCGGGAGAGTTCCGTCCCGGCGGCCCGCTGTCCGGGTCGGAGGTGCAGATCGTCCGAGACCGTCAGGGTGTGCTCGGGCCGCGCATCCTGCTGACCCGCCCGGGGCAGGCGTCGACGGTCGACTACCTGTGGCCGCCCTGGCTCGACCTGGAGCCCGCGGCCGTGCCCCTCGGCGAGGGCATCCGCTTCAACGAACCGTGTGAGGTGCATCGGTGGGAGTTCGAGATCGGCGACGACGGAGTTCATCTCGACGTCGACCTCGTCGACCCGCTCGGGGTGCGGTTCGTCTACCGCCTCGACGCGCCGGGGCCCTGGCGGGGCACCGACTTCGTCGCTCCACCGGCCGCGGGCATGACGCATCCGCGATCGCTGTTCATGCCGTTGCTCGGCGGGTTCGACCTCATCACGCACGCTCGCCTGCGCACCGAGATCCGGTACGGCGATGAGACGCTGCGCCTCGGGGCGATGCCGCTGCTGCGACGCAGCGGTCCGGCCAGCACGCAGAAGGCGTGCACGTCGGCCACCATCGTCGAACTCCTCCCCGACGGCGCCGCCCCCGTCGCGCTCGATGCCGACGGAGCCTGTACCAGCGCGGGGCAGCTCCTGCTCGACGGAGGCGACCTCGCCGCGCTCACCGGAGGCGCAGGCGACGACGCCGTCACCCTGGAGTTCCTCGATCCCCTACCCCCGTCCGCACGCCTGGACCGCCCGTTCTTGACCGACTGGCGGCTGCGGTGGCGCGACCAGACCACGGCTGCGGGCTCGTGGTGCATCACGCCCGATGCCCACGGCCACGCCGTCGAGGTCGATGTCACCTCCGGCTGGCGCGGCTCCCACGGCGTCCTGTCGATGGACGTCGCGACCCGGGTCGTGCCGTTCTTTCGCTGGCAGCGCCACTACTCCTGGCGCGGTCGCCTCGAAGGCGGAGCGCTGACCGGGTCGTGGACGAACGCGGCGCCGTGGCTGGACCGGACAGCCCCAGTATCCTCAGCGCCATGACCTCCCCCATCGGTGATCTGGTGTTGAACGACGCGCAGATCGCGACCGGCGTCGAGCGCGTCGCCGCCATGCTCAACGAGCGCTACACCGGCGCCGACATCGTCACGGTCGTCCCCGGCGGGATCCTCTTCACCGCTGATGTCGCGCGGCAGCTCACTTTCGACGTGCGCATGGACTACATCTCCTGCCCGCACACCCCCGGTGAGCGGCAGAACACCTCCGAGATCGTCTTTCACGACAACCTCGGCATCGACGGGCGTGACGTCATCCTCATCGACGACGCCATCGAGTCAGGCGGCACCATGAAGCGCCTGGTGGAGCACCTGCGCACCGCGTACTCCCCCGCGTCGCTCGCGATCGCGACGCTGCTGGTCAAACCGTCCCGGGTCGACATTCCCGTCGAGCAGTTCTTCGGCTACGAGATGGAGACCGACGACCTCCTCGTCGGCTACGGCCTCCCGTGGGAGAACACCCACCGCAACCTGCCCTACATCTCCACGGTGGCTCGCTGAGAGGCGCGCAGTGATCAGAGGGTGAGCACGACGCGGCCGCGGCGGCTGCCGGCGGCAAGCTCGGTGAACGCCTCGTCGAGGTGTTCGAGGTCGAACGTCGCGTCGACGACGGGTCGCAGCTCCCCGCGGCGCACATGCTCGAGCACCCGCTCCAGCTGAGGCCGGGTGGGTTGGGGCACGTACACCAGCGGCATCCGGCGGCGGCTGACCAGTGCTCGCGCCAGGCCCGGCACGTCCTTGTTCGGTTCGAGGAGCACGAACGCGCCGCGAGGAGTGAGGTGCGCGGCGACACCCGCGAACGTGTGGTGGCCCGAGTGGTCGATGATCGCGTCGAACACTCCCAGGTCGGCCGGTGCGGTGTCGCGGTAGTCGTGTGCGTAGGCGGCGCCCAGCTCGCACACCAACGGCAGCGCCCGCGCCGAGGCCAGGGCGGTGACCTCAGCACCGCGGGCCGCGGCCAGTTGGACGACGTTGACGCCCACCCCACCTCCTGCCCCGACGACGAGCACCCGGTCCCCGGCGCCGACCCGTGCCGCGTCGAGGCTGCGCAGCGCCGTCTGCGCGGCGACCGGCAACGCCGCCGCGGCAGCGCCGTCGAGGTCGTCGGGAATGAGCGCCACGTTCTCCTCACCGACGGCGACGTACTCCGCGAGGCACCGTTCGCCACGGGTGAAGTGCGGCCCACCCATCACACGCTGGCCGACGCGCAGGTGGTCGCCGTCGCTGCGGACGACGCCGGAGAACTCCAAGCCCAACGGCACCGTGCGCGACCCGAGGAGCTTGCGCACGGCGGCGGGGTCGTCGGTGGCGGCGATGCGCTTCTCGAACGCACCCAACCCGACGGCGCGCACCTCGACGAGCACCTGGCCCCGACCCGGGCGGGGCTGGGCCACCTGCCCCACCCCGACCTTCGCCACTCCGGGCAGGTCCGGGTTCACCGTCACAGCGCGCATGGTCTCCGAGGGTACGGGTCGACCGAGCAGGGCCCTCGCCCACATGGATGCGGCCGGGCCGGCCCGTCCTGGACCCGGTGAGCGCTCGCCGCGCGCCGACCTCTGGCGCGGGCTACGGTGACGGCTCAGCCCTCCGACGGTGGAGGCCTTGACGAATCGAGACCGTGATGGCCCTGACGTTGAAGCAGCTCGCAGCGAAGATGCGGGAGATCGACTTCTGCATGCTCGGCACGCACGCCCCCTACGGCAAGCTCGCCGCGCGCCCGATGTCGAACAACAAGGACGTCGAGTACGACGGCACGTCCCGCTTCTTCACCTGGCACGACTCGCAGATGGTCCTCGACATCGGCCGCACGTCGCACGTGATGCTGAACTTCTCCGGCGACAAGGGGCTGTTCGTGTGCGTCCAGGGCGAGGCGAGCGTCACGACCGCCAAGGACGCGATGCGCGAGCACTGGGTCGACGACCTGGAGCAGTGGTTCGAGGACGGCATCGAGACCGACGGGATCTGCATGATCACCGTGGACGCCTCCACCATCTCCTACTGGAGCTTCGAGGACGGCGACGGCGAGATCGAGGTCTGAGCGTCTCCGGGCCCGACTTTGCCGCGCGCTTAGCTGTCTCGGCCCTTGAGTCGAGCGTTCTCGGCGACCACCTGGCGATGTACCTGCCGTTCGTGGACGAGCCACTCCGGCGGGTCGGCGAGCAGCGCGCCCACCTGGTCGGCGTCGAGGGGTTCGGTGATGCCGCCGCGCTTCAATCCCGAGTGGGACACGCCGAGCTTCTGCGCGGTGACCTCGCGGGGGAAGGGTCCGTTGCGGCGCAGCTCGACCAGCCAGGCGGGCGGGTCGGCGCGCAGGGCGTCGAGTTGCGCGCGGGTGATCGGGGTGGTCTGAAAATCCTCCGGCGCGGCGGCCAGGAGAATGCCGAGCTTCTGCGCGGCGGTCGACGGTTTGAGGGTCTGACTCACGCGGCGAGCGTACGCCACCCCCGCCTCGGGGCGGATAGCCTGCCGGGGTGAGCCACGAGAACGCGGAGGCCCCGGGCCTGCGGATCGGTGCGGTGCCCGGCGTCACCCTCACCAAGTGGCGGCGGGTGTGGGGTGAGCGGTTCACCGAGCCGCTGACCGTGGTCGACGTCCCCGATGACGAGCAGGTCACCGCGTTGCGTGAGGGCAGCCTCGACATGTGCCTGGTCCGCCTGCCCATCGACCGGGAGGGTCTGCACGCGATCCCGCTCTACGAGGAGCAGATCGTGGCGTGGGTGTCCAAGGAGCACGCGATCTCGGCCGTCGATGAGGTGAGTGTCGCCGACCTCGACGACGAGCAGGTCCTCACGGAGCTGACCCCGTCGGCCACCGATCTCGTACTGGGCGGGGCGGTGTTGGTCGTGCCGATGTCGATCGCCCGTGGCGCGAGCCGTCGCGACCTCACCTACCGACCCGTGGTCGACGCCGAGCCGTCGCCAGTCGCGTTGGCCTGGCGGATCGACAACGCGAACCCGCTCATCGAGGAGTTCATCGGGGTCGTTCGGGGCCGCACCCCGAACAGTTCACGGACGGCGCAAGACCGCGCCGCCTCGACTCCTCGCCGCGCGTCCACGTCGCCTCGAACCGGGGCAGGCGGCAGCGGAAGAGGCCGAAACCGGCGAGGCTCCGGGGGACGCACGCCTAGGCGGGGTCGCTGAGTCCGCACACCCCCCGCCAGGGTGGACCTCTCAGTCCTCGACCGTGGTCGGCATCTGGGTGACGATGCGGTCGGCGACGATGGTCATGGTCGCCCAGACCTGCCACGAGGATGCCACCGCCGGCTTACTGGGGTCAGCGATGTCAGCGAACCAGAGTTCTCGCGGCGTGCCGTCAGGGGCGAGGAGCAGAGCTTGGGTCTCGCCGTCGGTGACGTCTCCGCCTTCGACGGTGCGGTGCAGGAGGATGCCGGGTCGTCCGAGCTGGTCGGTGGCGTCGGCGAAGATCTCCGCACCCAGGTCGTCGACCGCGTAACGCGCGAGCGCCTCGCGCTGCTCCGGGGTGGGGTACCCCAGGGCGAGCGCCGTAGCGACGTGGCTGAAGCGGCCCTCGTCGGTCAGTGGATCTGGCACCGGATGGCTCGCCGTGGCGTCCACCCAGTCCGACAGGCCGTCAGCGCCGGGGGGCATCGACGCCGTCACTTCCTCCCGTGACCAAGTGCCGAACGACCTGGCGACGTTGCCGTCATCCGACTGCCAGTTCTGCCCGTCTTTGTCCGACCAGGACACCACCGGGCCCTCACAGCCGCCTCCTGGCAGCTCGACCACCGTGCACCCGAGGCGGATCTCCTCGCGGTACTCCCCCTTCGCCGGTCGAGGCGGCGCGGGTGCTTCTCTCACCGCCGCGACCGCTGCGTCGGTGTCCATGGCGGTGAGTCCGTCGACGCTGGGCGCGGGCACCCCCCACGAAGGCAAGATGTACTCGGCCGGGTCGTGACCCTCACCCGTGGGGCCCACGGGCGGCGTGTCGCTCACGCCGAGACGCAGGATGGTGCTCCACAGCGGCGCCCCTGCGGCGGCCGAGTTGTCGGCGCGGCTCCACACCTCCAGCGGCGCAGCGTCGCTCTCGCGGAGGATCACCGCCTCGCTGATCGCACCGCCCGGGCTCGTCGCGTCGGGCGTCCGGTGGATGACGAGGCCCTCACGACCGAGCATGTCGGCGCCGTGGAAGACCCGGACTCCGTCGAGCCCGGTCAGATACGTGACGAGGCTGGCGCGCTGCTCTGCGGTGACGGCGCTGGTGAGGGCGCCGGCAGCCCAGGAGAACGCTTCCGCGGTGGAGTCGGCAGCCACCATCGAGCGCTGCTCCAACCACGTGGGGATGGCCGCAGGGTCGGTCGGTAGGTCGCTCGAGCTGGAGGAGCCCAGCCGTGTCCCGTTGTCGCTGGTCGTCGCGACGAGCCCGCCTGTCTCCGAGTGCTGCGGCCGCAGCCGGAAGGACCCCCTTTCCTCTCGCGCCCACGACTCCCGGGTCGAGGCGGTGACGGGTTGACCGAGGCCGTCCTCGGTCACTTCGATTCCCACATTCTGGGTGAGCGCGTACCAGGAGCCTGTGGCCCCCAGATCCAGGTTAGGGGCCGCCAGCGCGGCTTCGCGGAGGGCGGCGACCTGCTCGGGTGTCGCTTCGGTCAGGCCGTCGATGGTCGGTGACGTCTCGGGAACGTGTCCGAGCTCCTCGGGCGAGATCAGCCAGGTGCCGGCCACCGCCGCCACGACCGGCTGCTCCCGAGCTGAGTCCTCGGCACACCCTGTGGCGCCGACGAGTACGAGCCCCAGTGTGGCCAGGGCCAGCGCCGCATCCCGCGCAGCCGTTCGGCGACCTCGTCGCGGGCGTGGCCGACGGCCGGTGACAGGCCTGCCCGGTCGGTCGGATGGGTCGACGAAACCTGCGGATCCGTTCATCTCGCGCTCCCCGATGCGCCGGCACCGACCGCCGTAGGGGCGGTGCAGTGACGTGGATGATGCCGCTGCCAGTCTCTCCCACGTCAGTCCCGCGTGAGGTGAACAATGGCCGTGCACCAGAAGGATTCGCGGGGTGGGCGACGACTTACGCGGGCACGATGTCGCGGAGCCACTGCACGAGCGGTGCGAGGTCGCGCCACTCCCGGCGGACGTGATCGGCAAGGCGGGGGGTGGCGATGATGTCCGCGTCGTTGAGGATCCGGGATGCGGCGAGGGTCTTGCGGCGCAGCAGGCGGATGCGCTCGTGGTCGCGGCTCCAGCCGCGCGGGGCAGTCGCGACCTGGTCACCGCCGACCTCCCACCCGGCCTGCTCGAGGTCGGTGACGATGCGGTCGAGCACGGCGCCGGTCGGGCCGTCGACGCCCGCGCGGTAGGCGCGTAGCGCGGCGGCGTCGAGCTGGTAGGTGCCACCCCCGACCCGGATGCCGTCTGCGGAGATCTCGATGTACCACCCGGTGGCGGTCGCGACCGGCACGTAGGCGCCCTGGTGGGTCTTGTACGGGCTCTTGTCGCTGGAGAACCGCACGTCGCGGTGCGGCCTGAAGATCTTGGCTGACCCGAACTCGTCCTCCAGGTCGGCGAGCAGGGCGACGAGGGGGTCGCGCACTTCGCGTTCGTAGCCTTGCCGATGAGCCGCCCAGAACTCCTTGCTGTTGTCCTCCTCGAGCGCCATGTAGAACTCGGCTGCGCCGTGCGGAATCCCGGTGAAGGCCATGAGTGCATCGTAGGACGCGTCGGGCTCGGGGCGCCCGGGGATGTCGGCGCAGATCAAGCGTCCTCGAGAAGCGCGGCCAAGAAATCCGCAAGCGGAGGCAGGCGTGAGTCCACCACGGAATAGACGATCGCGTGGTCCACGACACCGTACCCGTGCGCGATGATGTTGCGCATTGCGATGACGCGATCGAGGTCAGGAACCTTTGCCGCAGTCTCCGGATCCGTACGGCGCAAGCGATTCAGGGCCTCGCCAAGAATCTCCAACTGTCGCTCGACAGCCGACTGCACGAGGAGATTGTTGGAGAAATCTGGCGCATCGACACCCTCGACGAAAGTCAGCGCCGCCGAGCACGCTTGGCGCGCATCCCAGATGTGCGCCTTAGAGGTCGGCAACATAGACGACCTCCGCATGAGCCAGTATCGAATCACGCAGGTAAGGGTTACGGATCGACCGTTTCACAACGAGATCGACGTCGCGCTCGACAATGCGCTGCAGTTCGTCGCGAAGGGAACAGTAGTCCGCGAAGGGATCCGGGCGGCCGGGGACGAATTCGACCAGGAAGTCCACGTCACTGTCGGCACGGAATCCACCCGTGACCGCTGATCCGAACACTGCGAGTTCCGCCACGCCGTAGCGCTGCGCAGCGTGAACGATCGCGTCTCGGTCAAGGCTCACGACGACGGCCATGTCACCAGTATCCCATCGAGCGCGGGGCTGCCGGCAAGGACGGACGCCCGAGGCTGTGATGCCCAGCCATTTGGCCCCGACCTTGGACCTCAGGACCATAGGGTGGTGCAGGTGTCCGTGCACCTTAGCGTCGCCATCGAGCCGTACGGTCCGGCGGCCGCCATCCCCCTGACCGAGGCGCAGGCTGCCGAGCTGAGCAGCGCGAAGCAACCGCCGGTGGTGGTGACGATCGGTGACCGCTCGGCCCGACTGCGGGTCACCCGGATGGGCGGCCCGGTCTGCATCGGGCTGAGCAAGGCGGCCAGGCGCGAGCTCGGTGTCGAGATCGGCGACCTGGTCGACGTCACGATCGCCCTCGATGAGGCCGAGCGCGTGGTGGCGGTGCCCGAGGCACTGCAACGAGCCTTGACCGAGGACGCGCGCTTGCAGTCGGCCTGGGACGATCTGAGCTACACCCGCCGCAAAGAACTGGCCCGCGGCATCACCGACGCAAAGCGGGAGATCACCCGCCAGCGGCGCCTAGAGGCGGCCCTGGCCGAACTCGCCGACCGCTGAGGCGCATCCCTCTCACCGCGCCCAGTGGGCCTCGAGGGGAAATCATCGCCCTCGCGAGCCCTATCCGGCGGGGTACACGATTGGCGTCACGGTCAGGATGCAGCCACAAGTGGCTTTATCGCCGTGATCTCGTCCGCCATGCGGTCCTGCGCCAACTCGATTTCATACCGAGACTGCAGGTTCAGCCAGAACTGCGCCTCGATGCCAAAGTACTTGCCCAGGCGCAGCGCAGTGTCAGCGGTGATCGCTCGCTTGCCATGCACGATCTCATTGATCCGGCGCGGTGGCACTCCGATGGACACGGACAGCTTGTGCTGAGTGATGCCGAAGGGCTCGATGAAATCCTCCATCAGGATCTCGCCGGGATGGACGGGGGGGTACAGCTTGTCCGTCATCGTGCCTCCTCAGTGATAATCCTCGATCAGTACGTCCTCAGGGCCACCATCAGTCCAGCGAAAGGTGATCCGCCATTGATCATTGATCTTGATGCTGTGGCGACCCTTGCGGTCCCCCTTCAACGCCTCCAGCCGATTCCCCGGCGGAACACGTAACGAACCCAAGGTGGTCGCGGCATCGAGCATGTGCAGCGTGCGATTCGCCACCCGATGGATACGCGGGTCCAGACGTGGAACAGGCTCTCGCAGCCAGACACGTTCCGTGTCGCGGTCAGCGAAGGATCTGATCACAGGCCAAGCCTAGATGACATAACGCGCCGCGTCAATAACGCTATACGTTAAATCTGAACTCCACCACGTCGCCGTCGACCATGACGTAGTCCTTGCCCTCCATGCGGACTCGACCGGCGGACTTGGCGTCGGCCATAGCGCCGGCGGCGTCGAGGTCGTCGAAGCTGACGATCTCGGCCTTGATGAAGCCCTTCTGGAAGTCCGTGTGGATGACGCCCGCCGCCTCAGGGGCGGTCCAGCCCTGGCGGATGGTCCAGGCGCGCGACTCCTTGGGACCCGCGGTGAGGTAGGTCTGCAGGCCCAAGGTGCGGAAACCCTTGTGGGCGAGCTGGTGCAGGCCCGGCTCCTCGACACCCACCGACTCCAGCAGCTCCGCCGCCTCGTCCTCGTCCAGCTCGGCAAGGTCCATCTCCAGCTTCGCGTTGAGGAAGATCGCCTCCGCCGGAGTCACCAACTCCTGCAGCTCCGCCTGCAGCGACTCGTCGGTGAGCTGGTCCTCGTCCACGTTGAACACGTAGAGGAACGGCTTGGTCGTGAGCAAGAAGAGGTCCTTGATCTGCGCCAGGTCAACCCCGGCCGCTTCCCCCTTGGCGAACAACGTGTCACCGGCCTCGAGCACCTTCTGGGCGCCCAGCGCCGCGTCGTAGACGGCCTTGTCGACCTTCTTGCCCTTGACCTCCTTCTCCAGGCGCGGCACCGCGCGCTCCAGAGTCTGCAGGTCGGCGAGGATCAGCTCGGTGTTGATCGTCTCGATGTCGTCCTTCGGGCTCACCTTGCCGTCGACGTGCACCACATCGTCGTCGTTGAAGGCGCGGATGACCTGGCAGATCGCGTCGGACTCACGGATGTTCGCGAGGAACTTGTTGCCGAGCCCCTCCCCCTCGGAGGCGCCGCGCACGATGCCCGCGATGTCGACGAAGCTCACCGTCGCCGGGAGGATCTTCTCGCTGCCGAAGATCTCCGCGAGCCTCGTCAGCCGCGGATCAGGCAGCGGCACGACGCCCACGTTCGGCTCGATCGTCGCGAACGGGTAGTTCGCGGCGAGCACGTTGTTCTTCGTCAACGCGTTGAACATGGTCGACTTGCCGACGTTGGGGAGACCGACGATTCCGATGGTGAGTGCCACGAGAGGCGAGTCTAACGTCGATGCCCCGCACCGCCGCATCGCCGCCGGTCGCCAATCACGCGCCGGGCGCGGACCAGCCCTCCGGCAGACGCACGCGGCACAACTGCCGCGACTGCGCCACGACACGGCCCGTCAAGTCCCAGATCACCGCCTCCTCCTCCATGAGGCTGCCCGAGAGGATGCTGCTCGTGGTGCGCATCTGCAGCCACCCGGGCGCCGGACGGCCCCGGACGTGGCCGCTGAACTCCAGCGTCGGCGCCCACCCGGGGATGCCGAGGTCGAACGACACCGGCGGCATCGCATCCAGAAAAAAGAGCAGCGAGATCGGGTCGGCCTCCCGCCCATCGGCGAACCGGATCCAGGCCAGCATCTCACCCCGCCCCGACGGCTTGCCGACCGCCCAGCCCGCCGTCGACGGGTCGAGCCGCAGGTCGAGGCGGTGCATGAGCGGCGGCGCCTCGATGGGACCGCCGCTGCGCATGCTGCTCGACGACACGCACTCCTCCGGCCCGGGCATCGACGGCGGCTCGAGCGTGCGATGCACCTGCTCCGCCGACGCGAGATCGCCATAGGTGGCGAGCGCCCGCATCCGCTCCACCGGCGCGCCGTCGCGGCCGAGCTGACGTAGCGACGCCTGCCCCGTCGAGATGCTCCTTCCGCGCCGGATCACCTCGGTCGCGACTGTCACGTCACCGTGCTCACCGGCAGACAGGAAATGCGCCGACAGCGCGTACGGGTCGGCGTGCGGCATCTCACCCGAGCCGAGCACCTGCGACAACGCCTGCGCCGCGAGACCCATGAGCACCCCACCGTTGACCGCGGGACCGATCGTCCAGACATGATCCAGGCGCCCGGTGAAGACCCCGGCCTCATCAGTCTGCGTCAGCGCCATCGCCGCATCGAACTCAGTCATGGGTGTGGTCTACCAGACGGCACCGACAGGGCCTCGCGCTGTCCAGCACGAGCGCGTCGCGGGTGAACTGCACCGACCTGGGCATCAGTGGCTCCCCCGGGGGCTGACGCGATCTGGTCAGGGTGGTCTCGAGACGTCGCTTCGCTCCTCCTCGACCAACCCGGGGGGCGCCGCCCCCGTTGGTCGAGGAGCGAAGCGTCTCGAGACCATCGCCCGCGCTACTGCGTAAGGCTGGATGGCCCCGAGACGTCGCCCCCGCTCCTCCTCGACCAACCCGGGGGGTGACGCCGGTCCGTTGGTCGAGGAGCGAAGCGTCTCGAGACCATTGCCCGCGCTACTGCGTAAGGCTGGATGGCCCCGAGACGTCGCCCCCGCTCCTCCTCGACCGACGGAGGGGGTTGTCGGTGGTGCCTGTCATGGTGTCGCCATGGAGATTCCGCTCGCCGCGCTGCTCGGGTTCATTGTCGGCGCCCTGCTGTGTTGGCTCGTCGTGCGCACCCAGTACGTCGCGCAGGTCACGGGCCTGCGCGCCGAGCGCGACGCCCTCGCCGACCGCATCGACGAGTGGCGACGTCACACCCTCGACAGCGCTGACGACGAGGAGAGCATCCTGGTCGCCATCGCTCCGCTGACCAGCGCGCTCGCGCGTGTCGAACGCCAGGTCGGCACCCTCGAACGTGATCGGGCCGAGCAGTACGGCCAACTCGGAGAGCGCCTCGGTGAGGTGGCGCGCACCACCCGCCGACTTCATCAGGAGACGAGCACGCTCGCCGGGTCGCTCAACTCCTCCACGACGCGGGGCGTGTGGGGCGAGAGTCAGTTGCGGCGTCTCCTCGAACATGCGGGCCTGCTGGGTCGCTGCGACTTCGACGAGCAGGTGAGCGGCCTCAGCCACACTGACGCGACGGTGCGTCCCGATGCGGTGGTCCGTCTTCCGGGCGGTAAATCTCTCGTCATCGACGCCAAGGCGCCGCTCACCAAGTTCCTTGCTGCCCAGGGCGTCTCCGATGACAAGGAGCGAGCCGCGTTGCTCACCGGCCACGCGTCAGCGCTGCGCGGCCACGTCGACGTGTTGGCCAAGAAGGAGTACTGGACGGCGTTCTCCCCCACCCCCGAGATGGTCGTGTGCTTCGTGCCCTCCGACGCGACGCTGGCCGCAGCCCTGGACGCCGACCCGACGCTCTACGAGCACGCGATGGCTCGGCGCGTCGTGCTCGCTTCCCCCGCCACTCTGCTCGCCCTTCTGCGCACCGTCGCCTTCACCTGGCAGCAGGACGCCCTCACCGAGAACGCCCGCGAGCTCCTCGACCTCGGTCGAGATCTCTACGCCCGCCTCGGCAGCCTCGGCGGGCACGTCTCGACCATGGGCAGCTCCCTGCGCCGCAGCGTGGAGCACTACAACTCCATGGTCGGAGCCCTCGAATCGCGGGTGTTCGTCACGGCCCGCCGGATGCATGACCTCGGCCTCGCGCAGCAGGAGCCACCCTCGCTTCCGGTAGTGGACGCCGCGGTGCGGCCGCTCACGGCCGGCGAACTGCTCGACCACCTCGACGACGGCGCCGACCGGCGTGACGACGCCGCACTCCGTACGCAGCAGACTCACTCGACAGCGCCGGACAAGCGCGCGGACGCCTCCTGAACAGCGGCCAACCCGGCGAATAGATGGTCAGCGCAGCGAGGCCCCCGCGTCGCTCTTGACCTTGGCGTCGAAGGGGATGCCGCGCGCCTTGAGTTCGCGGCGCAGGTCGACCGGCAGCGCGAACAGCAGGCTCTCCTCCGCGGCGACCTCGATCGACACGTCGTCGTACCCGCGGGCCGCCAGGTGGTCGAGGACGTCGTTGACGAGAATCTCCGGCACGGATGCCCCGCTGGAGATGCCGATCGTCGACACACCCTCCAGCCAGGAGTCCTCGATCTGGTCGGCGAAGTCGACGAGATGGCCGGCCCTGGCACCGTGCTCGAGGGCCACCTCGACGAGGCGGACGCTGTTCGAGCTGTTCTGCGAGCCGACGACGAGCATGAGGTCGAGCTTGCTCGCCATCTTGCGCACCGCCGCCTGACGGTTCTGGGTGGCATAACAGATGTCGTCGCTCGGCGGGTCCTGCAGGAGTGGGAACTTCTCGCGCAGCCGCTTGACGGTCTCCATCGTCTCGTCGACCGACAGCGTCGTCTGCGAGAGCCACACGACCTTCTCGGGGTCACGCACCTCGACGTTCTCGACGTCGTCCGGGCCGTCGACGAGGGTGATGTGCTCAGGCGCCTCACCGGTGGTGCCGACGACCTCCTCGTGGCCCTCGTGGCCGATGAGGAGAATGTCGTAGTCCTCGCCCGCGAACCGCTGCGCCTCGCGATGCACCTTGGTGACCAGCGGGCACGTGGCGTCGATGGCGGTGAGGGACCGTTCGCGGGCCTCCTCGTGCACCGTCGGCGCGACGCCGTGCGCCGAGAACACGACCGTAGCG
Source organism: Mobilicoccus sp. (assembly GCA_030538585.1). GTDB lineage: Bacteria > Actinomycetota > Actinomycetes > Actinomycetales > Dermatophilaceae > Mobilicoccus. The sequence goes on from JAUNTP010000015.1 coordinate 29,772, forward strand.
CCCTCGGGCACCTCGTCGGTCTCCTCGACGAAGATCGCACCGCGACGTTCCAGCACGCGCACGACGTGGGTGTTGTGGACGATCTGCTTACGCACATAGACCGGCGCGCCGTACACCTCGAGCGCCTTCTCGACGGTGACCACGGCTCGGTCGACGCCCGCGCAGTATCCACGGGGAGCGGCCAGGAGGATCTTCTTGTCGTCAGTCACGAACGCCACCCTACCGACGTCACCTCCACGCGACCTGACCGCCGAAGCCGTCGGTCTGAACCGACGGTCTCGGCTAGATGGGCGGTGATGTCGCTCCTCGGGGGCGCCGGGCGTCGCTGGCATACTGGCGCGGGTGAGCGAGCCCCTGCCGGAGAAGGCCGCCGACACCTCGGCCGAACGCCCCTGGCCGCTTCGTCTGCTCTCCATGAAGATCTCCGACTACGTCGACCGCATGTCACCCGTGTGGGTCGAGGGCCAGATCGTTCAGCTCAACCGTCGCCCGGGCAGCCGCACGTGCTTCGTGACCCTCCGGGATGCCGACGTCGACATGTCGATGACGGTCACCGTGCCCACGGTCGTGCTCGACCGCATGCCCATCCGTGACGGCAGCCGCGTCGTCGTCCACGCCAAGGCCTCCTACTGGAGCAAGCGGGGCACGCTCCAGCTCGAGGCCCGCGACGTGCGGCCGGTCGGCGAGGGCGAACTCCTGGCGCGTCTCGAGCACCTCAAGCGGGTGCTGGCCTCCGAGGGGCTGTTCGCGGCCGAGCGCAAACGGCCGCTGCCGTTCCTTCCGGCACGGATCGGCCTCGTGTGCGGTCGCGCCAGCGCCGCCATGCGCGACGTCGTCGACAACGGGCGTCGCCGCTGGTCTGCCGTCGAATTCGAGGTCCGCGAGGTGCCCGTGCAAGGCACCGACGCCGTCGCCGCCGTGACCAACGCCCTCACCGAGCTCGACGCCGATGACCGCATCGACGTCATCGTCATCACCCGCGGCGGGGGCTCGTTCGAGGACCTCCTGCCGTTCAGCAACGAATCCCTCGTGCGCGCCGTGGCGGCGGCCACCACACCGGTCGTCAGCGCGATCGGCCACGAGGTCGACACCCCGCTGCTCGATTTCGTCGCCGACGTGCGCGCATCCACCCCCACCGACGCAGCGAAACGGGTCGTCCCCGACGTCGAGACCGAACGGCTCGGGCTGGAGGAGGCCCGCGAACGCGCGCGGTTGGCCGTCCGCGGGCGCATCGCGGCCGAGCGCCGCCACCTCGACGTGCTGCGCAGGCGACCCGTTCTCACCGACCCGCACGCCACCCTCGCTCCCCACCGCGCGGTCCTGGAGCAGCACCGCGACCGGGCGCGTCGCACCATGACCACCCGCATCGACCGCGACCGGGCCCGCGTCGAGGCCCTGGCCGCTCAGCTGCGAGCACTGTCGCCCCAGGGAACTCTGGACCGCGGGTACGCGATCGTCCTGCACGCCGACGGCCGACTCGTCACCGACCGCACCGACGTCGACGCCGACGAAATCCTGCGGGTGCGCGTCGCCCGCGGCGACTTCGGCGTCACCCCCGTCACCAGCAGAAAGGCCACCCCATGACCGAGGCCCACGCCGACATCGCCGAGATGAACTACGAGCAGGCCCGCGACGCCCTCATCGAGACCGTCGCGAAGCTCGAGTCGGGTCAAGCCGACCTCGAGACCAGCGTCGGCCTCTGGGAACGCGGCGAAGCCCTCGCCGCCCACTGCACCGCGGCACTCGACCGCGCCGAGGCCCGCATCAATCGCCGCAACGAGGGCGGGGCGGTCGACTCCGACATCGCCGACGACCCGTCCGAGGAGTCCTGACGCCACCACCCGAGCGTGGCGCGCCCCTCAGCGGGCGCGACTCACGGAGGCCAACCAACCGCACCCGTGCCACACGAGCACACCTTCGCCACCCGAACTCACCCCAACGCAGCGAACTCACCGTCGACGGTGAGCTTCCTTCCCCCAAGTGAGTCCCACACGGTCAGGTGAGGTTCTGGGCATCACGAGAGCCCCTCACCTCAAGGCGCGCGTGGCTCTGGAGGATGAGTCTCGCCACCGCACTTGCGCTGCAGAAGCTCACCTTCGTGAACCGAACTCACCCCAACGCAGGGAACTCACCGTCGACGGTGAGCTTCCTTCCGCAGAGTGAGCCCCCCACGCCAAGGTGTGCTTCCTTACGGGAGGTGAGTCCCGCACGCCACGGTGAGCTTCCTGCCAGGAACCCACGGTCGACGAGGGCAGTCACGTCCCGAGGGAAGCGACGTCCCGACACCACCGAGACTCTCGTAGACACGTCACCAGTGGTCTCGA